>CANKQY010000004.1 GCA_947485745.1 Bacteroidota bacterium
AAACTCCACCAAGCGAAGGCAAAAAAAATGCTACACAATGCAACTTTTTTTGAACCAATTTTTCCGCTCTTGCCCGATTATATTGGCAAAGAAGTTGAACTCGCCAATACCAATGCCTTGGTAGAATTGAATGGTATTTATAAAAAAGTAGATAGCCTATTAAGCTATACCAAGCCTGGTAATTCGGCTGGTGAAAATTTAAAGTATGCCATAAGAGAGGCCCAATTTTCGGCAGAAAAAAATCTTTTCCGTTCACATTATGCCAGCTTCGTTTTGAACCAATATCCAAAGCAAAATTTATTATTAGAATTGGATCAGCTTAAACAAAAATTATTGAACCTTAAGCAAGATTTCAGCTATTTATATTTACAAGAAAATAGAAATTGGTGGTTACAAAACAACCTTACTAAATATGACAATGTGCTCTTAGATTTGAACCTATTACCAAGTCACTGCATAATTACCGCCTCCGATAAAATTAGCAATAAAGGAAGGGAAATTAAAATAATGGCTCCACTTAGCAATGATCCAATTTACTATTGTTTAGGCAAAGACAATCCGACCATGGATGCTAAAATTTACAAAAAACCAATTTATACCAAAGAAGATATACAAGTGAATTGTGCCAGTATTAATAACGCGCAGGCTCCAATAAATATAAGCCGAGACAGCTTTGTGTACCATCAAGCAATTGGCAAAATAAGCAAGATCAATGTGCCATACAGCAAATACCATCCTGCCTATTCTGGTGGCGGACCAATGGCCTTGGCAGATGGGAGAATTGGCGATAAAAATAACCTAAGAAGTGGCAGGTGGCAAGGGTATTCTGGCAGTGATTTAATTATCGACCTCGACTTTGAAACAGTCCTAAAAATGAATTATTTTAAGATGAGCTTTTATCAAAATACGCCTTCATGGGTTTTTCTACCTAAACAAATTCAACTCTTGATTTCAGAAGATGGCATCAATTATAATGACACCATTTTTTTCCAGATAGAATTGACAGAATTTGATAAGAATGGGAAATCTAAATCTGTTGCATATAACAAAGATGGCGTTTCAAAAATAGCTATTGAAGATGCCAACTTTAAAAACAGAAAAGTGCGAAAACTAAAAGTAATATGCAAGTATTTTGGTCCATTGCCAAAAGGTCATCCAGGCGAAGGTTATCCTTCCATGATATTTGCAGATGAAATAATCGTTAAATAAGCAGCTAGCAATTATTGGGCATCCCAACCACCACCCAATGCTTTGAACAAATTAACCACCGCAATATTCTGTTGCTTTTTGGTTACCGATTCATTTATCTGAGCGTTCAATAAATTATTTTCTTGGTTCAACAATTCAAGGTAGTTTGAATACCCATTGCTATAGCGTGCTTGAGTTAATTCAAATGCTTTGGTGGAAGCAGCCAACCCAGCTTTGTTTGCCATGTATTCTGTTTCATAGGTTTTGATAGCGGCCAAAGAATTATCTATTTCAACCAATGCATTCAATACTACTTTTTGGTATTGCAAAGTCAATTGCTCAGTGCGTTGTTTTTGAACAATGACCCTATTTTTATTTTTACCAAACTCAAAAATAGGACCAAATATTCCTCCACTCACTCCCATTGCCAGTGAACCTGGGTCAATTAAATTGTTCAAATTTGGACTCAATAATCCAATAAAGCTTGCCAACTGAATTGAAGGGTACCTCATGGCAGTTGCCACCCCAATCATTTCTGTTTGTGCTATTAAATTTTGTTCGGCAACCACAATATCATTTCTTCTTCTAATCAAATCAGCAGTTAATCCAACAGGTATTTGGGCTGGTAACTGTTGGTTATAATTATCTTTACCCCTCGCAATATTTCCTGGAGGTAATCCTGTTAATAATCTCAAGGCGTTTTGAACCGAGATTATTTGACGCTCAATATTTGGCACCAATGCCTCCACCTGCGAAAGTTGCTGCTGAGCCTGTAATTGGTCTAATTCCGACACATAACCTTTTTCAAATCGTTGCGTAATTACTTCCAATGATTTCTTCCTAATAGAAACCGTTGTTTTGGCAATTTCCAATCTATTATCGAGGTCGCGCAAATTGAAATATAATGAGGCTGTTTCTGCAATTAAACTTACTTTTAAAGCTTGTGCGTTGTTACCCGAAGCAAGCATCGAAGCCATAGAAGCTCTTTTTTGATGCCTTAATTTTCCAAACAAATCAATTTCCCAGCTAAAGTTAGCTGTGGTCTTGTACATGTTATTGTTTTGTCCTGGATTAGGCAATAAGGCATTCTCACCATAATTGTTGCTACGAGCATTCAAACTATAACCCAATGATGGAAACACAACAGAACGATCAATACCATATTGCGCCCTAGATTCATCAAAACGAGCAAGGGCAGTTAATAAATCTAAATTGCTGTTGAGCACCGACCGAATTAATTTGGTTAATTCTGCATCTTTATAAACTTCTGTCCATGCTACAAGCGCTGCGGTGTCTGTTTTAGCCGCAAAGCTATCGTAATTTGCCGTTTCTAATTTAGGTGTAGCAGGCTGCTTGTATTTTGGTCCAACCAAACAAGCAGAAAATGAAATTAAACTTATAAAAAGGATGACTGCTAAAGGCCAATTATGTTTTATGTTAATTGCTTTCATACTTTAAGGATGTGTATTATTTTCGTTATCGGCCAAAGGTTCCTTATGATCCTTGGCTTTTCCAATCCCCTCAATCATTACATATAAACCTGGTACTATCAAAACCCCAAGCACAGTTGCCACTAGCATTCCGCTGAACACAGCCATACCCATAACTATCCGAGCCTGTGAACCCGCACCAGTTGCTGTTAGCAAAGGCACCACGCCTAGAATAAATGCAAAGGCCGTCATTAAAATTGGGCGGAAACGCAATTTTGCAGAATGCATTGCAGCTTCATATAAAGTAACGCCACCTTTTTCGTAATATTCTTTGGCAAACTCTACAATTAGAATGGCATTTTTAGCAACCAAACCAATAAGCAATACTAAGCCAATTTGGGCAAACACATTGTTAACATAAGCATCGTTGGCAAAACCAGCAAGAAACAATCCCAAGAAGGCACCAAAGACTGCAAAAGGCGCACCGAGCAATACACTGAACGGCAGTTTCCAACTTTCATATTGGGCAGCTAGGATCAAGAATACAAAAACCAAAGCCATTAAAAACACTGTGGCTCCACCTGGTGAATGTTTCTCTTGATAAGATAAGTTGATATAATCATAACTCATGTTGGAAGGCAACACTTCTTTTGCTACTTCCTCCAAAGCATCTAAAGCTTGTGAACTGCTGTAACCATAATTTGGTGAACCACCAATTTCTGCAGCTCTGTATAGGTTCAAACGGTTGGTAAAATCTGGACCAGCAACTTTGGTTATTTTAACCAATGTAGAAACAGGAACCATGTCGCCATTTTTATTTTTCACAAAGATGAGACTTAAATTCTCGGGCTTAGCTCTGTCTTCTGGTTGGGCCTGAATAAAAACTTTGTATTGCCTGCCAAACCTATTAAAATCATTCACATAACTTGCACCAAGATAAGCTCCAATTGCTTCTGTTATTTTTGAAACAGGAACTCCTAATTTCATCGCTTTTTCTGTATCAATATCTAATTTTACTTGGGGGCTAGCAGCATTAAAAGTAGTATAAATACGTTTAATTTCTGGTCGCTTTTGGGCGGCAGCAATAAACAATTGCGTTTGTTGTGCTAGATATTGTGGTGTATTACCTCCCCTATCTTGCAGCATCATACTAAAACCGGCCGAAGCTCCCAAACCTTGTATAGCTGGTGGTCCAAATGCCATTACGGTTGCATTTGTAATCCCAACTGAGAACTTTTTATTTAACCTATTAACTAATTGTTTCGAAGTTTCTTTGCGCTCTTCCCAAGGTTTTAAAGAGATAAAAAAACAGGCACTATTTGGTTGGTAAGATCCAGTTAGCATGCTAAAACCATTAACTGTGGAGTACGACAATAAATCTTCCTCCGTTGCTAATGCTGCTTCAATTTTTCTGGTTACTTCATCGGTTCTTTTTAGGGAAGAAGCAGGAGGCAAACTCACATTTAGCAGAAAATACCCTTGGTCTTCTTCAGGAATAAAACCAACAGGAATTTTCTTACCTAAAATCGCCACAGCTCCCATTACTACTGCGAGTAACAACACTATTCTTAGTGACTTTTTAGCAAAGTAATTAGCTCCTTTCAAATAACCGCCTGTTACCTTATCAAACATGTGGTTGAACCCAAGAAAGAATTTTGCAAGCAGGCCTTTTTGTTCATTCAAAGGTTTGGTAGGTTTTAGGATCATGGCACACAATGCTGGACTTAGTGACAAAGCACTAAATGCAGAAAATGCCACGGATACAGCAATGGTTAGTGCAAATTGTTGGTAAAACCGTCCTGTTATTCCTGGCGTCATAGCCACTGGAACAAAAACAGCAATTAGGATTAATGCAATTGCTATAACTGGTCCGGTAACTTCCTTCATGGCCTGAATAGTTGCTTCCCTGGGCGTTTTGCCATGTTCTATATGATGCATAACAGCTTCTACCACCACAATGGCATCATCTACCACAATACCAATTGCCAAAACCAAACCAAGAAGTGAAAGTACGTTGATAGAAAAACCCAATAAAGGAAAAACAGCCAAAGTACCAATTAATGCAATTGGCACTGTAATAAGTGGAATTAATGTGGCACGCCAATTTTGGAGGAATATAAACACCACCACAATTACTAAAATAATTGCTTCAAATAAAGTATGAACAATGTCTTCTACCCCAGCTGTAATAGCCAATGTAGTATCTAATGAAACTTGGTATTTTATGTCGTTAGGAAACCTTTGCGACATTTCTTCCATCACCTTTTTTGCTTTTTCGGCAACCTCCAATGCATTGCTACCAGGCATTTGGTACACTGTTATAATTGAACTTGCCGCACCATTTCTTCTTCCTATTGCACTAAAATTCTCGGTTCCTAATTCTACCCTTGCAATATCACCCAATAAAATTTGAGAGCCATCTTCTTTCCTACGAACAACAATATTTGCAAACTGTTTTTCGGTAACTAGCCTATCTTGTAAATTAACACCATAAGTAAATTCTGTACCAATTGGTGATGGCTCTGCACCAAATTTACCACCTGGGCTAATCATATTTTGGTCGTTCAATGCCTTCTTAACCTCGTCTATATCAACTTCCAACTTATTCATAACAGCTGGTTTGAGCCAAATGCGCATGGCATAATCGCTTCCACCAAATAAGGCAACTTCACCTACCCCACTTATGCGAGCAAGTTGATCAACAATATTGATATTGGCATAGTTGTTTAAAAATTTGCCGTCATATTGAGGATTGGTAGATGTTAGTGTAAAAAGCAACATTGGAAACGACAATGATTTTTTAACTACTACACCTTGTTGCTTTACACTAGGCGGCATAAACGGCTCCGATTGTTTCTGCCTATTTTGGGTTAACATGTTGGCATTGTCCAAATTGGTTCCCACATCAAAGGTTACCTCAATGGTTAGCGCGCCATCGGCGGTGTTTACCGACTTAATATACAACATATTTTCCACACCATTTACCTTTTGCTCTATGGGTGTAGCAACGGCTTGTTCAACGTTTATTGCACTTGCACCAGTATAACTAGTTGTAATTTTAACCACTGGAGGGTTAATATCTGGGTATTGCGCTATGGGTGTTTTTTGCAAAGCTAACAAACCTAGTATCACAATAATGATACTAATAACCATAGCAACTATTGGTCTTCTAATAAAAAATTCTCCCATAAATACTAACTTAAATTACTTGTTATTAGCTGCTTTTGCGATATTCATTCCCGGAGTCCAATCTGTAGGTTTTGGGATTATGGTGCTGCCGTTTTTCAATAATATGGTTCCACCTATAGCAATTTTATCGCCGGGTTTAAGTCCATTTTCAACTACGTAGGCATCTTGAAATGATGGTCCGGTTTGAATAATAGTTAAATGAACTTTATTGCTATCTCCCAATACATAAACTTGGTAAATCCCCTGCATTTCAATAACCGCTCTTTGTGGAATAACAAGCGCATTTTTTCTTAACTCGGGTGATACCAATACTTTTACATATTGCCCCGGACGAATTAGTTGATCTGGATTGCTAAACTTAGCCTCTAACATAATAGCTCCTGTGGTAGGGTCTACCTCGCGATTGGCAAAACTGTATGAACCAACAATGCCATAATCACTGCCATCAGATAACTTTAGGTGAATGCCTGAGCCAGTATTCAAATTATTGTCGGCTTTCTGCTTTTCTTTATAAAGGCGCAAATACTCTTGCTCTGCAATTGTAAATCGCACCCTAATGTTCGAAGTAGAAGAAATAGTGTTTAAAATAGATTGCGGTCCTGGCGAAACATAAGACCCTACTTGGAATTTTGAAATGCCAATAATACCGGCTATTGGCGCTTTAATAAAGCAATAACCTAAATCAATTTTGGAATTTCTTAATTGTGCTTCGGCAGAACTTAACTGACCATTTCCTGCATCATACTTTACTTTTGCGGCCTCATATTCTCTCTGACTAACAGCTTTAATTTTAACCAAAGCATCCATGCGCTCAAAATCAGATTTTGCTGCGGCTAAATTGGTTTTGGCCTCAGATAATTTGGCCTCGGCAACACTTACATTGTTTTGGTAGGTTAGCGACTCAATTTCGTAGAGTATTTGACCTTTGTTTACGAATGACCCCTCAATGAAGTGAATTTTCTCTATCAAGCCCTTTACACGAGGTGCAATTTGAATGTCTTCCTCGCCCAATGTTTGGCCGGTAAATTCCGACGTAATCGGAACATCTTGCGTAAAAACATTAATTACAGGAACTTCTAAAACAATTCCCTTTGGGGCTTCTTTCTTATTACCACAGCCAAAAACTAAAAAAAGAGTAGCTAAAAATGCTAATTGAATATTACGGTTTAAACACATATTGGTAGGTTTAGTTTTGCGAAGATACTTGTCAAAAATAACTAAATATGGAAGAAATAAAAGTAAAAATATCAGCTCTCTCTGATTATTCTGGCCATGTAAAATCCATCGAAACCAGACTCACTAGGCAATACAATTTTCTCTTCTTCTAATTTATAGTTGAGGTTATTTTTCAAAAAAGTTGCTACCTGACCTTGGTTCTCGGAAGGAAGAATGCTACAAGTGGCATAAACCATTTTGCCACCCACTTTTACAATTTTTGAATAATCTTGGATAATTTCTGATTGCATTATCTTTAGTCTATTAATAAACTCTAAGCTTAATTTCCATTTGGCATCAGGGTTACGTTTAATAACACCCAAACCGCTACAAGGAACATCCAATAATAGGCGATCTGCGGTATCATGAAGTTTTTTCATGGTTTTGCTACCTTCAATTAACCTAATTTCTAAATTACTTACACCTGCTCTCCTTGCACGTTTTTTGGTTTCATCCAATTTCCATTGTTCGGTATCCAAACTAATAATTCGTCCTTTGTTTTGGGTAATAGAAGCAATGTGTAGCGTTTTACCTCCAGCGCCAGCACAAGCATCTACAATGCGCATTCCTGGCTCAATTTTCAAGAACTCCGCTACCAATTGCGAAGAGGCATCTTGTACCTCAAAAAGGCCTTCTTTAAACTCTGGGGTAATAAATAAATTCTGTCTTTGCTTTAAAATCAAGGCGTCTTTACAGCCTTGAACCACCTCTGTTTGAATTCCTTTATCTGTGAGACTTTTGGCCAAATCTGCCTTATTACTTTTTAAATTATTTACCCTAATAACCACAGGAGCGGTTTCATTTAAAGCATCCACTTCTTTATTCCATTGCTTGCCCAATTCTTCATAACCTAAATCATCTAACCAATCGGGGAAAGAATAAAGTATCTTTCTTTGGGTTTTTAAAATCTTGTAATTATGAGCAACTTTCTTTTCATCTACGTTTTTAAACTCTTCCCATTTGGGCAAAGAAACGCCTTTTAAAACTTGCCAAGTTCCAAACAAAGTATATAAATTGGTTTCATTCAATTCATGGGTTTCAAGCTCGGCCACAGCACGAATTAAACGCCAGTAACGTACCATGTCGTAGGTATTTTCTGCAATAAATGCCCGGTCGCGCGCACCCCATAAATTATTCGATTTTAGGATGCGTTCCAAAACTTTATCCGCGTATTTTTCGTCCTCAAAAATGGTATATATGGCTCTATTTACAGCTCTTAGTAAGTTTAAATGAAATTTCATAATGGTATTTTCCCAATAATGTTTAGGGCGCGAAGGTAACACTTTTAAGGCAGCTTGCCTTAGCCTATTTGAATATCTTTTAGTATCCTATACTCAGGAGGAAAATAATTGTTCACCCTGCTGGGCAATACTTTTAACCAACCCAATGCCAGGCCCTCGTAATACGCCAAACACCAGCCAATCAATCCATTATTAGGCGGATTGATGTTTCCTTTTTGCAAATAACTGATAGCCTCATCTCGGTTCAAACCGAATTTTGGAATTTGTAACGCTATGGCAGTTGACATGGCCAAAGAATGTTCTGGAATGAGTTTGCCATTCTTATCAAATTTACCCATGCAAATACCGGCATGCTTAACGTAGAGGGTGCTTCTAATGATTTCGTATTCAGGAAGCACCGATTTAGGAAATGCATACGCAAAATCATTTTCCATAAAATAATCGAAAGATAATGGATCAGCAAGCCAAATATGGAGTTCGGGCAATAATTTCTTGGATACAAAATTGAGTCCTGCTCTTTTTTGGTGCTTGTTAGAATCATCTTGCACATTGGGCTTTTGTAGCACTGCCATAAAAAGTCCTTCTCCTTTTACCAAATGAGGCAAAAACCTAAACTGAAAATTGTCGTTGCTTTTGCAGGGCCAATCAGCGGGTATGTTTATTGGGTAAGGCTGTACGGTTTGATCCAAAACCAATTTTTCAACTTGTTTTTCATTTTCTAATTCATTGAAAGTACAAGTAGAATAAATGAGAAAACCGCCTGGTTTGAGGCAGGGTAAAATATCCTGTAAAATGCGCTCTTGCCTTGCTTCACATAAGAGCACATTGGGCATACTCCACTCGTTAATGGCACTGGCATCTCTGCGCCACAGACCTTCGCCACTACATGGTGCATCTACAACTATTAGATCAAATATGGCCCCTGCTCTCTGGAAATTTTTAGGGTCATTATTGGTCACAACAAAATTTGGCGAACCCCACCTAATGAGGTTTTCTTGCAACACATTGACCCTGCTTTTAATAATTTCATTGGAGACCAACATGGAATCTTTGGGCAATGAATCCAAAATTAAAGTGCTCTTACCACCAGGAGCAGCGCATAAATCAAGGGCAATGGTATTTGCTGGAAGGGGCAAATTTTTGATACAAGCAGCTAAAAACATGCTAGAGCTTTCCTGCACATAGTAGGCACCTGCATGCAAAAATGGATCTAAGATAAAAGAAGGGCGCTCTGCCAAATACCTGCCATTTGCGCACCATTCAATGGGCGTTTCATTTTCAAATGCCGTACTTTTTTTATGGACATTGATACGAATAGAAGTGATGGCATTGTTTGATAATGCCTCAAAAAAATATCCTGCCTCCTCAGGAAAAAGAGACAGAATACTTTCAACAAATTCTTTTGGCAATGTTTTCACTGCTTACAAATTTAGTAGGTCTTCATTAGAAATTTTTTAAAATCAATTTTAATTCATCGTAAATATTTAAGAAAGTTTGATACTAGTCTTGTAATATAATAGAATCAGCTATTGTGCGACGATCAATGGCCACAGGATTTTTTGAAATATCTGTGGCAATGGTTTTATCAAACTTTTTAAAATCGTGATTGAATTTAGCCAAAGTGTGCCTTAATTTAAATTAGTGTAATGATAAAAATTGTTAATTAATTTCTTAAACAAAGCTAATCTCAATTTTTGGTTCAACAAATACTGAATGTCATGTATTCAAATGATTTTTATTGGTTCGAACCAAACCTAACTCATTAGAATTCACTTAAAAATATGTTAAATCCTAAGAATGCTTGAAGAGTGGTTTGATTTTGGTTATTTTCACAACCTGAAATAGAACAAATATTTATGAAAAAATCAGCTTTATTTTTATTTATTATCCTGCTTTTGACAGGCAACACATTTGCTAAAGATGCCTATAATATTGCTATCACCATTAAAGGAGCGCCCAACAAAAAGTTTTATTTAGGCTATTATTTTGGCGACAAACAATATTTGAGAGATAGTGCTGTTACCGATAAAGCTGGTAAAATGGTTTACAAAGGCGATAAGCCTCTTGAGGGTGGAGTATACTTAGTTGCTACCGCAGAAAAATCTTTGTTGTTCGATTTTATTGTTACTGAACCCGAATTTAGTTTAGAAACAGATACAGCAGATGTTATCATGAACATGAAGATCAAAGGTTCACCAGAAAACGATGTGTTTTTTGCTTACACGCGTTACACTTCTTCAATGGGTAGGCAAGCCAATGAATTAGATGCCCAGATTAAAAAGGCCAAGGAAATCAATGATACTGCCACTTTAAGAATTACAGGTGAAAAATATAAAAAGATTTCACAAGACTTATTCGAATACAGAAAGGGTGTTTTAAAAGAACATCCTCAAATGTTATTGAGTAAGATTTTTAAAATGATGACAGATGTTGATGTGCCGGATGCTCCAAAGAATTCCAAAGGCGAAATCATTGATTCAAATTTTCAGTTTAACTACTACTATAACCACTACTTTGATAATTTTGATTGGAGCGATGAACGCATTGTGAGAACACCTGTGTTCCACAACAAATTTGAAGGATTTATGGTAAAATTAACGCCTCAAATTCCTGATAGCATTATTAAATCGGCAGATTTTGTTTTAACCAAAGCTGCTGCTGGTAAAGAGAACTTTAAATATTGCTTGTTCTGGATCACCAACCATTACGAAACTTCCACTTATATGGGAATGGACAAGGTTTTTGTGTACATGATAGATCAATATTATGCCAAAGGAAAAGCATTTTGGATTGATGAAACTTTGTTGTTTAAAATGAAAGACCGAGCAGATCAATTAAGGAATAATTTAATTGGTAACAGAGGTCC
The DNA here is from genome assembly GCA_947485745.1 of Bacteroidota bacterium. Classification (GTDB taxonomy): domain Bacteria; phylum Bacteroidota; class Bacteroidia; order UKL13-3; family UKL13-3; genus B1. Next base: position 11,130 of record CANKQY010000004.1, read on the forward strand.
AAACTTAAATATGTTAGATACCAACAATGTGTATCATAGCCTTTACAATATCAAAGCAAAATATACCTTGCTCATATTCTGGGATGCCAATTGCGGTAAGTGTAAAGAAGAAATGCCAAAGCTAAGAACACTTTATGATGAACTAAACCCTAGAGGAGCAACAGGCTTAAAAATGTTTGATGTTTATGGCGTGAGCCTAACGCCAGATTCTAAGGAGTGGCTAAAGTATTTACGCGAGAACAAATTGAAATGGTTAAATGTGTATGATCCAAATAATGAAACCAATTTCCGCAAATTATATGATATTTACAGCACGCCAGTTTTGTACTTGCTAGATGAAAACAAAAAGATTTTAGCCAAACGCATCAACGTGGAGCAACTAACAGAGTTTATCAAAGAAAGAGAAAAGAAGAACACTAAATAGTTAATCCAATATTGTAATATCGCACTATGAAAACCGATATCTTGGTATTTGCAGCACATCCTGATGATGCAGAATTGGCCTGTAGTGGAACAATCATGGCACATATTGCCCTTGGGTATAAAGTGGTGATTGTAGATTTAACCAGAGGTGAATTAGGCACCCGCGGTACTGCCGAAACCCGCGATGAAGAAGCAAAAAAGGCCTCTGTAATTTTAGGGATACACAACAGAGAAAATTTAGGCTTTAGAGATGGATTCTTTGTAAAAGACGAGGTTCATTTGATGAAGGTAATTGAGGTAATTAGAAAATACCAACCTGAAATTGTTTTGGCCAATGCCGAAAGCGATAGGCATATTGACCATGGTAGGGCTGCCGACTTGGTTCATGATGCGTGCTTTTTGTCTGGATTAAAGAAAATAAACACCTCCATTAATGGCAATACCCAACATGAATGGCGAACAAAAAAAGTATACCATTACATTCAGGATATGCTAACTAAGCCAGATATTGTTTTTGATATTACACCTTTTTTTGATCGGAAAATGGAATCAATTAAAGCTTTTGAAACACAATTTTACAATCCAAAATCAATAGAGCCAATAACGCCTATTGCCACAAAAGAATTTATCAAGCATATAGAAGGTAGGTGCCTTGAATATGGCAGGCAAATTGGCGTAAAATATGGCGAAGGATTCACCGTTAAATCTAGCATCGGTTCGAGAAACTTATTGGATCAGATCTAAAAATTGGCAATATAAAATGCCTTTATTTTATTTAACCACAATAAAGGTGGTATAGGAAATTTTAGCTGAACATTTTCTTGAAATGGATCCCCTAATTTCAATACTTGTTTATATAAAAAAGAAGAAGAAATACCCCATTTTTTAGCAAAGGTTTTTCGGCCATTATTTCTAACAACCCTACCTGTAGATTTGCATTTAAAATGATAAACCATACTACCACCAATTCCTTTAAAATCTCTTACACCTAATTGCCAAATTTTCATTGCAAAATCTGGATCGGAATAAAATCCAGGAGAGTAAGCCACATCATAACCTTTGGCTAAATCCCAGATCTTTTTGTGCACAATACTTGGCGGCCAGCAAGCTCCAAACCAATCAGGTTTTGGTTTACTTTCAACCAATTTATTGAAGGCATCTTCATCAAAAGTATCATAGTCTCTACCAAAATCATAGGGAGATAAAACAGCGGCATTTCCCGAATTTTCAAATTCAACCATAGTGCCCGAATAATAAAAATATTCATCGCCTTTGGCTTCAATTGCTTGCATCAAATAGTAATCCCAATCTTTGCCTACAAACATGTCGTCGTTTATATAGAGTATATAATTGGTGGTTACAAGCTTTGAAGATGAATTAAGTGCGTAACACACCCCAACATTTTCTTCAGAATAAGTATAGGCATAATCAGCAGCATCAACCCATTCTCTTGTGCCATCATTGCCTTCATTCACATGAATAATAATTTGGTGTTTGAACCTACTATTTTGATGAATACTTTTGATACAAAGTTGAAGGTATGCTAGGTTATTCCAAGTTGGAATTAGAATACTGAATAGCGGGTATTCAACAAGCTTTTTTGCAGGATACGTTTTTATTTGAGGAGCGGAATTCAAGTACTTTTATTTATTTTTTGCTTCTGCCTCTGTTTCCTTTTCTGCCTTATATTGAATAGCTGAACCATAATACAATTCAACATTTACCCAAGATTTTTCAATTTTCAACTCTCTTGCAGTTTCAGTATCCACAATAACTATTATTTCCTTTGGCGTTCCCTTTGGTAAAGGTCCAATAACCATAGCAAAATCCTCTAAGTAATTGTCTTTGTTAACTATGTAAACAAATTTACCCTTTTCAATATTATTGGCATATACTCCCCTATTTTGCGAAATCCTGCTTTCAAATTGGGCTAATCCATGAATGTTTTCAGAAACAATGGCCGTTTCTAAATTCATTTTAACTTGCTTAGCAATGCTACGCTCATAAGGAGACAAATCTCCTCTGGCCGAATTTATCACTAAATCTTGTCCTACCTTTACCCGATAATTTGTTAAGCCATTCCAGTTTATAATATCTGTTGCAGTAATCTTATATTTCTTGGCAATAGAAGCTAAAGTTTCACCATTTTTTACACAATGGGTGGTGTTTTTATTTCCATAACCTTTGCTTTGATTAGTTGTAGGTACATCAATGGCATTTGCCTCTGCTAAGCGCATTGAGTACAAATCAAATTGGTAATCTGTTTGTTTATAATCAAAAGCCTTATAGGCAATACCATCTGGGTGAGTATACATGCTATCTAAACGCGCAAAATCAGCTTCAAGTTTCTTTTTTCGCATGGCTAAAACAGCAACAGTATCTGCTATTTTATTTGATACCGGCTCATACTTTACCTTTTTTTCTACTTTTATTTCTTGCGGTTTAATGCTTGCAGTTGCAACCTTTACTCTGTTAGCATTAACTATTGGTCTAGCAGTGGCCACTATTACTGGTGCTGTTGCTGGTTTTGGATTTACCGGTGGCAAATCTTCTTTAACAACTGCTTTGATGTTAGGTTTTATTTCTGCTTTTGCAATAATCGGGGTATTATCATAAGGAATTTTTATTTTTTGTCCTTCTTTTAAATTATGATTTTTCAATTCATTTAAAGCAATTACTTCTGCTGTATTTACCGCAAATGATTCGCTTAAATGCTGCACAGTTTGTGGAGAGGCTACAACATAAACTTTAAAAGGCTTTTCAACTTTCTTGGCTGGTGATGTTACTTCTGCTTGCTTGCTTTCTGGTAAAACCTCAACAGGCTCTTCTTTAATTATCGATTCAGATTTTTGAGCAATTTTTTCTTCAGGGGTTGGAAGTGTTTTAGCCAAAGGTAATTTTGAAACGGCCATAGGCTTAACTGGCGCAATAGTAACAACGCCATATTTAGATTCGTTGACAGGTATTTTTAAAACCTGACCTTCATATACTTTTCCGCTTAACAGCGGGTTGCTGCTGAGTACTTCCGACTCATTTACACCATATTTTTTGCTGATTGAATTAAGTGATTCAGATTTTATAACCCTATGAACAATAAACTTTTTTTCATTCCTGCTCTCTAGCCTCAACGAATCTTTGGGATTTGAAAAGGCTTGCAAACAAAAAAGAAAAAATAAAATAGCCAGGACTGACTTTATGAGCATAATAAAATAATAAAACTCAAAAATAAGTAAAATCAGGGAGTAGTGCCCTTATTTAGTTAACCCTACACCTTGTGCGAAAACCAATTTTCTATACACCTCAAGCAAATTCAGACACTCACAACTTATTTTACAAGATCTTCTACCAATAAACTCCAAGCCATAGGTTTGTTGTTAAACAAGACTTTGGTGCGGGCCCAAGTATCTTTAAAAAGTGGTGAAAATCGGTACTTATTTAAGCAAGCCTCATTGGTCCAAAAACTATGGGTAAACAAAACGTTTGTTTCCTCCGAATCACGCAATAAAGTTAGACCTTCGCATCCCTCCGAATTGGCGATTTTATTTTTTACCTCGTCGAAAAGTAACAGGAAATCAGGTACCTTTTCTGGTTCAAAACTCATTCTAACTATTCTATTGATCATAGTGCAAAGGCAAAACATTTAATTCAAAATTCTGAATTCTTAATTCTGAATTATTTTTAATAATTGATTTACAATACTTTATAATTTTATATAGTATTATGTGTTACATAGTACTGATTTATGTATAGTTTTGTGCCATACTTTGAACCTAGTAATATAATAATTATGGATATTGAAAATAGTAAAGCACAAATGAAGAAGGGTATTTTAGAATATTGCATTCTATCTATCATCAGCAGAGGCGAAGCTTATGCAAGCGATATTATTGATGAAATGAAGGAGGCTAAATTACTAGTAGTGGAAGGAACTTTATACCCTTTATTGAGTAGGTTAAAAAACGACAACCTTTTAAGCTACAATTGGGTGGAAAGCAAAAGTGGTCCACCCAGAAAATATTATCAATTAACAGAGGAAGGAAAATTAATCATGACCGAATTAGAAGCTACCTGGAACGAATTGGCGGAGGCAGTAAATCACACAACTAAAAAAACAATCAATCAACAATAACCATGGAAAAAGTATTTCAAATTCACTTAGCCGGTGTTCTTTTCACTATTGAAGAACAAGCCTACCTGCAACTTAAAACATACCTTGATAACATGCATGCGCATTTTAACAGCAATGCCGAAGTGGTTCAAGATATAGAAGGAAGAATGGCGGAATTGTTTGGTCAAAAATTAGGTTCGAACCGAACAACGCTATTTACAAAAGATGTAGATGAAGTTACACAAACTTTGGGCAATATTAAACAAATGGTTGAACATGGTGAAACACATGCCAAGCCTCTTGAATCAAAAATTCAAAATCCTGCTCATCGCAGATTAAGAAGGAGCCCAAGCGATCAAAATTTAGGTGGTGTATGTTCTGGCATCGCGTCCTTTTTTGATGTTGACCCGGTAATGGTGCGTGTATTTTTTGTCATCATGATGGTATTATATGGCAGTGGCGTTTTACTATATTTGGTTTTATGGGTGATCCTACCCGAAGCCAAAGGTGAGGAAGCTGAATACATGAGATTGCAGCGTTTGAACAAAACCAAGCGTTTATTTAGAGATGCTGAAAGTCGCATGATTGGTGGTATTTCTGCAGGATTAGCTAGCTATTTTGGAATTGATAGAACGTGGATTCGTTTAGGATTTGTGGTTTCAGTTTTCCTTTTTGGAACTGGTTTTTGGCTATACATTATCCTGTGGATCATTGTTCCAAAGGCTGTATCAGCTAGCGATAAACTTTTAATGAGAGGTGAATCCGTTGACATTAGGAGTATTGAAAAAGAAGTAATGCAAAACCAAGGTTCAAATAAAATGAACAATTTTGCTCAGCATGGTAGTAACGTATTGGGCAAAATTATTAAAGGTGCCATTAAGCTATTCGGCGGCCTATTTGCCTTAGTATTGTTTTCTCTTGTTATTGGAATAAGTGTAGCCATGATTGCGGTATTTTTTAATTTGGGTCAAACCAACTTTATCAATGAATTGATTGCATTTACTGTTAAAGACAAAAGCATCATATATGCTGCTAAACTTGGTGTTTTATTAACCATTATCACCCCAATTATTGGCTTGTTATTAATTGTTATTAGGTCGCTTTTTAATGCAAAAATGATTAATAAAACTTGGGCTTTTACCATCCTTGGTTTCTTCTTAATAGGCGTTGCTTGTTTAACCTATTCGGGTATTAGTTTTGCGGCGAGTATAAGTAAAAAAGAATCTACACTTAGCGTAAATAAAATAGCTGCACCAGACACACTCTATTTAGAAGGTATTGAAATGCCTTTTAACAATGGAGAAAACAATGGTCTTGAAAATGATATGGAAATGGTGTTTCAAGACAAAGGAATATTGATGGGTAAAGACCAGTTTTATTTGGAGTTAGACAACATAAAAATAAAACAAAGTAAATCGGATAGTGTTACGTTAAAGGTGGTTAGAAGATCGAATGGTAGCAACCAATTGGATGCTGAAAGTAAAATAGATATGATCATTTATGCGCCGGAGATAATAGGTAATAAAATAATTATCCCTTCTTACTTTAGTTTAAATAAAGACAAGCAATTTAGCTGGCAAGAAGTTGAGGTTACCTTATATGTTCCTGAGAAAAAAATGATCAACATTGATATGAATGTAAAAGACATTTTGGATGATGAGAATATAAATGAGGCAGATGGTGATTTTTATCAATTTGTAAATGGAGAACTTATTTGTATGAATTGCTTGGCAGAAGACGACAAACTAGCAGATGAGGAAGAAAGCATGGAAGAGGAAGCCAATTTTGACCTAAATATGAAAGATGGCGACAATAATGTGAACATGGAAATTAAAATTTCCGACGATGGCAATGGTAATTCTATAAAAACTAAAAAAGTTATTAAAAAGGATGGCAAAGAAATTACCATTGAGGAAACCAAAAGTGGGAATACTACTATTAAAAAAAGAACAGAAAAATAATAACTATAAATAGTTGATAGGTTAAAATGCTAAACAAAGTTTAAGACCAAAGTAAAGCAAATTACCACCTTTGTTCAATCCAAGATAATTTAATGGAGGTAAGAAACGATTGAAAGAAAATACGCAATATCAAAAGCTATGGTGAAATACTAGAAATTTTAATTTAATTTGTTGAAATTAGCAATTAATAAGACCTACACAATATGGAGCAAATGGAAAGCCTGATCAATGATATCAAAGCTAAATTACAGGCCAATGGACAAGATCCTGAAAATTATTTAAGAGGGTTGAAGCATAACAGAGCCATCAATTATTGGGAATATATACAAGTAGATACGCTGCTATCCCTACAAAATCCCAGAACTGATTTTAAAGATGAAACTATTTTTATCATGTACCATCAAATCACAGAATTGGTATTGAAATTAATAAGGCATGAGTTAGATCAACTGTGTTTAACAGAAATGGAACCAAGGTTATTTGTTGAAAAATTATACCGCATGGTTAGGTATACAGATTTATTGAGCAGTTCATTTAGCATTATGAACCAAGGCATGAGTTACGAAGATTACAACCAATTTAGGTTGAGCCTCTCCCCTGCCAGCGGCTTTCAATCGGCTCAATTCAGGTTTATTGAACTAATGTGTACCGATGTTGATTTATTGATACACGAACATTTTAGAAAGAACCTAACAACAGAAAATACCCTTGCCGAAAAATTTGATTTTGTTTATTGGCAAGAAGCTGGTTATAACAGAGAGGCTAAAAAGAAAAATAAAACCCTCACAGATTTTGAAACTAAATACCTAGGAAGTTTTATTCAAACTGCCGAAAACATGAAGGATAAAAACCTGAATCAAAAGTACAAAACCATGCTTAAAAGTTTGGATCAAACCGGACAAGAAAATTTAATTGCGGCATTGAGAGCCTTTGATAAAAAATACAACATAGATTGGCCAATGGTGCACCTAGAAACCGCCAGAACCTACTTAAAATCAAAAGGCGAAGTTAAAACCGCAACAGGCGGTAGCCATTGGGAAAAATACCTCCATCCACAATTCCAAAGAAGAATTTACTTCCCAGAATTATGGTCGAAGGAAGAAATGGAGAATTGGGGGAAAGAAGATTAAATCATATCCTACTTACCACTTTCATTAAATACAAATTTCTTCGGTTTGAACCGAATATTTACGCCAAAAGTTAGGAGATTTTTATTTGCAATTTGTAAGCCATTCATGTATTGATACAAAGGCAAATCATACATTCCATAAAAGGTAACCGACTTTATTGAATAGGTAACTTGAGGCACAAAGGATATTTTAGAGCCACCGGTAGATTCTGGCTCCACAGAAATTCCTTGGGCAATAAAATCTACATTTGGACTTAACAGCATTTTCCCAAAATGCTCATACCTTAATTGCCCGGTTAATACTAATTTCTTAAAATAGGTTTTGCTCGCAAACAAACCGATTCCAAGAAAATCGCCAAACTTCTCCCCCAAGGCGTTATAACCTTTGTGCATATAAGTGCCACTTATGAAAACCTTTAACTTTGCTTTTTTAAACTCCTGTAAAGCAAAACCATAAAAAATAAAATCATTTGATCCTGTAGTGGTTTGAACTGTGGGTGGCGAAATAATTTGAATGGTATTACCGTTGCTAGGATTAATATACACAGGGGTTGAATCGTGGGCGTTTCCCAATAGAATTTTAATGCCCAAACCTAATGTAAGCTCAAAATGCCTTTTTGCATTACTCTTTTCATAAACGTTGTATCTCGGTAAAATAATTAAATCGCCAAATCCTTTACATGGCTAATTTTTGTAATAGAAACCTGACTATTTACCAATACTTTCACAAAATAATATCCTTGGCTCAATTGCGATATATTCAGGCTTATAACATCACCACCACTCTTAATTTCTTGTCCATTAAGTTGCATCACATTTACACCCAATATATCAAAAAGTTGAATACAAACAATTGTTGATTTTTTTAGGTTCAAACCAATATTTAGTTGGTTGCTTAAAGGATTAGGGTAAACAGTAATATCGGAAGGTGATAACTTTTCTTCTATACCGTTTGCGGCTAATGCACTTGAAATTGCATTACGAAGATTGACTGCATTTAAACCATTGTCTTGCATAAATAATACAGAATGGGAAGCACCTGCTATCATAACAATTTTTGGCATTCCACTGCCCCCAAAATCAGATTGTTTTACGCTTGTATTTGAAATAATAGGAACTCCCGAAATGGCATATTGATTTGCCCAACTGCTCAAAGAGGTACAATTCGTTCCTCCATCATCATCTGTTAAATAAAACAAAACCCTTCCAGGATTTGAAGTAGCAAAACTATTCACCACATCAATAGCACTTTTTGTAGGAGATACGCATGATCCACATGGGTGAACCATAGACATAACAACTATTTTTCCGGCATCTAACTCAGTATATAAATGGCGATTAACACCACCACAATCTAACACATTAAAATCTACGGCAGTTTGCGACCAACCTGAGCTTATAGAAATTAAAAGGAAAAATTGGAAGGTAAAAAAGTGATACATGTTTTTCATAATTTAACAAATTATATTACGAATATATGGTTTAAATAGAAATCAACTATTATACTTTTTTAGGGCTTCCGTTCAAACAACCTTAATTGGCGTTCTACAAAAATGGTACAAATGGCAAACCCTATTGCAAAATAACTCACAACATTCTATCCTTGAAAGGTGCCATCGGGCATTTTGGGAAAAAGTGTGCCTGCAAAATAAGATGCAAAGCCAGCTGTTAATTACTGGAAGAAGTCGCTAATGCTCATAAAACTGCCCCGCAAGGCTGGCTTTTCAGAATTGAGAATTATTTAAATGAACAAACACGGTTACCCTAATATTCCATAAAATAACATTTTCTATTTTAAACTTTTCTTTTGATTACTTTGAAATTCTTGAAGGATTGTATTAATTCTTATTAACTTATTTTTGATAATAGGCTTGGCAATAGAACAATGACCAAAAATTAAACCTTGCTCAGTGGAGTTATTAGTAAACGACTTATTAAAGGAATGAACACTAATATTATTTTTACTCAATAAACTTACAATTTCTTTGTCGACGATACTAGATTTAATCATAACCAAGGATTGAAGACTTAATGTGTCGCTATGAATGAGATTAAACCCAAATCCTTTTAAAATTTGATTGAATTGCTCCTCAAAAAACAACTTTCTCTCTTTGGTTATTGTTATTAAATTATCGAGGTGTACATGCAGTACTTTTTTTTCAATAAATTGGTTCAAAACGTATTGAATTGAAGGAGAAACAAATCGATGGGAATGTTTCACCATTAACTCAAATGGTAGCCTTAAGTTATGTGGAACAATAATATAGCCTATTCTCAACGATGGGTGCAGGATGCGATTAAAGGTACCAAGGTAAATGGTCTTTTGCCGTTGGTCGAGGCTAAACAAGGAAGGTAGCTTATTGTCCCAATTATTGAGCTCATGTTCATAATCATTTTCAATTATGTAGCTTTGGTTCTCCTCAGCATACTGCAATAAATCGAGCCTTCTATCCAAAGGCATTTTAACACCCATCGGATAATGACAAGAAGGGGTTACATGAATCAATTTAGATGCTAGTTTTGATTGTCGCATAAAATCAACACTTATCCCCTTTTTATCAATTGGAACTCCCAAAATATTTGCCATTAATCCTTTAAAAACTGCATGAACATTAGGAAATGTTGGATTTTCAAGAATTACATTATCACGGGGATTTAACAAGATACTACTCAAAATAAACAAGGATTGCATAGATCCCGAAACAATAAAAACTTGGCTTGGTTCACAATTAATATTTCTAGTGAGATTGAGATAATTTGAAATGTTTAATTTCAATTTTTCTAAACCTGATGATGGCGAATACGATAAATTTGAAAACTCAACCTCCTTCCAATACATATTGGTTAAATTCTTCCATTGTGAAATTGGAAATATATCTAATGGAGGCAAACCCGGACTAAACGCTAAATTTTCGGCACTGTTCGAAACATTGAAATTACCTAAATCCAAAAACGATTTTCCAATCTCAGATAACTGTTGGTAATCAATTTCATTGCTTTGAGGAACTATAATTGGTCTAGGTGCAATTGGCTTTAATTGGTAACCAGAATTTCTTTTAGAAATAAGCAAACCATCTAAAACTAGAATGTCATAGGCTTTTATAACCGTGCTTCTTGAAATGCCTAAAGCCTGAGCCAATGTTCTTGTTGGAGGCAATGTATAATTATCTGGAATCTCTGTTTTGATAATCATTTTGTACAACATCTTGTAAACCTTGATATACAACTTTTCGCCCTTTGAGAGCTTTGAATTTACAACATTCTTGTTGTAGTCGTCCACAATTTTTTTTAGCAAAACCGACATAATTGGTATTCTTTTAATTAAATAATTGGTATGCCAAATATAGCTTTTTCAACTATTAATTTGAGGTAATATTTAGAACTTATTTTAAAACTAAATTCATATTAAAATGAAAAAACTTGTCATCCTATTCCTGTTGTCATTCATTTTTGGAGGAAATTTAAGGGCTCAACTTATTATCAATGAAGTTTTGTACGATCCATCAAACATAGGCTTAGCAGGAGATGCAAATGGAAATGGCGTTTATGGCCAAACTGAAGATGAATTCATTGAATTGTTAAACTATGGAACCTCTAGCCTCAATGTAAGTGGATTTCAAATATGGGATGATACTTTAATAGGAACAATGGTATACAAAATTCCAATGGGTATTATCATCCCAGCAAATGGTGCTTTGGTAATTTTCGGTGGAGGAACTCCTGTGGGTGGTTTTGGTGGGGCAATAGTATTGGCTGATACTGGCGTTTCTGGTTTAAGTTTTGGTAATACTTTAGAAAAAATTGCCATTAGAGATAGTTTAGGAAAAACCATATTATTTTTTGATTCGGATGCCCTTTCTAATAACCCAGACGAGTCTTATACCCGCTCCCCAGACTTTACCGGTGCATTTGTACAACATGCCTCACTAAACCCTCGCAAATTTTCGCCTGGTACAAAATTAGATGGTAGTCCGTTTTCAATAGGCTTGGCGAAACAAGTTACCTTTAAAGTAGACCTTAACAAATATCCAGGAAACTTTGATAGTGTATTTGTAAGTGGAATCTTTAATCAATATTGCAATAATTGCAATCCTATGTATGACAATAACCGAGATGGTTTATGGGAAATTACCATTCCTTTGTCTGTAGATTCTATTGAGTATTTATTCAAATTAAAATCTGGTAGTAACTACATTCAAGAAAATTTCGTTCTTGCCAACGCCTGCACTAAATCGAATGGCACAATAAATACACGTTACGGTATAATTAAAAAAGATAGCACATTGAATACTGTTTGTTTTGAATCGTGCACCAGTTGTTCTGGTAATTTGAGTTTAAAGGGAGTAACAGATTTTAAAACACCATTATTAGGTAATTCAGGTAAATCCATTCATTTAGTAAACGATTCTATTATTCCAAACTTAAGTATTTATGGCTTGGGCGTGGCAAACAATGGAGGAGGAAGTGATGGCCAAGAATATAGGTTCCCAAGAATTTCGGTGCCAGCAGGTAACCATATTTTGGTAGTAAGGGATAGTGCTGGTATGGCTGCTTATTTGAGTAGCTGTTGGACCTCATTTAATTTGGTTTTGATTGACTCAATAGGAATAATTAACCAAAATGGAAATGATGCAGTTGAACTTTTTAAAGTAGGCGATATTGTTGAAACTTTTGGGGATGCTAACCAAGACGGACTAGGCAAACCATGGGAATATACGGGTTCATGGGCCTATAAAAATAATTCAGGTGTTTGGACCTATGGAGGAATTAATTGCACCGATAGTAGCACAACTACTTATAATTCTAAATGCATTTATCCAATATGCGCGGCTATTAAAATAAGTTCCATAATAGTGGAAGGAGAAGGAAACGTTTCAACTATAACTCAAAATGCAGGTACCTTAAAAATGATTGAAACTGTATTACCTGCTAATGCCGGCAACAAATCTATTTCTTGGTCGGTTGACAATACTAGCTTAGCCACTATTAATACCTTTGGCATTTTAACTGCAAAGGCAAATGGCGAGGTAAATGTAAAAGCAACGGCTTTAGATGGCAGTGGCATATTTGGAACCAAGAAAATTACCATAACAGGGCAGGCTAATTCAATTGCCGAATTGAATAAAGTTTCGGTTAAAATATATCCTAACCCAATTGAAAATATTTTATATATAGAATCTGTTGAAACTATCAACGAATTCAAAATTTATTCTATTGATGGAAAACTAATCTTGAATGAAAAAGTTTCAAAAAATCAAATTAACCTGAGCGAGCTTTCTACTGGTGCATACTTTATTGAATTTAAAATAGATGAATATTTAAGTAGCTACAAGTTCATCAAAAACTAAAGATTCACAAACAAAATATCATGAAAATATATAACCTAATTTTACCCGCCATTGTAATCGGAATGCTTGTTGGTGCTTGTAAAACAGATGATGTTAAACCTAAAGTAATTCCAAATACAGGAAGCTTGGTTACTTTATCAGTCGACAATTCAAGCATTTCTGAAAGCGGAGGTTCAGCCCAAATTTCTGTAACTCTTTCACAGGTAACCAATATTGATGTAACAGTAAAATTTGCCTATGCTGGTACTGCAACCCTAAACACTGATTACAGCTCAAATTTAAGTATCACAATACCTGCAGGAAGTGTTTCCAATTCCTCTACTCTACTTGCTAATCAAGACACCCTAAAAGAAGGTAACGAAATTATTAAAATTACCATTGATTCTATTATAAACGGAATTGAAGATGGCAATCAATCTATTGAAATAACCATTGAAGATGATGATGTTCCTGCAACCGCAAATATTATTTTAAATGAAATCTTGTACGACCCATCCAATACGGCTTTAGAGGGAGATGCAAATGGCGATGGCGTATATGCCCAAGCCGCAGATGAGTTTATTGAATTGATAAACAATTCGAATGCGGCAATTGATTTAAGCGGTTTTAAAGTTTTTGACGCTGGTGGTTTAAGCTCAGGAACTCCTAACCATACCATACCAAGCGGAACTATATTACAACCCAAAAAAGCATTGGTTATTTTTGGAGGAGGAAACCCAACTGGTACTTTTGGTGGTGCTTTGGTTCAAAAATCTACTTCTGGCGATTTAAACCTAAACAATGCTGGTGACATTTTAACCATTCAAGATAGCTCGGGCTATGTGGTGATATCATACGACATCACCCCTCTATCAGATAACCCAAATGAGTCATATACCCGAAGCCCTGATATCACCGGAGGCTTTGAGCAACATAGTAAAGTAACTACTACCAAATTCTCCCCTGGAACAAAATCTGATGCGGCGGCTAGTCCGTTTTAATTAATAACTTCAATATGATACAATATTTAGGTTTAATCATCTCTATTGGGGTAATTGCAATTGTTGCTAGATTATTATTAAAAGAGTATTTCCCACAAACAGTATTGCTCATTGCAGGAATTGCTTTGCTATTATTATCAAGCAGTGTAAATAACAATGTAACTCCTCAAGGACAAGTAACTGAAAAGGGCCTATTCAAAATCCTAGATTACATTATAAATCAATTTTCAAATACCAATGCTGGTGTTGGATTAATGATCATGACCATTGGTGGTTTTGTGGCTTACATGGATAAAATTGGTGCCTCGGAAGCCTTGGTTAGAGTAGCATTAAAACCCTTAGGTATTTTGAAAAAGTATCCAAATTTTGCAGCTGTGGCAATTATTCCCATTGGGCAACTCATTTTTATTTGCGTGCCTTCTGCCGCAGGTTTTGGATTGTTATTAATGGCTTCCGTTTTCCCTATTCTTGTAAATTTAGGGGTAAGCAGACTTGCAGCGGTTTCTATCATTACAGGTTGTACCTCTTTTTGTATTGGTCCCTCATCGGTGATTACAGCCTCGGCTGTTCAAATTGCTCAAATTGAAACATTGCCCTATTTTCTTTACTCCCAAATTCCTATTGCCATTATCTTAAATGTGGTTTTAATGGTTTCCTATTTTTTTGTTAACAGGTACTACAATGAGAAAGACAAGTTAATGCCAATAGTTGTAAAGAGTATTGAGAAAACTAGTAATGAAGCGCATTGGATCTATGCCTTACTGCCTATTTTACCCTTGATTTTGCTTCTCTCCTTTTCTGGAGTCTTTACTTTGTTTCCTATTAAATTAAAAGTTGAAACAACCACAGCCATGCTATTTAGTTTGTTTGTAGGTATGCTCTTTGAACTCATAAGAACAAAAAACATAAAAGCAGTATTTTCTTCTTTCAAAGTATTTTTAGATGGTATGGGTGATATCTTTAAATCGGTTGTAACCCTAATTATTGTTGCAGAGATTTTTGCGAACGGATTAATCTCCATGGGCTTTATGGACGGACTAATTTCAATTTCTCAAAACATAGGCTTTGGTGCAGTTGGGATTGGTATTATCATGACTATTATGATTTTCTTAGCTGCCTTATTAATGGGTAGTGGCAATGCAGCATTTTTTGCATTTGGTCCGCTTATCCCAAATGTGGCTGCAAAATTTGGTGTTCCAAGTACATCCATATTATTACCAATGAACTTATCTGCTTCTATGGGAAGGGCTATTAGTCCTATTGCAGGAGTTTTAATTGCCACTGCAAATGTTGCAGGTGTGCCCGTAATGGAAATTGTAAAAAGAAACTTGATTCCAGTTCTTTCTGTTTTAATTACCTTACTAATTTATCATTTTGGATTATGCTTTTAATTAAAAACGCAAGTGTTTATGCGCCTAATTTTCTGGGAAAGAAAGATATTCTTACTGGAGCAGGAAAAATTTTAGCAATAGAGGATGCTATTTTTCAGCCAACTTCTGATTGTATAATTTGGGATGCCAATGAAAAAATAGTTACACCGGGCTTTATCGACCAGCATATCCATATTATTGGTGCTGGTGGAAAACATGGCTTTGGATCAATGACGCCTGAAATCAATTTATCTAGCCTCATTGCTTGCGGCTCAACTACAGTAGTTGGATTGCTAGGTACTGATGGAGCATCAAGAAGTATCAAGAGTTTATATGCTAAAACAAAGGCACTCGAGAGTGAAGGAATTACTGCCTATATGTTCACTGGCTATTATGGTTTAGATCCTGTTCATATAACAGGCTCGGTTCAAGACGACATGATTTTTATTGAACCTGTTTTAGGTTGTAAAATTGCCATTAGTGATTTTAGGTCGTCATATGCTACCGAACTTGATTTGTTAAGAATTTTAAGACAAGTTAAAGTTGGGGGAATGATTGCCAATAAAAAGGGAATTTTACATATTCATTTAGGCAATCAAAAAATTAAAATGGACATTCTTTTTAAATTGGTGAACGAACATGAATTTCCAATAGCAAATATCTCTCCTACTCATGTAGGAAGAACCAAGGAGCTTTTTGAACAGGCAATTGAATTTGCCAAACTAGGCGGAATGATAGATTTAACAACTGGCGCATCCAAATATACTGAGCCCTACAAATCTGTTCTGTATGCCTTAGAAAAAGGTGTATCAATAGACAAAATGACTTTTAGTAGTGATGGAAATGCTGGGCTTGATAAACTTGATGAAAATGGGAATTTAATTGGGTTCAGAAGAGCCGTGATTGACCAAAATTACTTGCAAGTTAAGGAGCTAATTAATACCAAAGATGTTAAAATTGAAGATGCTATTAAGCTGATAACAAAAAATCCTGCAACCAATTTAGGACTAAAAAATAAAGGTATTATTGCTGTAGGTACCGATGCCGATTTCTGCTGCCTAGACCAGGATTTTAATTTAACCGATGTGTTTGCCAAAGGCAAGCAAATGATGAATGACTCACAAGTTATTGTTAAAGGCCATTTTGAATAACTCTATTATGAATAAAAAATTACTCCTAATACTTTGTTTAATTTCTATAGGTTTTATAGGGGCTTCACAAAACCCTGTATTAAACAAATACACGTTTGGTGAAGGACTTAACTTCTCTGGAAACAATAAATCCCTTTACACCTTAAGCGGATATATTCAACCTTCTATGGAAATTAAAAAATATGCCGCTGATTCAAACACCGACACCTACTACAGATTTAGAATGAGAAGGCTGCGTATTAGATTTGAGGGAGATTTGCCAAAGTATAAATTAGAATATAGGTTTCAGGTCGACCTTAGTGGAACAGCAGAAATTGGTGATGAAACAAGTTTAGCTTTATTTGATGCTTGGGTTTCCTATAATCCTTTACCAAACTTAAAAATAAAATTTGGCCAAACCTCTAACCAAACAGAAAACAGGGAGATGTTAATCAACTCCAATTATTTACAATTACCTGAAAGAAGCAGAGTAACTTCTGCATTTGCTGTTGCCAGAGAATTTGGCATATTTATTTCAACTGAGCACAAGGCAACCAATAATTTAATTTTTAAACCTACGGTTTCTCTTACTAATGGAGATGGTCAAAATACATTCAAAAGAAATTATGGTGGCTTTAAATATGGAGGCAGACTAGATATTTTAACTTTTGGAAAATTTACCAATATGGGGCAATTTAGGGAAGCGGATATTGTGAGGGAGCGAACGCCTAAATTAGTAATTGGATTTACCTATAGTATGAACAAAGGGGTAAGTAGCAGAAGAGGTGAAGCGGCTGGTGCCATTCTGTATCTTGATAGTGCACAAAACGAAAGTTTACCTGATTATTCAAAATTTGGAATCGATTTTTTATTTAAATACAGAGGTTTTAGTTTGTTGGGTGAATATGTTCAAAGTAAGGCTAACGTACCTTCTGCTATTACAACAAGGGTAAGAAATGATGGAACAACCTCCAATAGCTTTTTAGTAAATGGAGTGCAAGATGTAGATAGTTATGTGAAGGGTAGAATGATGCTTGGAAAAGGTTATAACATTCAAGCGGGTTATATTCTTAAAAACCAAGTATCTATTGATGCCCGATATACCCACTTAGATGCAGATAAAAATTCATTTATGAATAACCCAATTTATTACAATAGACCTAATTATTATACTTTGGGCTTATCAAAATACATTAGCAGAGGTTATGGTTTTAAAATTCAAGCCTCGCTTACTTATGCAGAATTGGCCCCTGGTAGCCTGGATATATTTGGCAGCGCAATAAATAACAATGAATGGATTGGAAACATTATGGCAACAATTTCATTTTAACTCCAATATGAAAAATTACCTATTCATTATTTTCAGTTTGGTGTTAATGAGCTTTATCCAAGACTTTAACCCACAACCAAAAGCAATAACTGCTAAGTACTTTCCAGAGGTAGAAATTGAAATCAATACTCCGGCTTTTAAGAAAGAAAAAGGATTCACTAATCATGAAGAACTTATTCAATTTTTAAATGCCCTTAAATCAAAACACTCAGATTTGGTGACCATTCAATACATTGGTGAAAGTCAAAAAGGGAAAGCTATTCCAATGGTAACCCTTAACAAGAAAAGCAATGAAAACAAGTTGAAAGTTTGGTTCCAAGCGGGGCTACATGGCGATGAAATGGCTAGTACCGAAGGCATTTTGTACTTATTAGATAGAATGTTAAATGATTCAAATTATACGTATTTATTGAATAGAATTGAATTAACCATTATTCCGATGGCCAATATTGATGGGTACGAAAAACAAAACAGGTATGCTGCTAACGGACTTGATTTAAACAGGGATCAAACCAAATTATTGGTTAAAGAAAGCGTCATTTTAAAACAAGCTTTTAGTAATTACAATCCAGATGTTGGAGTTGATTTTCATGAATATAGACCATTTAGAAAAGAATATTCCCAATTAAGCACACTTGGAGTAGCATCGAGGTATGATGTAATGTTTATGAGTTCTGGCAATCTAAATGTTCCCGAAAAATTAAGGAAATTTACAAATGAAAAGTTTGTTAGAAATGCTGAATTAGAACTTGAAAAAGTTGGGATAACACAAAGGGAATATATTACCTCAGAAAAAGATTTAGGCGACATCCATTTTAATCAAGGATCCCTAAGTGCCAGGTCTAGTGCTACCTCCTACGCATTGGCAAATACAGTTTCTAGTTTAATAGAAATTAGAGGTGTTGGCTTGGGAAGAACCTCTTTTAAGCGTAGAATTTATTCTACATTTTTAGTGGGAATTTCCTATTTAAAAACAGCTTATGAAAATGTAAATGAAGTCAAAAATGTTTTAAAGTTTGATCCTAACGAAAATCAATTGGCATATATTAAATGTAAAAAAGAAATTTCGGTTCAGCCCTTAAAATTTATTGATGTAGAAACTACCAATGAAATTAATATTGAGGTAGAGATTAGAAACGCCTCCAAATCTACTCCTGTTTTAACAAGAGCCAGACCTATTGCTTATCTCATTGATCCCAATCAAAATATAATTATAGAAAAATTAAAAATCCTAGGAATTTCACTTGAAAACCTAGCTAACAATAGAAATATTGAGGTAGAATACTACTCCATTAAAGAAGTAAGTGAGGATGAAGAAATGGAGGAAGGAGTATACCAACAAAAAATTAAAGCCGACGTACAAACTAAAACAATGAATTTTGAGAAGGGAACATTTATTGTATACCTATCTCAAGAAAATGCAAATTTAGCCATTGAGGTTCTAGAACCAGATGCACCAAATAGCTTTGTAAATTTTGGTGTTTTACCAGCAAATAAAGATGCTATTCTTCCAATCTATAGATATTTAAAAAATGAAAAATTATACTAGTTTAAAACACATGGTTACAGCTGCAGTATTGCTGTTTGCAATTAACCTAAATGCCCAAGACTCTACTTATACAAGGAGTAAAAGCTCTGTGCCGTCATTTGAAATGGGACAAGGACTTAATTTTAAATTTAACAATGGTGACTATCAATTTAAGATTGGCGGAATGATTCAACCATTTGTAGGTTATCAAAAAGATTCAAGCAACGATCCTAACTATTATTTAAACTCAAGACGTACCTTTTTTAATTTTGGAGGTAAAGCCGTAAAGGAGAAAATAGCTTTTTTGGTTCAAACCGATTTTAGCCTAGTTACTCCCCTGCTTGATGCGTGGGTTTCTTATGCACCTATTGAAAATTTAAAATTTACATTTGGCCAACAATTAACCTTTACCAACAATAAAGAAATGGCTATTATGGAGCCACAATTGCAGTTTATTGATAGGAGTTTATTGAGCACACAATACAGCTCCTTGGGAAGGGAATTTGGTTTATTTGTAGCATCAAATTTTAATCTTGGAAATATTTTATTTGTTCCTCAAGCTGCTATTACCTCTGGTGATGGGAGAAACTCATTTGGCTTAAATGGCTTGGATTATGACATAGGCGGACTTAAGTATGGTGGAAGGTTAGATATTTATCCTTTTGGTAATTTTAGTGAGGGAAACAATATGCAGATTGCCGACATTAAAAAAGAAAACAAACCTAAATTAGCATTAGGTGTTGCAGGTAGTTATAACAAAGGCGCAAGTGAAAGTAACGGTGAAGGTCATGGCACTTTTTTGGTTTATGATAGCAAAGGCAAAAATCAATTACCTGATTATAGAAAATTATATTACGATGTATTATTCAAATACAATGGATTTTCATTTTTAAGCGAATATGCCATTGCCACTGCAAAGGTTATGGAAGGCACCTATTTTGATGAAACGGCAATAGACGAATTGAAACCCACAGAAATTAGTCAGTTATTAGCTTTAGGAAATGGAATTAATACGCAATTAGGCTATGTATTCAATAAAAAATATGGTATAGATTTTCGTTATGCCGCAGTTGCACCCGAGTTTAAATCTAACAACAATTCTATAGTTAAGGATAGAAATGAAATTACCTTAGGACTTACCAAATATGTAAACGAAAACAACATAAAAATCAATGCAGCTATTACACAAATAAATTATGATTCTAAATCATCGGTATTAGGCACCTTTTATGTTCAAATAATATTCTAAGCAAATATTTTTCGGTTTGAACCAATCGGCCGTGGATGAAGCATAAAAAAACCGACTAGCAAATGCTAGCCGGTTTTTTTATACCTAATAAATAGATTAATTAGTCTTTATAATTCTCTTAGTTGAGATGGTTTCTCCTTGGTATACTTTAATAAAATATATTCCATTTAACAACTCATTTGCGTTAAGAGTAGCTGAGTTACTGTTAATAGTTTCAGTTAAAACTACTTTACCCATTAAATCAACTATTTCAGCCTTTTGAATAGTACTTTCAGAACTCAATTGAATGATGTTATTGAAAGGATTTGGAGTTAAAACTGCATCGGTTATTTGATTTGTAGTTGCAATAACTGAAGAATATTCAGAGTTGCCATCAAAATCAACTTGCTTTAATCTGTAAAATGCAGATTCATCGCTATTGAATTCAAACTTGTAGTTACGAGCTGTGTTAGAATTTCCTGCCCCTTTCACAAATCCAATATTTTCAAAATTCTCTCCATCAATACTTCTTTCTATTTCAAATCCGCTGTTGTTTAATTCTGAGGATGTATTCCAAGCCAATGTGGTTGACTGAGTGGCTGCATTGATATGCGCGCTAAAATCACCCAATTTAACAGGCAAAACACCATTTGCCCAAGAGTTTGAAATTCTGATTCCATCAATGGTTCCAGCCATTGTACTACCACTTGTATGTTGTCTGATAGCGATAGCATTAAGAACAGCTAAATCTCCAGCAGAAACATCAGTTACAACTAAATTTGGAACAGATGGTTCAACAGCTGGAACACCGCTAGTAAATACATAACCATAAATAGTATCAAGCAAAGTTGGGTGAAAACTATATTTAATAACTACCAAAACTGGCGTATTTAATGGGTAATCGGCCGTTGTGTATGGAGCTGTTGAAGTTGCTGATTTACCTAAACCAATTTTAAAAGTATTTGCTAAACTTCCGTCTTTAATAAAAACCCTGCCCCTAAAAGCAGTCATAAAACTGGTATCCATTAGGTGGAAGAAATAGGAATCAGAAGAACCTACACCACCACTTGCCGACATGCTTAATAAAAACGAAACATATACGCTGCCCGAATTATAAGCAATTGTGGATCTATTAATGTCTTGACCATTGCTTGGTGAAAAAGTAAAACCAGCAGAACCTCCAATGCCTGAAGAGGAATAACCAGTATAGGTTAAAGAGGTACTTTTATAAGTAACTTGTCCAGTTGAACCACTGTGTTTTCTCCACCTTGCATTACCTAATGCTGGATTTCCACCAAAAATTGTATTGGTTATGGTATCAGCTGCGGTGCCTGTAATGGTTCCATAGGAGAAATTCTCCATGGTAGTTTGCCCGTAAATTTGGGTCGAAAGAATAAAAACAACTAAGAGTAAAAGATTTTTTTTCATGATTTGGTTTATTTTATTGTGTTATTTTATAATTTTATTGATAAAGTAAATTTACCCCAGCGGCTGAAGTAGCAGCAAAATCATGGGTAACATCCTTTAAGGAATAATATTTCCAATTATATGATCCCGCCATTTTTGTTGCTTTTTCTCTAGATTTTGAATAAAAATACTGAGCCCTTGTAAACCTATTTAATCCTTGCTTATCTACTATTTCATTGTGCCTTAAATCAGCTGAATTAGGGTCAGTATCCTTATCCCCTACAATAATAAAAATCTTTTTGTTAAATAGGTTATTGTAGCTTGAAAACTCGGCTGAACTCTTTTTTGTACCATATGGAAAGTCGATGCTATTATCGAACATGGTGTACCAACCAGATGCAGCTGCAACAAGTTTATTGAGCTTAGCACTGGGCTTAAAAAGCAAATACCTGTGGGCAAATTGCCCACCTGCTGAATGACCAAAAATATCAAAACTGTTTACCGTACTACCAATTTTAACTTTCATAAAATTAAAAATTGGTTCAATTACAGAAAAGGTCCATATTTCTTCATTTTTCATTGTACTTGTCGATGGATTATCCCCATCCACAAACATATTTCCTAAGTTATAACCATCCGCTCCTGGGTAATCTTGATCACTAAACTCTGGTGCAATAATAATAAATTTGAGCCTATCCGAATGAGCTATAAGCAAATCTCGGCTGAATTTGGCATTCCTATCAGTGCCATGAAAAACAAATAAAATTGGCGTTAATTTATTGGCATTTGCAGGTACATGGTAATAAATTTTTATGGGTTTATCCTTCAATGGCAGGTAATCTGTAAATACCACTTCAGAAGTTATTTTGGCAATTGCAGCACTATCAATAGGATTAGCGTTTGTACCGTCTGTTTTCCCTTTGTGCTCCTTACATGAAATGATGAGGATGGAAAAAAGAACATGAAACATCAAATTAAGTCGGACTCTCCTATTCATTATGTAAAAATAACCTATTGTGTATTTTGAATATACATACCAATATTAAATTAATATACATACCAATAATAAAATAGTCAAACTCCTTGATAACACTCATAAGCACCTATTATTCAAATAACTTATATAAATTATTGAAAATATCCTATAAAATTTTACAAAAAAAAAGTCTGCCAATCACGACAAACTTTTTTAAATAATTTTGAATGACTTATTTACAAGTCCAAGTAAATACGTTTGAACTAACTTCTAAGTCCGTATTTGTGGTAATTTGCTTTATTACCTTTCCGTCTGCATCATACTCATAAGTATAAGAATCAAAGCTTCCACCATCATAAGTAGCTTTCTTTACTAAATTCTTATTGGCATTCACAAATTCTTGAGCTTCCTCAGATTTTGCGGCATAATTCACCTTATCTGTATAATATTCATAGGTGGTTACAGATACATCAGTTCCATCGTCTTGTGTTTCTTTTACCCTGTTTCCATTAATATATTCAAAGGTTGTTGTAATTTCAAAGGTTGTTCCAAACACCTCTCCAGAAAAGAAACTTTCGATAACCTCACCATTTAAATTGAATTTATTTACAGACCTAAATTCTGCTATTCCAGCAATAGATAAAAGTGCACTATCACCAAAACCTTTTGAATTTAAATAATACGTTTCATTGGTTAATCCTCCATCTGAAACCAATACCTGACTACCGGTATAAGTGTAAGTCAAGTTTGTGTTAGAGGTATCAGTAGCATCAAAACTATTTGAGGTAGTTAACCTATTTTGTGCGTTATAAGTGTAATTTGAGTACGACCCATCACTTCCTTGGTCTTTGCTAAGCATACAAACCTTGGCGCTTGGTGTTGGAGAATTGCTGTTGTCTTTGTCTTTTTTACAAGCAGTGCCTGCCAAAAGTGTAAATCCTAAAAGGATAAGTGTAATTTTTTTCATGTGTTATTTTAAAGTTGATTCGATATTTCAATTCGTATGCAAAAACATTTCTAAAGATTAATTATT
Organism: Bacteroidota bacterium; assembly: GCA_947485745.1. Lineage (GTDB taxonomy): Bacteria > Bacteroidota > Bacteroidia > UKL13-3 > UKL13-3 > B1. Next base: position 35,081 of record CANKQY010000004.1, read on the forward strand.
TCGAATTTATTGAACCCAAGATTTTGCAATTTCTATTGCCAAAGGTAGTCCTTTTAAATTATTCCCCCCTGCTGTTGCATAAAAAGGCTGACCGCCACCACCGCCTTGAATGTGTTTGGCCAATTCCTTCACAATATTCCCTGCGTGTAATTTCTTTTCAGTTACTAGCTGATCCGAGATGATAACACTAAGCATAGGTTTATCATTTAATTCACAACCTAGCACGCAAAACAAATTTTCTACTTCATTCTTAAGTTGAAAAGATAAGTTTTTTAGTTGATCGGCATTAGAAATTTCTACCAACTCAATTATTTGGTTCAAACCTTTACTAACTTTTACCTTCGATAATAAGTCCTTTTTTAACAAAGCAGTTTTTTCGTTTTCAAAAACCTCTAACTTCTTTTGTAGCTGCTGTTTTTCTTCTAATAATTGCTCAACAGATTTTACCAAGTCTTTTGATTTTAATAAATCATTGAGCTGAACCAAAATCTTTTCTTGCCCATTTACAAACGTCTCAGCGGCATTGGAAGTAATGGCCTCTACCCTTCTCACCCCTGCAGCCACCGCGCCCTCAGAGCTAAACTTAAACAAACCAATTTCGCCAGTTGCCTTCACATGGGTTCCTCCACAAAGCTCTCTGCTATAATTTTCATCAAAGGTTATTACTCGAACCGAATCGCCATATTTTTCACCAAACAAAGCCATTGCACCCATTTGCTTGGCTTCCTCAATGGGCACATTCCTTCTTTCGTTTAAGGCAATATTCTCGCGTATTTTTTGGTTCACAATGGCTTCTACAGTTTTTATTTCTTCTTCGCTCATTCCCTTAAAATGAGAAAAATCGAAACGCAAATACTCACTGTTTACCAAACTACCTTTTTGCTCCACATGAGTCCCTAAAACACTCCTCAATGCAGCATGCAACAAATGTGTGGCAGAGTGATTTGATTCAATTAACTTTCTATTTGTGGCATTAACTTTAGCCACAAAAACTGTACTTGGATTCTCAGGTAATTGAGCCACTATATGGACAATTAAATTGTTCTCCTTTTGGGTATCCAATATTTGAATGCGTTCGTTAGCACTTTCTATCACGCCAATATCGCCAACCTGACCACCACTTTCTGCATAAAATGGCGTTTGGTTAAACACCAATTGAAACTGCTCCTTGCCTTTGTTTTTAATTTTTCGGTAACGCATTATTTTAACATCAGCCTCCAAATAATCGTATCCAATAAATTGAATTTGGTCGTTCTCTTCCAATACCATCCAATCATCGGTTTCCAATGCAGTAGCTTTGCGAGAGCGTTCTTTCTGTAATTGTAGGTTCTTCTCAAAGCTAATTAAGTCAACGCTTGAACCTCTTTCTCTAGCAATCAATTGAGTTAAATCTATAGGGAATCCAAAGGTATCAAATAACTCAAAAGCCTCTTCTCCATTAATATCTCCAGTAATTCTTTCTATCCGTTTGATGCCATTTTCAAGCGTACGTAAAAAGCCTAATTCCTCTTCCTTTACAACTTGAATGATAAAATCTTGCTTCTGTTTTACCTCCGGAAAAATATCCGCAAATGAATCGCCAACAATTGGCACCATTAAATACAACAAGGGTTCGCGGGTATCCAAAAACGAATAATAATACCTAACAGCCCTGCGCAAAATCCTCCTTATTACATATCCTGCTCCAGTATTTGATGGCAATTGTCCGTCTAGTATAGCAAAAGTGATGGTACGTATATGATCTGCCAAAACGCGCATGGCTATATCAATTGGTTCAGACCGCCCAAATTCTTTGCCCGTTTTATTAGCTAAAAACTGAATATATGGTTGAAAAACATCCGTATCATAATTAGAATTTTTGGCTTCAATGGCACGGCACAAGCGCTCAAAACCCATTCCCGTATCTACGTGTTGTGCAGGCAATTTCTCTAAACTTCCATCGGCTTTGCGGTTGAATTCCATGAACACATTGTTCCAGATTTCAATCACCTGCGGATGGTCATTGTTTACCAAAGTACTTCCGGCAACGGCAGCTCTCTCTGCATCCGAGCGCAAATCAATGTGTATTTCGGTGCATGGGCCGCACGGACCAGTATCGCCCATTTCCCAGAAATTATCCTTTTTGTTGCCATTTAAAATACGGCTTGGGTCGATCCAAAGGTTCCAATTATCAAATGCCTCTTGGTCGAATGCCAGGTTTTCTTTTGCATCTCCTTCAAAAACGGTTACATATAAGCGGTCTTTAGGTAACTGATATACTTCTGTTAAAAGCTCCCAAGCCCATTCAATGGCTTCCTTTTTAAAGTAATCACCAAAGCTCCAATTGCCCAACATTTCAAACATGGTGTGGTGGTAGGTATCTACTCCCACCTCTTCCAAATCATTGTGCTTACCGCTTACACGCAAACATTTTTGCGTATCGGCCACACGTTTGTATTTTGGTTCCTCATTGCCCAAAAACCAATCCTTAAATTGGTTCATACCGGCATTGGTAAACATGAGTGTTGGGTCATTTTTAACCACTATTGGAGCAGAAGAAACAATTTTATGACCTTTACTTTCAAAAAAATCTAGGAATTGTTTACGGACTTGACTTGAGTTTGACATTGACAATCAGTATGTTAAATTAATATTTCTGCTTCTATGTGGAATAACTTATTTTCGCTTTCTTTTGCAATTAAGATAAAAAAGAAAAATAATACCCTAATTGTCTACAAATAGAATGATTTTGGGGAATAGAAAAAAGCAAAACCTTGGCAAAAATAAAATACTTTTATAATCCAAATAAACTCGACTTTGAGAAAGTAGGTACCAATATATGGTCTATTGTGTTGAGGGTATTTGGATTTTTGTCGGCTTCAGCAGTGGCTGGTGGTATCATGGTATTTGTGGCTTACAGCTTTATAGATTCACCAAAGGAGAAGGCACTTAAACGAGAAAACGAACAATATAAGGTTCAAATAAGGTACCTAAATAAAAAAATCAACGATTTAGGAAGAGCCATTGCCGAATTAAAAGATAGAGATGCCAATATTTACAGGGCAATTTTTGAGGCTGAACCTATTGAAATTAAATTAGGAAAGGCGGGCAGTGCTGATAAGTATAGAAGTCTGGAAGGATTTGATAATACGGAGGAACTAATAGCCTTAAACAAAAAGGTAGATGAACTTACAATCCAAGTTTCGGCTCAAAGTAAATCATTTGATGAACTGAGTAAACTTGCTAAAAACAAAACTGAATTCTTAGCAAGTATTCCAGCCATACAACCAATCAGCAACAAAGATTTAACCAGGGTGGCTTCTGGTTATGGTTATAGAATTCACCCTATATTTAAAACCCATAAATTTCATTCGGGTATTGATTTTACAGCACCTCAAGGCACGCCAATTTATGCTACTGGCAACGGCACCGTTAGCCTTGCAGAAAATGGAAATGGCTATGGCAACCATGTTATCGTTTACCATGGATTTGGCTATTCATCTTTGTATGCGCACATGAGTAGGATCAAGGCTAGACCCGGACAAAAAGTTAAACGTGGAGAATTGATTGGCTATGTAGGTTCAACCGGAACTTCTACCGCACCACACGTGCACTACGAGGTTATTAAAGGGTCAAACAAAATCAACCCTATCAATTACTTTTTCAACGATCTTACCGAAGAGGAATACCAAGCTATTAGAGATATTGCCTCACGCGAAGGACAATCATTCGACTAATATAATTCATCATTTTGGAGAATCAAGAACAAGTTGAAAAAGTATTTTTTACCATTGGCGAAGTTGCAGAACAGCTAAAGGTGAGCACTTCCTTGATACGTTTTTGGGAGAAGGAATTTAAACAACTGAAGCCGAGAAAAACAGCGGGAGGCAGCAGAAAATACCATGTAGAAGATGTTGCAATCTTAAAACGTATTTACCATTTGGTAAAAGTGGAAGGATATACCATAGTGGGTGCCAAGGAACGCTTAAAAGTAAAATCTGATGCACCAGCAGATTTAGAACAGGTAAAAATTAAACTCACAGAAATAAAACGATTTTTATTAGAACTCAAACAAAATATCAGTTAAAAAAACATATGACAACACCATCAAAAGAAGTAGCTAAAACATCACAAATTAGAATTGATGTTCATTTAAACAAAGAAAATTTACCAATAAATATTGAATGGGATGCAGATGATGCAGATTTTGAAGGCAAAGAATCTGCGAAAGGAATGATGTTAAGCATTTTTGATGGCTTACAACAAAATGCCATGCGCATTGATTTATGGACCGAAGACATGAATGTTGAAGAGATGAATTTATTTATGTTTCAAACATTGGCAACCATGTGTGATACGTTTGAAAAAGCCACTGGCAACAAGGAATTAAGCGATGAGATGCGCGATTTTGTACACCATTTTGGCCACAAAGCCAATGTATTTGGTCCAGAACACCAGCACTAATTCTATTGGAATTTAACGCCTTATATGAAATCCTAAAGCACCGTGTATACAATACGGTGCTTTCTTATTTACAATCAGAAGAGGATGCCCAAGAAGTTACCCAGGATGTGTTTTTAGAGGTTCACCAAAAATTGTCTAGCTTCAGAGAAGAAGCGCAAATTAGCACTTGGGTTTATCGCATTGCCATCAATAAAAGCCTCGATTTTCTTAGGTTCAAAAATAGAAAAAAGCGATTCGCCTTTTTAACCAGCTTGTGGAACCCAGAAAGCGGAGAATTGCAATACGACCAGAGTGATTTTATTCACCCAGGCATTCAACTTGAAAGAAAAGAACAAGCAAAGTATTTATTTAAGGCTTTGGATGAACTCCCCGAGAGTCAGAAAACAGCATTTATTTTAATCTATATTGAAAGCTTGCCTTATGCAGAAGCTGCCAAAATTATGGAGTTAAGCGTTAAAGCATTGGAGAGTTTGGTTCAAAGAGCTAAGAAAACACTTCGAGAAAAATTAAAAAATATTAGAAATAGGTAGAAGGATTATTGTCAGGAAATCGTCAAATACAGAAAGCAATGGATCAAAAGGAAGAAATATGGATGGATGAAGTGTTCAATAGCATTGATGGTATAACTCGTGCAAAAGCTCCTGATGCCATTGAAATGAGTATCGTAAAGAAAATAAATACACCTCAAGCAAAAGTAATTAAATTAGCATCTGCTCAATTTAGGTGGCTCGCTGCGGGTATTATTTTATTGATAGGACTAAATATAGTTCTACTTTCACAAAACCACAAAAAACAATCGAGCCTTGATAAAGGAAACCAAAGCAATGAATATAGTTTTGGTTCAAATGAACTCATAAAATTATAAGCATGAAAAAGGAATCATTTTGGAAAATTTTGGCTACCATTTTATTAGTGGTAAACATAGGAACTTTGGGCTTTTTGGTGATAAATAGAAAAGGCGGTAATATGCCTCCCAAACCAGATAAATTAATTATGGAAGGCTTACATTTAGATGAAGCACAAATTGAGCAATTTCATCAATTAAAAAAGGTACATAGAAGCGGCGTTGATTCTTTGGATGAAGTAGAAATACAAGTTAGAAAATGCATTTTTAATGAAATACAAATTGGTATTGGTATCGACAGCATACAAAATAAAAACCTGCAAAAATTAGCTGAGATAAGAACCCAAAAAGACCAGACTACCTTGCTCCATTTTAAAGCGCTTTACAAATTATGCAGAGAAGATCAAAAAGCCTACTACCGCAATACAATTGAAGAAGTAGCAAAAATACTTATGCGTGGCAAACCAGGTCCAAGGGCCCAAAAAATCGATTAAAAAATACAGCCACTTATTTTTCTATTTGAACCAAAATAAATATATTTTATAGATTAATCCAGCCATCATATAATATTTGCACCAAGAATTAACACACAATAAACTTTATATGAACAAAAACGCGGCATATTATATTGAAAAACTTGGTTTGAACCAACACGTTGAAGGCGGAAGCTTTATTGAGACTTACAGAAGCGACATGCAAATTACCAAACAACATTTGCCAAGTATTTTTGTAGATGATTGTAACATCAGTACGGCCATTTACTTCTTATTGGAGCATGGGCAATATTCTGCATTCCACAAAATTGCCTCCGATGAAATGTGGCATTTTTATGCAGGAAGTACTCTTACCATTTATGAATTGGATCAAACCGGAAAATTAATAACCCATAAATTGGGCAATGATATAGAAGCCGGAGAATCTTTTCAATGTGTGATAAAAGCTGGCAATTGGTTTGGCTCAAGGTGTGAGGTAAAAAACTCATTTAGCCTTGCTGGCTGCACAGTTTCGCCTGGCTTCGATTTCAATGATTTTGAATTAGCCAACAAGGCAGAACTTATAAATCAATATCCAACCTACCAAAACCTCATTGAAGAAATGTGCGCTTCATAAAAAAAATTGTTCCTTTGTTCTTTTATAGTAAAAACTAACCAAAAAAACTTGGTGCCTCAGCGCCTTGACACCTTCGCCAAAGGCTTCGGTGCCTGAAAAGTGGGAAAAAAATTGTTACTTTGTTCCTTAGCAGTAAAAACCATGATTATACAAAAACCTTCCCAAAACGATTGCCTTCCATATCAATGGAATTATATCTCCCTAGTACCCGAAACCAAAGACATATTGGGTGAATTACAAGTACAATTAATAGATACCATAGACCTAGTTACTTCTTTAGATGATGCAACACTCCTTAGCTCATACGCTCCAGGCAAGTGGACCATTCTAGAAATGCTTGTTCACATGATGGATAGTGAAAGAGTATTTGCCTATAGGGCACTCAGAATTGCCCGAAAAGACAAGCACGAATTAGGGGGCTACGATGAAAATTTATTCGCAAGCTTTAGCAAAGCCAACGAACGAAAAATATTAGGCATAGTGAAAGAATTTTCTTTGTTAAGAGCGAGTACCATTGAACTTTTTCAAAGCTTTGATGAGGAAATGTGGAATGAAGTGGGCCTAGCAAATGGCAAAGTTACCAAAACCAGCCTATTACCTTTTATGTTATGTGGTCACGAAATTCACCATAGAAATATCATTGAGGAACATTATATAGGAAAATAAAATCAACTAAAAATACATAAAAAAAGGCTGCATCCGTTATGTGATGCAGCCTTTTTTATTCGTTCAACTTAACCTACTTTAAAATGTAATTGCTTTGGTGAACCAATACATTTTCTGCGTAAACATTAATGACATAGGTTCCTGGTGCAAGTATCCTTTCATCGTTTTCAAAGGCCAAACACAAGTCTTGCTTTTCGCCAGTATAAGTAACTTTGATACTTGATGTGGCATCTACTTGCTTACCATCAGCATCTGTAAACTGTGCCTTGGTATAGCCCATTAATGTTTTACCTGTTGGTTCTGAAATAACAAGGTAAATCATTTTATCGCCAGCTCCAGCAACTTTATTATCCATAAGGGTGAAGCACGACTCTAATTTATTGGTACGCTTAGCCAATACACTTTCAGTATATTTTCCATTTCCGCGTTTTTTGAAAGAAGCAATTTTAACATACTCTACCTTTAATTGAGAAGCTGTTGCCACTTTACCTTCAAGCAAATTCTTTTGTTCATTCAAATTTGTAACTGTTGAATTTAATCCAGCATTTTCGTTTTTCAGTTTTTGATTTTCTGCCATTAAACTGTCTATTTGCTCTAAATATTCATCACGCAATTTTCTTAAATTTTCCAATTCAACTTTTAACTTTGCATTGAGTTTAGATTTGTCTTTCTCGCTTGCCATAATATTGCGAATTTTTTGCTCTTGCTCCGCAATTTTATCTTTGGCATCATTTAATAAAGTATCAAGGTTTCCGGCAATACCGCGGTACTTTTCAAGCTCCATTCCAACACTTGCCAGTTCCCTATCAATTTCAACGTTGGCGTTCATTAAACTATCAACTTGGGTGCCGTGTTCAACAATTTCAGTTGAATGTGTTTTCCATTGGTAAATATTAACACCAATTGAGGTAATCAGTAATAAAAGCAATAACGTTAAGGTATTGCGATTTTGTTTTTCTTGTTCTGCCATAATGATTTTTTTACAAGGTAATTATAATTTAAAGATTTAGATCCAATTTTAATTTGTATATTTATTTAAACTTACATTTTAATCTGGGTATTATTTAACAACGGTGTTTGATAAAATAACCGATCCCTTTTTTATAATAGCAATGCCATCCTTGATACAATACTGCTCAGTTTCTGAGTCGCTCATCTCAGTACTTATCATAAAAACTACATTGTTACCAATCCTCACATCTTTATCAATTATGCAATTTTCGAGGTAACAGTTATCGCCAATGCCCATAGGGATTCCATTTTGGGGGTTGCTTAATTCTTCCAGGCTTTCGTAATAGTCGTTGCCAAAAGTAACACAATTGCGCATCACTGTTCCAATACCAATCCTTGACCTATTGCCTACAATGCAGCGCTCTAATTCTGCCGCATTGATAATACAACCCTCAGAAACCACGGTTCCTTTAAGCAAAGTACCACTATAAAACTTTGAAGGTGGCAGCATCCTTGCTCTGGTGTATATTAACCTGTCGTCATCAAACAAATTAAAACTAGGTATATTTTCTGCTAAATCAAGATTGGCATCAAAATAACTTTTAATGGTTCCTATATCTGTCCAATAGCCATTGTAAGAATATCCTTTAACCTTTAGTCCTTTTTCTATGGCACCAGGAATAAATTCTTTTCCAAAGTCTGTATGATGTGGGTTTTCATCAAACATTCTCTTTAAGGTTTCTCGGTTAAAAATATATATACCCATTGAAGCCATATATTCTTTGCCTTGAGCCTTCTGCTCGGGCTCAACATTTGATATCCAGTTCTCCAATTCATCTGGGTGAGGCTTTTCAATAAAACGGTCGATAAAACCATCGTTATTTACTTTTAAAATACCAAAACCAGGTGCATCATTTTTATCAACTGGCAATGTTGCTACACTTATTTCGGCACCACTATCTACGTGCTTGTTTACAAACTCACGAAGGTCCATTTGGTATAACTGATCACCACTTAAAATAAGTATATAATCATGGTCGTGCCCTTCCAAATGAGGGAATGTTTGTTTCACCGCATCGGCAGTACCTTGAAACCATTTTTCACTACCTGGTCTTTGTTCTGCGGCAATAATATCTACAAATGCATAGCTAAAATGATCAAAATGGTAAGTGTTCTTTATGTGTGCGTTTAGCGAACGTGAATTGTATTGGGTCAAAACAAAAATTCGTTTTATCCCTGAGTGCAAACAATTGGAAATTGGAATATCTATTAACCTGTATTTTCCTGCAATAGGAACCGCAGGTTTACTCCTAATGGAAGTCAAAGGATATAACCTTGAACCTGCGCCGCCTCCCAATATAAGGCATATAATTTTAATGGTTTTTTGCATACATTAACTTTTATAAATTTCAATATAAGTTTTTACAGCCTTTGTCCATGAAAAATCTAACTTAACGGCTAGTTCTCTTACATGATCAAATTTATCAGAATCTACATACAAATCAAAAGCCCTGTATAAACTTGTAACCAAATCATAGGCCTCTGGCGCATTGAATCGAATGCCATAGCCACCAAAATCGCCAAAATCAATTACAGTATCTTTTAAACCTCCTACCGCCCTTACAATTGGAATAGTGCCATACCTCAGCGCATACATTTGGTTCAAACCGCAAGGCTCTACCAATGATGGCATCATTAAAAAATCTGCCGCAGCATAGAGCCTATGAGCCAACTCCTCGTTGTATCCAATATAATTTGCAACATTGGAAGGATGGTAACTGCTCAACCGCCTAATAGCATCCTCAATTTGGTTTGCGCCTGAACCCAAAACGTAAAAATTCATTTGTTGGTTACCTACTAAAAAATCATGAATTCCTTGATACACCAACTCACCTCCCTTTTCTGTATTTAACCGACCAATAAATACGGTTAGTGGCAAAGTGGGATCAAGCCCTACTGATTTGCAAATCGCTTCTTTGTTATTTTGTTTAAAAGATGTCCAATCATTATTCAAAAGATGTATTAAATAATTATCTGTTTTAGGATTCCAAACCTCCGTATCTATACCATTTACAATACCTTTACATTTGAACCCATACTCATTATATAGCCAATTATACGCGTTATCTTGGTATTTCAATTCATCTAAATAACCAGCACTTACTGTGGTTACCTTATTGCTGCATTTAATGCCAGAAGCCAATGGGTTTATGGTTTGATCCCACTCCAATAACCCAAAAGTTTCTTTAGGGAAATGAGGAAAATAACTCAATAAATATGTTGGAAACGCCCCAGAGTATAATCCATTGTGAATGGTGAAAACTGTTCTGATGCCTGCCAAATTTCCATAGTCATAACAGTTATTTATCATGAATGGAATTAAGCCCGTATGGTAATCATGGCAATGAATTATTTCTGGTTTTTGAGCCCAATTATTGATCCAATTAATGGCAGCTTGTTGAAAAAATATGAACCGTATTGAATCATCATCATAGCCATAAATATTATCTCTAAACAACAAATTTGGTATATCAACTAAGTATACATCGTAGCCTAAATGAACGTCTAAATATCTAAGGATTTTATACTCGATAAAAAAATTCTCATTGGTACAAATACCCTCATGAATAGCTTCTGAAGGGTGAGTAGCATTCCATTTTTGATTATACTTTGGCAGTATTACACAGGTGCTAATTCCTGCAATATTTAAATATTTTGGTAGTGCTCCTACCACATCACCTAAGCCACCAACTTTTGCAATTGGAAAACACTCTGCCGATAAATGAATTGCTTGGTACATAAACTAAATCCTTGAACTGCAATTTATCAAATTAAATAGCAATAAATTTAATAAAATATAAAATTTATTTTGAACCAAATGCCCAATTGAGAAAATAGGGTATTGCTATGCCATAAGTTTCTAAAGTATGCCTACCTCCTATTATTTCATTGTAAGATAAATCTTCTCCGTTAATAAAGCCCAATGCTTCCAACTCTTTTATCAAATCCAAGGTGTCATCTATGCTATCTATTATCCCATTATTATTTCTGTCTGAAGTTTCATCTAAAGTTCCACAAGCAAAACATATTTTAAGTTGTGGTTTAATAGCAGTTTCCCTTACTAATTGGTGAATGATTCTATCCGCGTCAGTGTAGTTGTCTTTAAGGTCTTTTCTACGCCACCAAAAAGAGCCACTACAAGCAAACACTTTGCTAAACTCTGCAGGATTATTCCAAGCAATATCAAAGGCGGATAATGCTCCCAAGCTAAACCCACCAATCACTTTTTCTTCAAAATGCTTAATTTTTAATCTCCGCATTAACTCAGGAATCATTATTTTCACCACAAAATCACCATAAGCTGCGGCTAAACTTCCCCTACCTTTAAAATCAGGAATGCCAGAAACACCATAGGTTTGTAGGCGATCATAGGCATGTGGTGCAAACAAAATAAATGGCTTACTCACCTTTTTATGCCATACCTCCAATAAAATCAAATCCATGTTCATGCCAGCCATATCTTGTCCATCATTTAGCAACAATAAAGGGTAATTATGGCTTGGATCAAACCCAAATGGCAGCATAACATCCACCAAAACATCTTGTTGAATGGTATCCCAATAAATTTTTCTACGGCGAACTACTGGATTACTTTTGAGCATCTACGCAATGTTATAACCTTTTGCCTAATTCATCATTAATTGATTTTACACAAATATGGAAAAAGAAAAAAAAACTATATATTTAACAATAATTAAAAACATAAAAAACACAATTGATGATTCAATAAATCCATAAAATAATCTCATTGAATCAATAAGAAATATTAAATGCAAAATCATAAAACCATGAAAAAAATCGGAATCTTATTTGGACAAGAAAACACCTTCCCTCAGGCATTTGTAAACGAAATAAATAGCAGAGGTGAAAAAGACATTGAAGCTGAATTTGTAAAAATGGACAAGTTGAGTCAAGCCTCAGATTCTGGCTATGCGGTGATATTCGATAGAATTAGTCAGGATGTACCTTTTTACAAAGCCTACCTTAAAAACGCAGCCTTAATGGGTGCAACCATTATCAATAATCCTTTTTGGTGGAGTGCCGATGAAAAGTTTTTTAACAATTGTTTGGCCGTTAAATTAGGTGTACCAGTTCCTAAAACTTACTTATTGCCTTCGCATGTTCGCCCAGATGATACCAGCGAAAACTCATTTAGGAATTTAGCCATGCCTATGGATTGGGAAACAATGTTCAAGGAAATTGGCTTTCCAGCATATATGAAACCTCATTCTGGTGGTGGTTGGAAAAGTGTATACAAGGTTAAAAGCATAGAAGATTTTTACGAAAAACACGCTGAAACCGGCCAGTTGGTGATGCTTTTGCAAGAAGAAATTATCTTTGATGAATACTTTAGGTGCTATTGCATTGGTGGCAAATATGTAAAAATAATGCAATATGAACCAAGAAATGAACCCCATTTGCGATATGTGGTAGAAACCCCTGTTTCTAGTCAGGCTTTATTAAATACCGTTGAAGAATATACCCTAACTCTTTGTAACGCGCTTGGCTATGAGTTCAATACAGTTGAATTTGCAGTTAGAGATGGTATTCCTTATGCCATTGATTTTTGCAACCCTGCTCCAGATGCAGATGTTCATTCTGTGGGTCAAGAAAATTTTGATTGGGTAGTTAAAACCGCGGCAGATTTTGCAATTGAAAAAGCAAAAAGTCATGTTGATGGTGGAAACAATCAAACTTGGGGAGGTTTTATCCGTGAATCGGCAGCTGGTAATGCTGCACCTGCAAAAAAAGCAACAGCACCCAAAGCTGCAGCCCTTAAAGTTGCTAAAAAGGGAGCAGCAAAAAAAGCACCACAAAAAGGAGCAGGGAAATAATATTTTAATAACTAAAAGTCAATTTTGGATCAAACAGAATTGGTTTTTTAATTAACCCATAAAGCAGATGCATGCTAGTAAATTTACTTTAGGAATAGAGGAAGAATACATGGTAATTGACCCAATTACCCGCGAACTAAAATCGCATGAACAAAAAATTGTGGAAGCTGCAGGCAAATTGCTGTCCGACGATTCTGTAAAAGCCGAAATGCATCAAGCTGTGGTAGAAGTTGGTACAGGCATTTGCGAAAATACTACTCAAGCAAGGCAAGAGCTGGCTGGCTTAAGAAAAAACATCAATATGGTGGCTGGTGACCTTGGATTGCAAATTGGCGCAAGTGGCACCCATCCTTTTAGTATGTGGCAAACCCAATTAATTACTGATCACCCCAGATACAGAGAAATTGTGCATGAGTTGCAAGATGCTGCTAGGTCTAATTTAATCTTTGGATTACATGTGCATGTTGGAATGGAAAACAAACAAATGGCTATTCATATTGCCAATTCTATGCGTTATTTTCTACCACATGTTTACGCCCTTTCTACCAATTCACCGTTTTGGGAAGGCCGAGATACTGGGTTCAAATCTTTTAGGACCAAGGTATTTGACAAATTTCCCAGAACGGGTATTCCAGATTATTTTGAGAGTTTTGAGGCGTACGATAACTATATAAAACTTCTTATTAAAACAGGTTGTATAGACAATGCCAAAAAGATTTGGTGGGATTTACGCGTGCATCCATTCTTTGATACCGTTGAATTTAGAATTTGTGATATTCCAATGTTATTGGATGAAACCATTGCCATTGCTGCTATTTTTCAGGCATTGTGTTACAAATTGTATTTGTTAAGATTAAAAAATATCCAATTCATAGATTACAACAGAGCACTCATTGCCGAAAATAAATACAGGGCATCGCGCTACGGTATTGAGGGTAAATTGATTGATTTTGGCAAAGAAAAAGAAGTGGAAACAAAATACTTAATTGAAGAATTGCTCGATTTTGTAGATGATGTTTTAGATGAATTGGGTAGCAGAAAAGACATCAGTTATGTTTATGAAATGCTTAAAAATGGAACTGGTGCTGATAGACAATTGGCAGTCTATAATAAAAACAAAGACATGAACGAACTAGTTGATTTTATTACACACTCCACACTTATTGGAACAGATATTTAAATCATTGTTTGTAAGTATTCTATTATTTAATTGAATACACATTATTTTTGCAAATTAACAAGAATAAATAATGCCATCGTTTAAAGTTGCTATATTGGATATGTATAAAGGAGAGCCAAATCAAGGGATGAGGAATATCCATGAAATATTAAACAGATACGCAGAAGAAAAAGAACTAGAAGTTACCAAGGAAGTTTTTAATGTAAGGCAGCAAAATCAAATACCCGATTTAAGCTTTGATGCCTATATTTCTTCGGGTGGACCAGGCAGTCCAGTTGATTTGGAAGGTTGGGAAGATGCCTACCTAGAATTTTTACATTCCATTATTGTTTACAATGAAAACCATAAACATAAAAAAATGGTGTTCCTCATTTGCCATTCTTTTCAAGTGTATTGCTACCATTTTAAATTGGCCAATGTTTGTAAAAGAATGAGCGAATCATTTGGTATATTTCCTATGTACAAAACAGTAGATTGCTTAGAAAATAAATTCACCAAATTACTCGCTCAACCTTTTTATGCAGTAGATTCAAGAAAATGGCAGGTAATTCAACCAGATTTGTATGCCTTAGATATGATGGGCGCTAAAATATTAGCCATTGAAAAGGAACGACCAAACATTCCTTATGAAAGAGCTATCATGGCAATTCAATTTACACCCGAAATAATTGGAACCCAATTTCACCCAGAGGCCGATGCTGAGGGAATGAAGTTTTACCTGAAAAGCGAAGAAAAGAAAAATGTGGTGGTAGCAAATTATGGTCAGGAAAAATATGATAGTATGATTACACTCTTGGCTGATGAAGATAAAATTCCTACAACACAAAAAAACATGATTCCTGTATTTTTAGATGAAGCCCTTTCACAACATTTTAATTTAGTTCATTGAAATGATTCAAGCAATTAGAGAAAAATACAATGCAGCATTTAACGAGGAAAATTATCAAAAATTCCTTCAACACCTTGATGGCTTGTTTAACAAAGAAGTAATATTTAGAGTAGCCGAAACGCCTATTTTTGTTGACAAAACACTAAAAACAAAATTAATTTTTGCTTGTGAAAATATCATAGATGAAATTTTAAATCCCAATTTCAAAGAACTCACTCAAAGGGCCATTCCTAAAAACCTTGAAGTTAAAAATGAAAATGACCACCCTCATTTTATATGCATTGATTTTGGAATATGTGAAGACGCTCTTGGCAATTTAATACCTCAAATGATAGAGATGCAAGGCTTTGCGAGTTTATACGCTTGGGAAAACATTATTGGCAATCAATACAAAGAACACTTTTATTGCCCACCAAATTTCAATCATTTATTGAGCAATTTAGATAGTGATAGTTTTACTGCTTTGCTCAAAAAAGTTGTTTTAGCTAATTGTAATCCCGAGGAAGTTGTGCTCATGGATTTGAAACCACATGAGCAAAAAACAAGAATTGATTTTTATGCCACGCATGATTTGCTGGGTATTCCAATTATTTGTTTAAGCGATTTGATCCAAAAAGAAAACAAATTATTCTATTTAAAAGATGGCACAGAAATGCTTATAAAACGTATTTATAATAGATTGATATTCGACGACCTTGCTGCCAATACAGATTTTACTTATTCAGCAGATTTATTTTCTGATTTGGATGTAGAATGGGTTGGGCACCCTAATTGGTTTTATAGGATCAGCAAATACACCATGCCTTTTTTAAATAATGCCTTTGTTCCTAAAACCCAATTCCTTCATGAGGTAGCAACGATTCCAAACGATTTAGAAAATTATGTATTAAAGCCATTGTTTAGCTTTTCTGGCCAAGGTGTAATAATTGATGTTACGCCAGAAGACATAACCCAAATTAAGGATCCTGAAAATTGGATACTTCAATCAAAAGTTAAATATGCAGAAGTTATTGAATCACCCACAGGAAAAGTGAAATGCGAAATTCGCATGATGTACCTTTGGCCCGATGGCGATAAAAGACCAACATTAGCTACCAATTTAGGAAGAATGAGTAAAGGAAAAATGATTGGTGTTCGATATAACCAAAACATGGATTGGGTTGGGGGTAACATTGCTTTTTTTGAAGATTAATTATGAAATATTTTTTAATAGCTGGCGAGGCCAGTGGCGATTTATTAGGTGCCAGTTTAATGGAAGGTATTATTACAAAAGACCCTCAAGCAGAATTTAACTTTTGGGGTGGCGATGAAATGAGCAAAAAATCTACCGGTCTTTTGCAACATTACAGAGACATTGCCATCATGGGTTTTGTAGAAGTGTTAATGAATATCAGAACCATCAAAGCAAATTTGGAGCGATGCAAACAACAAATAACCAGTTACCAACCAGATGTTTTAATACTCATAGATTTCCCCGGATTTAATATGCGCATGGCAGAATTTGCCAAAAAATCTGGCATTAAAACTTGCTATTATATTGCCCCAAAAATTTGGGCTTGGAATGAAAAACGTGGTTTTAAATTAGAAAAATACATCGACTTATTACTACTCATTTTTCCTTTCGAAATTGAGTATTTTAAAAAGTGGAAAGTAAACTCACTTTATATTGGTAATCCCTTATTTAACCAAACGCAAGTATTTATTCCTGACCCAAACTTTAGAGAAAAAAACAAGCTCAACCAAAAGCCAATTATTGGATTATTGCCCGGAAGTCGCAAGCAAGAAATAAAACGCATGCTTCCTAAAATGGTATTACTCGCCGCTAAATATCCCCAATACCAATTCATCATTGCAGGTTCACCAGGCCTTACTGCCGATTTCTACACCTCCTACTTAAGTGAAAATGT
Source organism: Bacteroidota bacterium (assembly GCA_947485745.1). GTDB lineage: Bacteria > Bacteroidota > Bacteroidia > UKL13-3 > UKL13-3 > B1. The sequence continues at coordinate 51,966 of CANKQY010000004.1, forward strand.
AAAATTGATATTTCATGCTACCCGAGATATTTTAGCGCACAGTGAGGCTGCGTTGGTATGCAGTGGAACCGCCTCTTTGGAAACTGCTTTTATGAAGGTGCCTCATGTGGTTGCATACGCAGCGCAACCTTTAACCTATTTAATTGCTTCTGGTTTTGTAAAAGTAAAATATGCATCTATTATGAACCTCAGCTTTGATAGGGAAGCTGTAAGAGAATTGATCCAACATCATTTTACCCTCGAAAACCTTCAACTAGAATTTGAGGCTATTTTGCCTGGCGGGTCAAAACAACAAAAACTCCTAGCAGACTACGAACTATTGCATCAACTCTTTTCAAAAAAGAATGCGAGTGAAGCAGGTGCCGAAGCCATCATTAAGATGATCAATGCTTAAAATCTAAAATTGCTAAACTGGCATCACAAAAATCATATTCATACAATTGGTTGCTTGCAATAATAATGGTACGCTTTTTTAGTTGGGTTTGAACCAAATTTCTATACCATGCAATACCTTGTTCATCTAAATTCGAGCAAGGTTCATCTAAAAGCAACAAGGGAGTATTGGCATATATAGCCATCACCAATTTGAGTCTTTGTTTCATTCCCGAAGAAAAGTGCTTGATGAACTTATTTTCTTGACCGCTTAAACCACAAGCTTGTATCATTTCTGCTAAGGTAATGTCATCCTGCTTTGGAATAATGCCAAAATGAAATTGAAGCATTTCCAATAAGTTAAAATCATCTAATAAATCTAGGTAAGGTGCAGCAATTGAAATTTTTCCAACCAAATTTTCTTCTGCTAAAATTTTACCCGCTAGCTCATATTGAATCAAACCTTTTGAATAAGTTTGGTAATTAAATATGATTTGAATTAACGTAGATTTTCCCGAGCCATTATTGCCTACTAAAGCATAAGAACCGTTTGATTGGAAATCAAAATTTACCCCTTTAAAAACCCACTGTCGGTTAAACTTTTTACCTATATCCTGTAGTGAGATTTTCAAGTGATTGAAAGTGAAAAGACTAAATATTATTTAAATCCCTTGAGCACACCGCGCTCCGAATTCCTTATAAAAGAAAGAATTTCATCTCTTTCGGCAGTTATTTCCATTTCTGCTTCAACTATTTCGAGGGCTTTACTCAAATTGCGGTTATGGATAAACAAAATGCGATAGATATCTTGTATTTCAGTAATCTTTTCATTACTAAAACCACTTCTCCTTAAGCCAACTGCATTTACGCCTTCATATGTCAACGGATACCTTCCAGCTTTAATAAAAGGAGGCACATCTTTACTTACCATACTACCCCCTTCAATCATCACATTTCTACCTACCAACCCAAACTGATGAATAGCAGATAAACCGCCAATTCTTGCGCCATCTTGGATGGTAACATGTCCGGCCGCTTGCACCCCATTAGCAATAATTACTTGGTTACCAATAATGCAATCATGTGCCAAATGAGAGTAGGCCATAATTAAACAGTTTGAACCAATCTCTGTTTTAAATTTATCTTTGGTACCGCGGTTAATGGTTACACATTCGCGTATGGTAGTATTATCGCCAATAATTGCTATGGTTTCTTCTCCATCAAATTTTAAGTCTTGAGGTATTGCAGAGATTACCGCCCCTGGAAAAATTCTTACGTTTTTTCCAATTCTTGCTCCAGGGTATATAGTTACGTTTGAACCAATCCAGGTGCCATCCCCAATTTCCACATCTTGGTGAATCATGGTAAACGGATCTACAGTCACATTTTCTCCAATGCGAGCCCGTGGGTTAATTGATGACAAGTTATGTATCATTTATTATTAACTTTTACAACTTGTGCCATTAATTCTGCCTCACAAACTAATTTCTCTCCAACAAAAGCACTTCCTTTCATTATGGTAATTCCTCTTCTAATTGGACCAATTAAATCCAACCTAAAAATAAGCGTATCTCCTGGCACTACCTTGTCCTTAAACTTGGCATTGTCTATTTTCATGAAATAAGTATTGTAGTTTTCTGGATCTTCTACTTTTGATAAGATTAAAACCCCACCTGCTTGTGCCATTGCCTCAATAATGAGTACGCCTGGCATAATTGGGTTACCAGGAAAATGACCCTGAAAAAATGGCTCATTAAAAGTAACATTCTTGATGGCAATAATATGATTTTGACCAACCTCTAAAACCTTATCTACTAAAAGAAAAGGAAAGCGATGAGGCAACATTTTCTCAATTTGCTCTGCCCTATATAAGGGAGGTTTATTAGGATCATATTTAGGAACTCTAACTGAACTTCTAGATTTTTTAATTAAAGCCTTGATCTTCTTACCAAAGGCAATATTTGCAGCATGCCCCGGTCGAGCGGCCATAATTTGAGCTTTTATAGGCACACCAATTAGGGCTAAATCACCTATTAAATCAAGCAATTTATGCCTTGCTGGTTCATTGTGAAAACGCAAGTCAACATTGTTTAAAATACCTTCCTTCTTTACTTCTACTTTTGGCTTATTAAACATCTTAGCCAAATTATCCAGCTCACTATCTTCAATCACCCTATCAACAATAACTATGGCATTGTTTAAATCGCCACCTTGGATCAAGCCGTTATTGTATAAAAACTCTAATTCATGTAAAAAGCAAAAAGTTCTACAACTGGCAATGTCTGTTTCAAACTCCTTTAAATTAGTTAAAGAGGCATGTTGTGAACCTAAAACTGGTGAATTATAATCTACCATTACCGTTAACCTATAATCGTCTAATGGCATGGCAATCATCTCTACACTTCTATCTGCTTCCGTGTAATAAATATTATGTGGCACCACAAAATACTCCCTCTCCGATTCTAATTCTTGGATGCCAGCATCTTTCAATGCTTTCATAAAAAATTGAGAACTGCCATCCATAATTGGTGTTTCACCACCATTGATTTGAACCATGCAATTGTCAATTTCCAATGCAGCCAAAGAAGCCATTACGTGCTCAACTGTTGCAACTCTTGCGCCATTTTGCTCAATGGTGGTACCCCTAGAAGTATCAACCACATTGTCAACATCAGCATCTACCATGGGCATGCCTGGTAAATCAACCCTCTGAAATTTAATTCCATGGTTATCTTCTGCAGGAAGGAAGGTGAGTGTAACCATTTGGCCAGTATGCAGACCAACCCCTTCTAAACTTACAGATTTCTTAATCGTTGTTTGCTTCATAAATATTGCTGCAAAAAAACGAAAAGTTAGCGTATTGTTAAGCTTTTTTTCGTTTTTATTCTTTCTTCAAGGATTTAATCTCCTTTTCAAGCGTGTCAATTCTAATCAAAAGTTCGGGTAAACGCTTAAATAATGAGGCCGATCTTAATGCGTCTCTCACTCCTAGTATGGGTGTTCCGAACCATTTTCCATTTTCTTCTTTGATAGAACCTACCACACCACTTTGGCCCCCAAACTGATTATTATCGGCTATGGTTAAATGTCCGGCAAAGGCTACCTGACCACCAATAACATTGTATTTTCCAATTTTTGTGGAGCCTGCAACGCCAGCCTGACCTGCAATAACGGTGTGATCGCCTACTTCGGCATTGTGGGCAATTTGAATGAGGTTGTCAAATTTAACCCCTTTTCTAATATGGGTTGAACCCATGGTGGCCCTGTCTATTGTGCAATTTGCGCCAATCTCCACATCCGATTCCATGATCACATTTCCAATCTGAGGAATTTTTTTATAAGAGCCATCAGGTAAAAGAGAAAATCCAAAGCCATCACCACCAATGATGGTTCCTGAGTGTAAAATACAGTTATCGCCAATGATACAATCGTGGTAAATTTTAACCCCAGAATAAAAAATACAGTTTTTACCAACCTTCACATTCGCACCTAAAAACACATGCGGAAATAGTTTGGTATTCTCTCCTACTGTAACATTTTTTGAAACATAGGCGAATGCTCCTACATAAGCATTTTCGCCAACCACAGCAGTCTCATCTATAAAACTCATTTGCTCAATTCCAGCTAATTCAATAGCAGTGTTTCCAAATTGTTCAAGCAGGTTAGTGAAGGTTGCGTAGGAATCTTCCACCCTAATTAAAATAGTATTGTATGCTTTTGATGGAACAAAAGTTTTATTGACCAAAACAGCAGATGACTGAGTGGTATAAATATGATTTTCGTATTTGGGATTGGCAAAAAAAGAAAGTGCACCTGTAGTTCCTTCTTGAATTTTTGCAATGGTATTAAGCATTTGAGTGCCATCTCCTTCAAAGGTTCCTTGCACTAATTCGGCAAGTTCTGCGATACTAATTTGCATATGGTAATAATTGTTTTTTACAAGCTAATTTTCATCAATATTTTTTGGTTCGAGCCAAGATTTTGGATAACAAAGAAAATACTTTGTAACAGATTTTGTTAATGCTTCAATGTTAAATTGATCGGATGCCTCAGCAATATCTAATAAGTGTCCATCCTTAAATAAAATTTTTATATTAAAATGGTCCAAACTATATGCCCTGTTCTTTACAGAATCTGTATAAACAAAATAATCAGCCTCCTCAAAACTTATATTCTTTTCTAACATAACCCACTCTTTAATTTCCTTGATTTTTTGTAAAGTAAAAGGCTCATTTGCCAATTCTACTTTTGGCAGTAAACGGTCTTTTAATGTCAATGAAAGTGAGCTCAATACCTTATCAGAATGGGTACTCCAAACTTTTATCGCCGACATGATATCATCATCGTCTAGTAGCGTGTAATTTTTGATTGCTGTAGGGTCATTAAAAAAGGCAGGGCCATTTAATTGCTTTTCTAAAAAATATAATAAAGGTGGCGAAGCAAACAAAGTATGGCCGTTTTTAACTAATTCAAATGCACGATCTAAAGTTTTTACCAAAACAGATTCGGCAGCTATAACAGTTTTGTGCAAATAAACCTGCCAATACATCAACCTGCGCGCAATTAAGAACTTCTCAATACTGTATATCCCTTTTTCATCTACAACCAACTCATCGTTTACCACGTTGAGCATATTAATTATCCTATCTTGCCCTACTACGCCTTCTTGAACGCCACTATAAAAACTATCTCGACGCAAATAATCTAGCCTGTCCATATCTAATTGACTGCTTACCAATTGGTGTAAAAACTTTCTTGGGTAATTATCGGTAAAAATTTGAATGCATAAATCTAACCTACCCATTAAATCTTTATTCATTTGGTGCATGAGGAAAAGCGATATTTCCTCGTGGTGTAAATCCTTAATTAAAATATTTTCAAGGGTATGAGAATACGGACCATGACCAATATCGTGCAATAAAATGGCGGCATATACAGCCTCCTTTTCCATTTGAGAAATTTCAACACCCTTTTGCTCTAAGGTAAGTAAAGCATTTTGGGTTAAACTCATGGCACCAATAACATGCTGAAAACGAGTGTGCTGTGCCCCTGGATAAACATAATTGGAGAGCCCTAACTGCTTAATCCTTCTTAATCTTTGAAAAAAAGGATGCGCAATAATGTCGTATGCCAATGCACATGGAATGCTTACAAATCCATAAACAGGGTCGTTAAAATTTTTTAGTTTATTGATAGCCACAATTAATGAACAAAATAAAACGTTACTTCGCAAAGATAAGATTTGGAGGCATACTTTTTGCTTCTTGACAATAACTAGAAAAAACAAAATGAACGCAACTATTCTGTGGGCTGATGATGAAATTGATTTATTAAAGCCACATATTTTATTTTTAACCAACAAAGGATATCAGGTTGACAAGGTAACCAATGGCATTGATGCCGTTGAAAAGGTAAAAGAAAATAATTATGATGTAATTTTTTTAGACGAGAATATGCCAGGCATTAGTGGCATTGAAACCTTGGCACAAATTAAGGTGATAAGACCAGATGTGCCCGTGGTAATGATTACCAAAAGTGAAGAAGAGCATATAATGGAAGATGCAATTGGCAACCAAATTGCTGATTATCTCATTAAACCAGTAAATAGCAACCAAATTCTACTTTCATTAAAAAGATTATTAGATGGAAAGCAGCTAGTAACCGAAAAAACCGCCCAAAATTACCAACAAGAATTCCGCCAATTGAGCATGGATTTATCTGATGTAGATGACTTTAATGGCTGGGTAAAAATGTACAAGAAGCTAGTTTATTGGGAGCTAGAATTGGCGAAAAGTGGTGAAACTGGCATGGATGAAATTTTGGCCATGCAAAAAAGAGATGCCAATAATGGTTGGGGCAAATTTGTGAAAGACAATTTTATCAATTTCCTCAAAAAGCCTGATGCCAATACACCAGTAATGAGTCATACCTTAATCAATAAAAAATTAGTTCCCCTTTTAAAAGATGAGGTTCCTACTTTTATGATATTGATTGATAATTTTAGGTACGACCAGTGGAAAATGGTTCAGAGCCAATTGAATGAATTATTCAATGTAGTGTTGGATGATACCTACATGACCATTTTGCCAACTACCACGCACTATGCAAGGAATAGTATTTTTGCAGGTATGTTGCCAAGCGAAATTGAAAAACTATACCCTAATTTATGGGTAAATGAAGAAGATGAGGAAGGAAAAAATATTCATGAAGAAGATTTATTGGGCCGACAATTACAGCGCTCAGGCATCATGGATAAATTCTCTTACACCAAAATTACCAACTTAAATGCTGGTAAAAACTTAGTTGAAAATATCCCTAACCTTTGGCATAATAAACTCAATGTTATTGTATATAATTTTGTAGATATGCTAAGTCATGCTCGAACCGAAATGAACGTAATGAAAGAGCTTGCCGAAGATGAGGCCGCTTATAGGAGTATTACTAACAGTTGGTTTGAACATTCACCACTTTTTGAAGCTATTAAGAAGATAGCCAGTAAAAAAGCAAGGGTAGTAATTACAACAGACCATGGCTCTATAAGAGTTGGCAATCCTGTAAAGATTGTAGGTGATAGAGCAACAAGCACAAACCTGCGTTACAAGCAAGGTAGAAACTTAAATTATAATGAAAAGGAACTTTTTTCAATCAAGAATCCTTCAGATGCATTTTTGCCTAAACAAAATATGAGCACCAGTTATGTATTTGCCTTGGGTGAAGATTTTATGGCTTACCCAAACAACTATAACTACCATGTAAAAATGTACACAGATTCATTCCAACATGGCGGCATTAGCCTAGAAGAAATGATAGTACCATTCATCGTGCTGGAAACCAAATAAAATAGAATCAAGCTAAATAATAAGCAAAAAAAACCATTAACAGCTCGCTGTTAATGGTTTTTTTTGTATCAATGGCTAAAGAGCAAAGCCTAATGACCAAAGACCAAATTACTGATTAAAAGCAAAGCCAATATTAAAACTCAAATACGACATACTTGGCAGCTGGTCGTTTTTGAAATTGTAATTATATTTTAAAGACAACAATAAACTTCTAGAAGCATCAATATCATAAGTTGCAGCAATTTCAGGAACAACCAAAAATTGCCAAGTATTGTTATTAATTGAGTATTGCCCCATATCAATATCACGTTCCATATAAGAGGTACCAATTCCAGTGCCGGCAATAAACCTAACTCCATTATCAGAATCTCTGTAGTAATGTAATTTAGCGGTCATTGGATAAGTGTTTAAATAACGAAATTGCTTACCCGAAACCGAAACGTTGTCCTGTGTAAAAGTTCCATAGGGCATATCTTCATAAAACACATTCCAATCTACTCCAAAACCAGCGAGTATATTGTCTGTAACTTCCGTTTTGTATTCCATACCTACCCCTCTCCAACTATATTTAGAGATAAAGTCGTTCAATTCACCGGTTCCTAAACCCATTGAGTAATAGAAATTAAAATAAGAGTCGTTTAACTGTGCCTTGGTATCTTTAGTATTAAAAGTTAAGGCAAACAAACAAATGATATATATTGCTTTTTTCATGTTAGTTTTTCTTTAAGATTGGTGATTGTTTAAACGCTTGATCAATGGCCTTTTTGGCTCTATTGGCAAATGTTGAGGTTGGACCTTCCACCAAGCCATTTACTAGAGAAACCCAAGCCATTGGTCTTCTGCCGTCTACAGCAGAATCTTTTAAATCGAGCATTTGAGTAAGCAAAGACCCTGTGGTTGTAGTTGAATAAGTTGGAGGATAATAACCCGGGTAGTACCAACCGTAGCCATAACCATAGCCATACCAATAATTTGAATAATAATAAACAGTTGTACTGGTCATAACCGAATTGATGATGGACACATCTGGATTTGACATGGTATCAACTTTAACCCAACCATTTGCTTTCATATTAGCATCAATCTGACTGGTAATAACAGAAGCATAAGTGGGATCTAAATACTCTGGCTTAATTATATTATCACTACCAACTTTCAGCACTTTTGGACTCAAAGTATACGTCTTTCTAGCACTAAAATCAGTTACTTTTGAATAGGCTGTTCCAACAATATCTAGGTCACTAACATATTCTGCACCACCTGGTCGGCAAGCTGAAAATAACAGTAGGGAATAGATTACCCCTGCTGCAAGGAAAATTTTTGACTTCATAAAATATTTATTTATTTAAAGGTCGAAAGTAAGCAAATAATGAAAATCTACAAATTCGATTTTTCCAAAGTTAATTTAAACGCGCTAATCCAGCTTTAAACAAAGCATTACTGGGCTCCAATTCAAGGGCCACCTTATAGTTAATTCTGGCATCCACCTTGTTTTTTCTTTCTTCGTAAATCAATCCCTTCATGTAAAAGGCATTGGCAAAACTAGGGTTCATTTGGGTGCAGGTATTCCAATTTCTCAAGGCCTCATCCATGGTGCCATTTTCAAAATTGATATAGCCAACATTGTAATAAGCCAAATAATTTTCTGGGTTCAAATCAATTACCCTTCTGTAATCAATTAAAGAATTTTTATTCAACCTTAGTTTCTGCTCAAAAACGGCTCTGCTAAACCAAGCATCAGGGTTTTTAGGTTGCAGTTTAATGGCAGCTTTAAAGTAATCAAATGCCAATTGATTTCTGCGAGCAGCATATAAATTGGCTATATATAAAGTAGATTCGTAATCGGTGGCATCATTTTCAATGGCAGTTTGAAAATGATAAATTGCCCTTGCCGTATCGCCCATTTCCTTGTAATTCATGCCCAACATTTGATATATAGTGGCATTGCCTTGGTCTAATTTCATTCCTTTATTGAGTAGGGCAATGGATTTATTATACTCTTTTACTATAAAATACAAATCGGCCAATTTTAAAATGGCATCTTGGTAATCTGATTTAAGCGAAATGGCCTTTTCATAACTTGTTGCAGCCCTCTGGGTTTGGTTCATGGCATATAGGGTTCGAGCCAAATTAAAATGATACAAAGGATTAATAGAATCTATTGCAATAGCAGCCAAAAAATCATCTTCTGCCCTATTCAAATATTTTTCATTTACATATACTTGGGCTCTCCTATATAGCAATTCGGCATCTTCCGGACTTTCCTCAATGGCCTTACTTAATTCCTTTACAGCTTCAATATTTGCAGTACTATCCCCTGCATTTGGCAACTTACTTATTGAGGCATTTTGGCCACAGGAAATCAAAAAAAAAGAAATACTGATAAAAATCAGAATATTAAGGCTAAGTTTATAATACATTTTTATATTTTTGAGAAATCAATCTTGGGCAAATAAAACACTTGAATGTTAGTCAAGCAAATATTACTTAAGGGTTGACCCAATTAAAATTAATACAACAAAATTATGCCTTTTTATCATAGAGTAGGTAGTATACCAAAAAAACGTCATACCCAATTCAGAAAACCTGATGGTTCTTTATATTCCGAGGAGCTTATCTCCACGGAGGGTTTTAGCAGCTTATACTCTTTGGCTTACCATTGCCATCCACCAACATTGGTAAAAGATATTGGTTCAGCATACAGTATACAGCCCAAAGCAGCCCTCTCTAAAAATTTGCAAAACCGCAGTTTTTTAACCTTTAAGGCTGAACCAAAAGACGATTACCTTGAATCGAGAGTGGTTATGCTCTTTAACAAAGACCTGTATCTTTCTGTAGCTGCTCCCAAAAAAAGCATGACCGATTACTTTTATAAAAATGCGGATGCAGATGAGGTAATTTTTATTCATGAAGGCAGCGGCACCCTCAAAACATTGTTTGGCCAAATTAAATTTGAATATGGCGATTATTTGGTTATTCCTAGAGGCGTTATTTACCAAATGCAATTTGATACCGAAAAAAATAGGTTGATGATTATGGAAAGCTTTAGTCCCATTAAGCCACCAAAGCGCTATTTAAACCAATTTGGACAGTTAATGGAACATTCGCCTTACTGTGAGCGCGACATAAAACTACCAGAAAACCTAGAGACGCACGATGAAAAAGGTGATTTTAAGGTGCTCATTAAAAAACAAGACCTTATATATCCTTATACTTATGCCACACATCCTTTTGATGCCATAGGTTGGGACGGATTTCAATATCCTTATGGGTTTAGCATTCACAATTATGAACCTATAACAGGCAGGGTGCACATGCCACCGCCAATTCACCAAACATTTGAAGGACATAATTTTGTGATATGCTCTTTTGTACCTCGTATGTATGATTACCATCCAGATTCAATTCCTGCACCATATAACCACAGCAATGTAGACAGCGACGAGGTGTTATATTATGTTGATGGAGATTTTATGAGCAGAAAACATGTTGAGCGCGGCATGATTAGTTTGCATCCAAAAGGCATACCGCACGGACCGCATCCTGGCGCTGCAGAAAAATCTATTGGCAAAACCGAAACCAAAGAATTGGCAGTAATGATTGATCCTTTTTACCCGCTAGAAATAACCCAAGCGGCAATGGATTGCGAAGATCCTCATTACTACAAATCTTGGGTAGAATAGATTTAGATTCTAATCCATTTATATTCTGGGGGGCCTTATTTTTTAACGGTTTGAACCAACCTTGAGTAAAGTGATTTTTATTCAGGCCTAATTTTAACTATTTTATTATCACGCAAGACAACTAATTCACTGTTCTTGGATTTTTTATACACCAATAGTTTTTCATATACTTTTTCAAGCCCCTTAAGTATTTTTATCTTTTCTTCAATTTGAATTTCTTGTATTGTCATAATGATTTTTTAATAGGTTAAACTTATCTTGATTGAAGATGATTATAGTATCATTAATTTGCTTTTCTGCAAAAAGTTCATGTACACCTTCAGAATTATCAAATAGTAAAGCTCCGTCAACAATTGGAAGATAAATGTCAAATAAATTTTCAATTCCTCTGATGTATCTTCTTTCGATAACCTCTGGCTCGATATTGTGTCCTCCTTCGGAAACTCTAATTTTAACGCGTACTTTGGCCAATTCAATGTCCTGAAGCCAAAAAAATAACAGAGTTACACGATAACCTTTTTCTTTCGCTTCTAAGATTTTATTTTTATAGCTTTTTGTTGATAATGTTGTTTCAAAAGCAAAGGTTTCATTTTCTGAAAGTAATTCGTTAATTCGACCAAGCATGATTCGACCGGCTTCAAACGATACTTTTTCGGGTTGAAAAGGTGATAGTCCTTTTGCAATTTCATCTGCATTGACAAATTCTTTACAATCCAAAATCTCAGGTAAAATCGTAAATGATGCAGTAGTTTTGCCTGCTCCATTACAACCTGCGACTATGTAAAGTTTCTTATCGTCCATTTTTACGAATTTACATATAATTTTATAAGTTTTTCAATTTTGATTTTTTGTGAACGGTATAGACTATTATTTCTTTTCCTTTATTGTCTAGATATTTCCAATTTCATCTTTGAACTTAATGATTCAATAATTTTTATTTTTAAATCCTGTTTTATCAAGTGTTGAACAATACCAAACTTCACTTAATATAAAATATAACAATCACTTAAAGTGCAACTAGTCCACAAAGACATATTTTTCAGAATTCTGAATTATATTTGCCTCCATGAATAATACGATTGAAACTACGGGTAATGACTTTTTGCCTTTAAACGGAACTGATTATATTGAACTATACGTGGGAAATGCCAAGCAGGCGGCCCATTTCTATAAAACAGCTTTTGGTTTTCAAAGTTTGGCTTATGCCGGACCAGAGACAGGGGTGCGTGATAGGGCTAGTTACGTTTTGGTTCAAAACAAAATGAGATTAATGCTTACCACCCCTGTACGCTCCGATTCTGCGATTGCGGAGCACCACAAAAAACATGGCGATGGCGTGAAGGTTTTGGCACTAATGGTAGATGATGCCTACAAAGCGCATGAAGAAACAACCAAACGTGGCGGAATTTCTTGCATGGAACCAAAAACACTTACTGATGAAAATGGCGAAGTACGCATGAGTGGGATCAAAACGTATGGTGAAGTGGAACACATTTTTATTGAACGCAACAACTACAATGGCGTGTTTATGCCTGGTTTTATTAAATGGGAAAGTAATTATAATCCTGAACCAACAGGTTTATTATATGTAGACCATTGCGTAGGAAATGTTGATTGGAACCAAATGAACCCTTGGGTGAGCTTCTATGAAAATGTAATGGGTTTTAAAAACATCCTTTCATTTGATGACAACGATATTTCCACTGAATACTCTGCATTGATGAGCAAGGTTATGAGCAATGGAAATGGTTTCGTAAAATTTCCAATTAACGAACCAGCCGAAGGAAAAAGAAAATCACAAGTAGAAGAATACCTAGAATTTTATGAAGGCGAAGGCACGCAACACATTGCTATTGCTACCTTAGACATTGTTTCTACTGTTAAACAATTAATGGCCAGAGGAGTTGAATTTTTGAAAGTGCCTAACAGTTATTACGATGATTTGTTAGATAGAGTTGGTCCTATAGAAGAAGACATTGAGCCTTTAAAAGAATTGGGTATTTTGGTTGATAGAGACAATGAAGGATACTTGCTTCAATTGTTTACCAAACCAGTAGAAGACAGGCCAACCATGTTTTATGAAATTATTCAACGCAAAGGGGCAAAATCTTTTGGCAAAGGAAATTTCAAAGCCCTATTCGAAGCCATAGAACGCGAACAAGCTAATCGAGGTAATTTATAAGCTTGGTTTTTACACGAAGTAACAAAGCAACAATTTATTAAAAAAAAATAGTTACTTAGTTGCTTAGTAGTGAAAAACATTCAACAAAAAAAAAGAAAAACATGACAGATAATAAACTACTTAATCAATTTAAGAATATCGGAGTAGCTGAGGGAATTTCCTTTCTGGCTTTGGTATTTATTGCCATGCCAGTTAAATATGCTTTGGGGTACCCATTATTGGTTAAATATTTTGGTTGGGCACATGGTGCACTGTTTATAGCTTATATAATCTGGCTGATCCGAGCAAGAGATGAATACAATTGGAGCTTGAAGCAAACGGCATTAGGTTTAATAGCGGCTTTGGTGCCTTTTGGACCGTTTATCTTTAACAAGAAATTACATTAAAACAATTCAATAAACATACGACCCCATCTGGGACGAATATTTATAGCGCTGCAATTTTCCTATATACATACGACCCCATCTGGGTCGAATATTTATGAAAATATGTGGAGATTTAAATAATCGTTTTGAGTTCCTTGATTCGTTTAAGTATACTTAAGAAGAAACCTATAATCATGATAATGGTGCCGGCCCAAACGAAGTTAATCATTGGGAATACGATTGCCTTCATGATAATGAAATCGCCAGAGGTGTCTTTTTCGGAAGTGACGATGGTAATTTTCTTGGTTTCGGGATTAACCTCTACAAACCTAAATTTTAACTTGGCCTCTTCCACCAAAGCTTCATAGCTTGTTGCTGAATTATCTTTAACGCCATACAATGGCATGGCATCGTATACTTTATCTAAGGTATATACTTTTAACTCTGCACCCAATAGCACTTGAAAATTCTTCATATCAATGTTATTAGCATCTGTATTGGAATTAATGCCTTGCAAAATTGCGTAACCATTATTGGTAAATATTGTATCGCCAGGTGCTACCATATGCGTTTTTTCATTGATATACTTCGACTCTGCTTTACCAGATGGCACCGAACTTACATAGGTAAACACATCATGTCCCCAATAGTGCTTGGTATCTGGATTTGCCACCAAACCAAACTTGGGATTTATTTGTCCGTTAGGATATAAATTAAACTCATAATCAACCTCACCATCCTTATTTAATTTCTTATAATTCACTTGGTAATAAGTGTTCACCCATTGCACCGAATCTTTCACATAAGTGATAATATAATCTCCCATTTTATTAGGCTTACCACGTTCTAGGTATATATTCTCTACATTCTCTTTGTTGTTAAATTCTGGGTTCAAAGCGGTTCCACTTTCATTGATGGAGATTACTTGCTTATTGGCAGAAGAAACTAAAACACCAATTAACAAAATACCAAATCCTATATGTGCAACACTCGCTCCCGCCAATTTAATTTTACCTTTTAAGAATGGGATCAACAAAATTAAATTGGTGGTAATACCATAAACACCTGCAAACAATAAACCTAGGTAAAAATAATTTTTAAGACCAAATGCATAATAAAGAACTGCCGTAATAACCAATGAAATTAGTGCGTACAAGCCCATCTTTTTTAAAGCTTCTTTGGTATTCTTCTTATATTTTAACAAATTAGCAACTGCAGTTAATACACCAATAATAATAGCCATTGGCATTTGCCATTTGTTATAATGTCCAATAATATCTGCAGGTGGAGCTAGGTTGGCCGAAAACAATTTATTGAAAACAGGAATTGACGTTGTAAGTATTACTTGAAAGGCCGAAATGACCAATACCAAACTTCCGATAAACATCCAAAATTCGCGGGTATAAATTTCCTCATCCTTGGCAGAGCGAGGCATTAATTTCCAGCGCATGGCTATCAATACTATGGCCAATATTACAAACACTAATAGGAAAACCAATAACTGTCCGCTCATACCTAAATCTGTGAAAGAATGAACCGAAGAATTGCCTAAGATACCAGAGCGAGTTAGGAATGTGGCATATAATACCAATAAAAAAGTTGCAATAATTAACCCCAGAGCAACAATATAAGAATTGCCTGTAGATTTGTGAATGATCATTACATGAACACCTGCAATTAATATGAGCCATGGAACCAAAGATGCATTCTCTACAGGATCCCATGCCCAGTATCCGCCAAAGCTCAAGCTTTCATAAGCCCAAAATCCACCCATTATTATTCCAGCTCCCAAAACCATTACACTAATTAAAGCCCAGGGTAAAGCTGGTTTTAACCATTCTTTAAAATCTTTGCGCCATAAAGAGGCAATGGCATAGGCAAATGGCACTACCGTTGTGGCAAAGCCAAAGAACAAAGTTGGCGGGTGAATCACCATCCAATAGTTTTGCAATAATGGGTTCAAACCGTTACCGTCTTTTACTTTGCTTAAATAATCTGCTGTTTTAAAAATAGGTGCATCGGCCATCACATTTCTTAATAACTCAAACGGACTACTACCTAATTTATAAGAGAATATTTTTACACCCAAAAGCATGCTTGTTAGGGCAATTTGAGAAAGCATTACAACTGCCATTACTGGGTTCAACCAATTCTTTGCAGTGCGCAATAAAATTTGCCCTATAAACATTTGCCAAAAAATCCAGAGTAGAAAGCTTCCCTCCTGACCCTCCCAGAAACAAGAAATCATAAAGTGTACTGGCAAATCTGTACTGCTGTGTTGCCAGGCATAATGATACTCAAAATAATGGCTATAAATTATTTTAAAGAGGGAGGCTATAATGGTTAAAACCGCCAAACTGTGCAAATGAAAAGAGTATTTAGCAATATTTGTCCAGCTTTGATCCAATGGATTGCGCTCGGCAAAAAAGTAACTCAAACAAGCCAATATAGAGGAAATAAAGGAAACCACAACTGCGGTGTGACCCAAATTCCCCCAAAATAAATGTTCACCAATAAATGTAACAGAACTCATAAAATATTAAATAGTTTTTTAAAAAGAATCGTAAAATTGAGAGTAAGTAAATTGATTCGATCAGGTTTTCACCTCAGTTTCATTATATTTACTCGGACATTTAAGCAAGATTTTTGATGCTTCAAAATGATTGCCTTCCATGCTACCAACTATCACAATTTTTTCTGACCTTTCAAAATCTGCAGGCTGAGGATTGTGGTAAACAACTTTGCTTTCCTTTCCCTTTTCGTCAACCATATAAAAGGAAAAATAATTGGCATCTTTTTGCGGATCATAATACTTTTCTTTTTCTCGGTTCAAAACGCCAACTACATGGTATTCTTTACCTGGATGATCCGAGGCTACCTCAAAATTTTCATAGGTACTTGCATCGCCGTACATGCTTGCAATTGCACCAATGGCTACGGCAATTAATAATAGTGCGAGGATACTTGTCTTTTTCATGCTATTATTGATTTTCTATTTTTTTAAGTTTCAAATCCAATGAAACTAAATAACCAACAATGCCTATGAATAAAACTGCAATAACTGCAACAACTACTAAATACTTATCGGTGCTTTCGGCCGAGGGCATTTGGCTGCTGTGCTGTTGTACCTGATTGATAATAAAATATTTCATGCTACAATTCTTGTTCTTTTTTTAATTCAATTTTCCTCAATCTAATTTGAATGTTGGCTATCCAAAACCCAATAAGTATCCAACCCACAACAGCAGGATAAAAGACCATCCTTAGCCTGCTATCCAAATCGTATGAGTTAAAACCAGGATTACCACCATTTCCGGGATGAAGAGAAGCAGTTAACCTTGGTAAAACAAATATCAATACTATAAACATAGGTAAACAGAAAAGGTTGTAAACGGCAGAAATTCTTGCCTTTTTCTCCTCATCTTCAATAGAACCTCTTAATACAAAATAGGCTGCATACATAAACATACCAATGGCTGCACTGTTTAATTTAGGATCATTTGTCCAGTAAGCGCCCCAAGTATTTTTTGCCCAAATCATTCCGGTTACAATTCCAATTGTACCATATAATAATGCCACACGTGCAAAAGATTCTGAATAAATATCATTAGTTAAATCTTTACTCATCAATACTTTAACAGCATATACCGAGGATGCAATGAGTAAACTGAGCATTCCAAACCACATAGGAACATGGTAATAAAGATTGCGAATGCTTTGGGCCAAAATAGGCAACTGGGGCACTGGCAGCAACAATCCGCCTATTAAGGCAAATAATACTAAAGCAACTCCAGCTAATTTCCACCATTGAATACTTTTCATAGAAACTCCCTAAAGGGATAACAATTATTTCTGCGAAAATAGCGATAATCTAGCAATGATTCGATTGAATTTTAGGATAATTTCAATCATTTTTAACAAAAAAGGAAATTCAGTTTTAATTTCACTTTTGAATCTTTTCAATTACCCACCCTTAAAGTGTTTTGAATAAATAATTATTTTTATAAGCTGAAATTATTTGTTTAATTTACTCTATCTACCTATTATTATAAGCTAGTGTATAAATTTATTTTAACCAAAATTTAATAAATTACTAAATTTGATAAAAATCACATTAAATTAGCAATGTAAATAAAATATTTACCTCAATAAAAAAATCAATTTTTGAACCAAATAAAAAAATTTAATTAAACCAATTTATTATGAAATACTTTTCTTTTTTAGTACTAATTATTTTTACTTCATTTAATGCATTCTCTCAACGAAAACCTGAGCCAAAACCAGCTTTGCCAGCGGCAGCGCCAAAGCCAAAAGGTCCGAGCCCCTATGTAATGAAAAAAGATTATGATAGCAGTATCACAAAGTTGAGTAACCAAATGAAGGGTATTCAACAATCCATCAATTCTGTAAAAGGTGGTATTAATAGTAAGGATGCAGAGTTGAAATACATGAATGAAAAAATGAAACAGGTTGAAGAAGTCCTTAATTCAACCAATTTTAAGATTGCACTCACCTCCGACTCTTTAAACAAAACCCAACTTTCTTTAGAAGAAATCCATAAAAACAATGAGCTAAGATTTAGCGCTCAAGAAGCAAAAATTATTAAGGCTGAAAGCTACATTTTCCTTTTATGGGCTTTTGTTTTAATAGCTATTATTTCTGCTGGTTTGATTTGGTTTCTGTTAAACAAAAAAATTAAACAATTAGAAAATAAAATCAATAAGAGCTTTGAAGAAAATAGAAGCCTCATTCACGAAAATCAAGAGGGCTTAAATAAGCAAGTGAAACAATTGGAATCTCAATTAAATACTGAAACTAGAAACAACAAGCACTTTGCAGAAAGACTCAACAATGCAGTAAAAGAGGATATCAATATTATCCAAAATGAATCAAAAAATATGGCTTCAACCATTGCGGTAATCAGCGCAGAAATAAATGATTTGCATGATAGGATCAAACCGAATAATGCATAAAAATGCTTAAAAAAAGCCGCTTACCAATTTGGCAAGCGGCTTTTTAAAGTCGTAATTAAATCTAAATTATTTTACTGATTTTACAATTGCTTCGAAAGTTTCTGGATGGTTCATGGCCATATCGGCTAAAACCTTGCGGTTTAAACCTAAACCTTTTTTGTGAACTAGGTTCATAAATTGGCTGTAGCTATATCCATGTAAACGTGATCCAGCATTGATACGCATGATCCAAAGGCTGCGAAAATTGCGCTTTTTGGTTTTACGATCCCTATAGGCATAACCTAGTCCTTTGTCGATGGTATGTTTTGCTATAGTTAATACATTTTTTCTTTTACCCCAGTAACCTTTGGCTAACTTGAGTAATTTTTTTCTGCGAGCCCTACTCGCTACGGAATTGACTGAACGTGGCATAATTTTTACGTTTTTTTGAATCTAAGCGTTCCGCTTTTCAACGAAATCTTTTGTGCTTTTATTCGGGTTAAACAAATGATAAACCAGGTGTTTTGGGCCTACCTACAAACGGCCGCTCCGCCTTTACGGAACTCAATTGGTTTTATTTACCAATTCCCAACAAAATTTTAACTTTACTCATATCAGCAGTACTTACGGTTGTCATTTTTGTCAACCCACGCTTCTGCTTGGTAGTTTTCTTAGTTAAAATGTGATTCTTAAAAGCTTGTGCCCTTTTAATTTTACCGCTGGGGGTAACCTTAAAACGTTTTTTGGCCGAGCTACATGTTTTCATTTTAGGCATTTCCTAAATCTCCTCTTTTTATTAGTTATTAATCACGACTTTCTTTTTCAAAAACCCCCGGTCACTGAAGCCTTAGCTTATTTGACCAGTCATCCTGAGCTTGCCGAAGGACCTTGTCATCCTGAGCTTGCCGAAGGACCCCAACTACTTCCCTGCTTTACCTTTTGGATTTAGGATCAAAAACATTTTCTTTCCTTCCAACTTAGGCAATTGCTCAACCTTTGCAATATCTATTAACCTTTGAGCTAACTGTAACAAAAGCACTTCACCTCTTTCTTTATATACAATAGACCTTCCTTTAAAAAACACAAAAGCTCTCACTTTATGACCTTCTTTTAGGAAGTTTTCGGCATGTTTCAATTTGAACTCAAAATCATGCTCATCAGTATTTGGTCCGTAGCGGATTTCCTTTACTTCTGATTTTGCTTGATTAGCTTTTTGTTCCTTTTTCTTTTTCTTTTGCTCGTACAAGAATTTCTTGTAATCAACCACTCTACATACAGGTGGATCTGCATTTGGCGAAATTTCAACCAAATCCATTTCCTGTTCATAAGCTATCCTCAAAGCATCACCTAAAGGATAAACCCCTACTTCAACATTTTCGCCCACCAAACGCACGCTTGCGGCACGAATAAGGTTATTAAGCTTGTGTTCAGGCTCTAATGAACGCCTGCCTCTGTTGAATCTGTTCTGTCCGGGACCTGGCCCTCCAGGCCTCCCGCTGCTACTACTCGGTACAATTGGTGCTGCCAAAGAAACTTATATTTTTACTGTTAATTGATCTATAAAAAATTGAACAAAATCCGTTGCCAACATTTTTCCTGTATCTCCCTCACCATGTTTCCTTACAGAAACACTTTCCTCCTGCATCTCATTCTCACCAACCACAAGCATAAAAGGGATTTTTTTCATTTCTGCATCCCTAATTTTCTTGCCAATCTTCTCATTCCTGTCGTCAAGCAGGGCGCGAATATCGTTATTTTTCATCAATTCAGCAAGTTTTTGCGCATATGGCAAATACTTATCACTAATTGGTAGAATACTAACTTGTTTTGGAGCCAACCAAGAAGGCAAATTTCCTGCATAATGTTCTAACAAGAAACCGATGAAACGCTCATGTGTACCAAGGGGTGCGCGGTGAATAATCAATGGTCGCTCCTTCTCGTTTTTCTCATTGGTAAAGCTTAAATCAAATCTTCCTGCTTGTGCAAAATCAACTTGATTTGTTGCCAAAGTAAACTCTCTTCCTATGGCAGAATAGATCTGAATGTCGATTTTAGGGCCATAAAATGCTGCCTCATCTTCCACTTCCACATAATTTACACCCAAATTTATCAAAACCTTGCGAACCATTTCCTCTGTTTTCAACCAAAGCTCCGGTGAATTGATATACTTCTCTCCCAATTTAGCTGGATCATGTTTTGAAAAACGCATCACATACTTGTCAATTCCAAAAACTTTGAAATATTTCAAATATAAATCGTTCACTTTTCTAAATTCATCCTCAAATTGAGCCTCTGTGCAATAAATATGTGCATCATTCATCTGCAAACACCTAACGCGCATCAAGCCAAATAACTCGCCACTTTGCTCATACCTGTAGCAAGTACCATATTCTGCATACCTCAGAGGCATGTCTCTGTAACTTTTTGGGGTAGCTGCAAATATTTTATGATGGTGCGGACAATTCATTGCCTTTAAATAGTATTTATCCCCGTCCATTTCCATTGGAGGAAACATACTTTCTTTATAATAAGGTAAATGTCCACTCTTAATATACAAACTCTCCTTGGCAATATGCGGGGATTTTACCCTTACATATCCGCCTTCACTCTCTGTTTTCTTCGCAAAACCTTCCAAAATCTCAATAATGGCTCCTCCATTAGGCAACCATAATGGTAGACCCGGACCAATATCATCATCAAAAGTGAATATCTCTAATTCCTTACCTAATTTACGGTGGTCGCGTTTTTTTGCTTCCTCTAGCATATTTAAGTAATCAGTTAGCTCAGCTTGTTTTGGAAAGGAAATCCCGTAAATCCTTGTCAATTGAGGGTTTTTATCATTGCCTCGCCAGTAAGCTCCAGCAACACTCATTAACTTAACAGCTTTTATAAAACCAGTATTTGGAATATGACCTCCTCTACATAAATCGCTAAAATTGCTGTGCGTGCAGAATGTAATTTCTCCATCGTTTAAATTTTCAATTAACTCAACTTTGAATGGATTATTGCGCTCATTGTAGTGAGCCAAAGCCTCCAATTTGCTAATTGCCTTTTTATGAAACTCCGCCTTTTCTCTGGCAAGTTCCAACATTTTATCTTCTATTTTTTTGAAATCCTTTTCTGAAAATGGCTCTCCTCCAAAATCCATATCATAATAAAACCCATTTTCAATTGCTGGTCCTATCGTAAGGTTTACTTTTGGATAAAAAAACTCTATGGCCTGAGCCAAAACGTGGGCTGAAGAATGCCAAAATGCATTTTTTCCTTCCTTGCTATCCCAAGTGAAAAGTGTGAGTGAACCATCTTCGTTAATTGGTTCAGACAATTCTATTACCTGCCCATCTATTTTGGCGGTTAATACATTTCGAGCCAAACCTTCACTGATGGATTTGGCAATTTCTAAGGCGGTTGTACCCCGTTCAAACGAACGAACGGAACCGTCTGGTAAAGTGATATTCATAATAATACTTAAGTCGGCAATTTAATTGAATCCACTCAAAAAAGGAAACTAATTTTGGCCTGATAATTGTAAAAGTAAAAATAAACTTACTCCTACTATTTATGTTGAAACAAATTAAAACACTTACTATACTAATCTTATCATACACAGTATTGCTAATTAGTGCCTGTAAATCTAATTTAGTACCTGGTTATGAATATAATATTGGAAAAAATGGTGTAGATATTTCAAAGCACAATTTGGAATACCTTTCTCCCCCTGAAAAATTATTTGTTGGTTCAACCCAAAAACAAATAGACAAATTTGATGCTAAATTTATTAAGGAGTTAAACAATAATCTAAATAATCGTGGCTATGCTTTAAATCAAACCGGAGAAATGCAAACCTATAGTTTAAAAGATTGCCTCATTGAATTTAGTAAAACTAAGCCTAAAATTAGCATGAATGGAATAGATTCTATTTACAAAAGTAATTTATTAAGCACCATTATTTGCACCGAGATTACCGACACAACTAAACTGTTTTTTGCCTATAATGAAACAGAATTAAATTACAATTATTTACCTATCAAATCAAATAAATTCGCTAATATTGATTCAACTATTTGGCAATTTTCAAAAAATTACGGCTATTCAGAAATCCCATTTAATGAAACCGAAGCCCAAGTAATAGCCAGTGAATTAGCAAAAAAGACCTTTGAAAAAATTGACACTACCAACGTTCAATATTTTAAGAAGAATTACCCAGATATTTACTCAAGTAAATATAGAAAAAGCACATACGCCAAGGGAAGTGGCCTCTTTGTAGCAATGGTTTTACTTTTAATTGTAGTCTTGATTCCATAAAAATAAAATAGATTTCAGGATTCAATTTCAAAAATAAATTGTGGAAACTTCTCTATATTTTATTACTTGCATAAAAATATGTTCATGACAAAATCTGTTTTAGTTTTATTTTTCGGATTAACATTATTATTTGGCTGCAAGAAAGAAGAAGAAGCAGTAAAATATAATTATAAATACAAATTAACTGGTATTTACGCTCGTGATACAGCTATTAAATCTGATGGTTATAAAAGTTTGAACCTTAACCAAGATGGTAATTATTGTTGGACCAGAGTAATCAAAGGTTTAGATAGCAACTTCTGTTATTATAAATACATTCAAACCAGTGATACCTCATTGCTTTGGGAAGGAAATACGCTAATTTATATTAAGATTACCCCAATAGATTCTATTCCAAAAAGAATGCAATTGCAAGTGTTCGAGACTCTTAATATGCCCCTTTTGTATGGGTATTATGAGTAAAAATAACCTTATTTTTGAGATGCTATTTTAAATACACTCAATATTCCTTTTTAATATACAAAAAAACCACAAGGTTTATCTTGTGGTTTTGAGGAGAATACCGGATTCGAACCGGTCGCCTCTTGCATGCCATGCAAACTAGTCATAACAAATATTCCCAGTGTTTACGATGCTTTTAACCTCTCTTCAAATTACATCTGGCCAAAGTCTGGCCCAAATAATTATTTAGTAATACAAGTTTAAATAACAAGCCTGAAATAAACAGACCCGCTTTACTCCTGAAGCCATCGGTTTAATAATCACCTTCGGTCACATTTTGCACAACAAATCTTAATTGAAAAAATTAATTATATTTATAACCCCCCAATAAGATAGCCCGATTAATAGGGGGGCAAACCACTTATATTGTATTTTTATGTTCATTTTATTACTATATTCGAAATAATTAAAAATTAATTTTTATGAAAATTAACAACCTACTACTAAGCACTGCTCTTATTCTGTTAATAACAAGCTGTCAAAAAACAGAAATTATTGACAACATATCTGCTAGACCAGGCCTTGGTATTGTTAGGTCCACTATTGCATCAGTAATAATTGGCGAGCAGGTTTGGAGCTCTAAAAATTTAGATGTAAGAATATATAAAAATGATGATACCATACCTCAGGTAACTGACCCAACCAAATGGTCTAATCTCACCACTGGAGCTTGGTGTTGGTATAATAACGACAGCGCCACTTATGCGACTACTTATGGAAGATTGTACAACTGGTATGCTGTGAATGACCCAAGAGGTTTAGCACCAGAAGGCTGGCATGTGCCCACACATGAAGAATGGGATGAATTAGAAACTTGTTTGGGTGGTTCCTCTGTTGCTGGCGGAGCCATGAAAGAAGAAGGATTAACCCATTGGAACAGTCCCAATACTAGCGCTACAAATAGTAGTGGATTTGCTGGCCTCCCCGGTGGCTACCGTGGCGGCAGTGGGGCGTTCGGCAGTGTTGGGGACGGTGGTTACTGGTGGAGCGCGAGTGAGTATAGCATTGCATTCGCATGGTACCGCTACCTGTACTATAAGAATCGTCGCGTGGGCAGGGATGGCGGCGGCAAAAAGGCGATTGGGATTTCAGTGCGTATTGTCAGGAATTAATTTTATTAATTAAGTTTATTTAAACCACCCCCATCAACTGAGGGTGGTTTTTTGTTTTACTCCATATACCGGCAATCACTAACTTTTTCTAGAGACCTTCTTATCATTTCCACCAGATTGAAAGCATTAACAATCCTATCAAGGAAACCATCTATATATAAGCTCTTATTAGTTCCAGTGAATAGGTTGTACAGATTTCCATAAGTTGATGTCACCATCTGCATCCCTGCAGAAGCTTTCATCTTTGTAGTAATCCCTAAATACTTAAGACATTTGTGAATCTCCAAACAAAATAGGTTGTAGTTCTTTCTTTATATCAGAAGGAAGGTGATTATACATTCTGCACCTGCCAAAATAGGTAGCAAATTGTTGCTCAGTAATTGAATGTCTTGTCAGTCTGTCAAGATGATGTAAATGAAAACCATGATTGTAGCTTTTCAGGAGCATACTGATTGCTAGCTTAAGCTGTCCAATAGAATTAACTCTTACATCATCATTATTCCGTCAGCATTAGTAATACCAACTGAATCTTTTATACTTTTCTGGCCCAAACCTGGCCCAATTTGTCTCATAACGGGTCAATTTTGAATGTTTTAACCAGCTTGAGAAGATGTAATTTTTGAGTGGTATACATGAAAAAACCCCACTAATACTGAGGTTTATAAAGCATCATTTTTTGTGGAGAATACCGGATTCGAACCGGTCGCCTCTTGCATGCCATGCAAGCGCTCTAGCCAAATGAGCTAATCCCCCTTATTAATTCAACCGATTACCTTACCGCAAACCTGCGGGACGCTCTAGCCAAATGAGCTAATCCCCCCTTTGACCACCGTAGCTTTGGCGAAGGTGGTTATTTTCTTTACTCGGCCAAGATGGTTATTAATATTTGGTTCAGACAGATACGTTTAAATGGCAAAATGCCACAAATCAACAAACTAACCATGGCAATTAAAAACAAATTCTGATGGCGAATAAACACCATCAGAACTTTTTTCAATATTACTTGAAAATATTATGCTTCAGCTACAGCTGCAATTGGTGCAATAGAAACAAATGAACGATCATTTGCTTTCTTTTTGAACACAACCTTACCATCTACCAATGCAAATAAAGTATGGTCTTTACCAATACCTACATTTTCACCTGGGTGATGTTTAGTGCCTCTTTGACGTACGATGATGTTTCCAGCAATTGCATACTGACCACCGAATAATTTAACGCCCAAACGTTTACTATGAGACTCACGACCATTCTTTGAACTACCGACTCCTTTTTTGTGTGCCATTTCTTATTTCTCCTGAAATTATGAGTTTATAGAATCAATTTTAATTTTGGTAAAAGATTGACGGTGACCGTTCAATTTCCTATACCCTTTTCTACGTTTCTTTTTGAAAACGATTACTTTATCGCCTTTCAAATGAGATAACACAGTGGCGTTAATTTTAACACCTTTAACGGTTGGTAGACCGATTTGTACGCTACCATTGTTGTTAACTAACAACACGTTTTCGAGCTCAATGCTGGCGCCTTCAGGCTGTGCTAATCTGTGCACATAAACCGTTTGGTCTTTTTCAACTTTAAATTGTTGGCCAGCAATTTCAACTATTGCAAACATTTTTTGATAATTTTAAGGATGGCAAAGATAGGCATTTTCATATATTTAACAATGCTTTTACCTGAAAATAGTTGAAAAAACTATCTTCCCTTACCCTGCAACACTGTTAAAACAGTGTAAATCAGTATTCTAAGGTCAATGGCAATGGAGCGATTCTCTATGTATAAAATGTCAAATTTTAACCTTTCTACCATTTGCTCCACATTTTCTGCATACCCAAACTTTACTTGTCCCCAACTTGTAATGCCTGGTTTAACTCTATGCAAATGCTTGTAATGCGGCGCAACTAGCACAATTTGATCAATAAAAAACTTTCTCTCAGGGCGTGGACCAACCAAACTCATTTCACCTACCAAAACATTAAAAAATTGAGGAATTTCATCCAACCTATATTTCCTAAGCCATTTACCAACTGGCGTAATTCTATTGTCATTTTTGCTAGATAATTTTGGTCCAGAAAGCTCCGAATCTTCGATCATGGTCCTAAATTTGTATATATGGAAAGGCTTCCCCTTAAATCCTATTCTTATTTGTTTATAAAAAATTGGGCCGTTTGAACCCAATTTTACAGCCAATCCAATCAATACAAATACAGGCATTGCTAGCAGCAAAACCAAAAATGAAACCAGTAAATCGAGACTCCTTTTTACCACTTTTTGCCATTGAGGCATGCTATCATGATTGATTTCAATTAGCGCAGCACCTATAACATTGTTCATCCGAACCTGACCGCTCATCAAATCATACAAATCAGGTATAATCTTCAATACTACCTGCTGATCTTCCAAAATATTGGTTACACTATTGATTTCTGTATGTTTAGAACTCTCTATTCCAATAATAACCTCTTCTATTTCATACTTATCAATCAACTCAGGTAAATTTTGGTAATCGCCTAGATAAGTTAATAGAGAATGTAATGCATGTTCTTTCCCTCCATCACCCATTGAAACATATCCCTTAAAAATATTACCTTGGGTAGACCCATCAAATAATAATTCATTGACCAATTGTAGTGATTTTTGATTATTGCCCACCACTATGGTATTGAAGCCAATTTTCTTAGCCCGTAATTTCGCCTTAATATAGGAGGCAGAGACTAACCTAAAAAATATGGTAAAGCCGAAATTTAATGCAAAAAGTGCTAATATGCTTTTGTAATAAGATTGGTACGACTTAACCTCATCATCTAATAAAAGCGCGAAAAAGAGTAAAATTACCCCAATTACTGTTATGGTGAATGTTTTAGAAATTTCATTGATCCGAGATTTTCTCCAAACGTCTTTGTACTGGCCTGCTAGAAAATACAATAACACCCAATATATTGGTATAAAAATGAGGGCATAATAAAAATTTTTATCTAATTCAACCGGAATTTGATAACCAAATTTGTCTGATTCGATGATGTATTTCCTATAGCTAAAAAACAAGGCCCAGCTAAATCCTCCCGAAATACCGTCGAAGATTGCAAAAAATATGGTATGTAGGTATCTGCGCTTAATCAAGATAAACTACTTTAACATTGTCAATCCATGCTTCCGGATTAACAACACCTTCAGGTGAAAAAGTGAAAAATAACCGATATTGCATATTGGCACCTCTACTACTAATTTCGGATTGCAAATCTAGGTACAATTTATTCCAGTTGGTCTTTGGATTGGCGATAAACATCCTAACTCTCGTTGTTTCTAAATTTTTATTAGTGGCATATAGCCCAATAACGATTGGAATATTACCCTTATAATCAAGTTCTAAAAAAAAGGGCGTAAATACAGGCCAATCAGAAAATACTTTGGAATAAATTTCAAGAAATGAACCTGTAACGGCACTTTTTAATTCAATCCTTCCAGAGTAATTACCTGGCAGCCATGCTCCGCTCGAATTATCCTTTACTATAGTATCTCCAATTTGCTTGAATTGCGGATTGTACTCAAATTCCAGACCATTTTTATCATAATCTTCAATAATCGGAAATATTGTATTTTCTACATAAGTAAAAACAGGCTTTACGGTATCCACTCTTTCTGCTGCTAAATCTATTTCCTTTTGGTAAAAATTAAACATTGGGTATATAGCCCTCTGTTCTGTCATTCCATTGTACTTTATACCAGGCGAAATAATAATTCTGGTTTTTCCTATATTCTGAAGTGGCATGGTTGAATTAACTGCCAATACCCCTCTGGTTTCACCATTACTGAAAACATAATAATCATCTATTTTTGCTGATGGATAACCTTGAGATTTATCGGTTTTAGTATCTAACTGACTAGCATTAAGGTGCAAATAAGATGGAATCATCACATCCTTTTGTTTGCAGGAAGATAGCACTATAGCAACTAAAAATAAGAAACAATAAAAACTTTTTGACATCAGAAAACTTTAACGTTCGAACCGCAAAAGTATTATCTTTTATTGATATTTAACTTATCAATTATCTCATGAGCCACCTCTAGTGTCTGATAGTTATCATAATGTGTCCTTAAATTTAAGGATTGATTGGAGATGGCGTCTGCAAAAAACGTCAACTCTCTCTTAATCATATCAGATATGTTGTTGCTCTTAGCTGTATTCAATTCATGTTCTATGTGATCAGGAACCGAAGAATTTAACATAGAGATTTTAAAATTATCTAGGTTCAAATTGTAAGTCCTGTTCTTTTGAAAAAAACGAATGGCATTCTTTTGCTCAGATTCAAAATTGCCACAAACCATGTTCAAAACACAACCATTATCAAACTCAATGCGAACATTAATGAAATCAACATGTGCATGATGTAAACAAGCTCCAGTTGCTCTAACCTTTTTTACATTTGCTTTTACCAAATTTAAAATTAACTCTAATTCATTTAAAAGCATATCAAATACCATGTTTTCTTGGCTATAATTAATAATATTAGGATCAAACCGAGCACTTTCTATATAAAATGGCTGATCCAAAAGCCTCTTCAACATTTGATAATTAGGATGAAATTTTTCATGATGTGAAACATATAATTGAATATTTGCTTCATCAGCCAATTTATTCAATTCCTTTGCCTCC
Source organism: Bacteroidota bacterium (assembly GCA_947485745.1). Classification (GTDB taxonomy): domain Bacteria; phylum Bacteroidota; class Bacteroidia; order UKL13-3; family UKL13-3; genus B1. The sequence continues at coordinate 80,931 of CANKQY010000004.1, forward strand.
TCTAAATTTTCACTCAATACTTGCTTTACAAAAACATGGCGGCAGTTTCTTATGGCATTTGAGGCAAATTGATAGTGCGAACCAACTGGTGTTAAAATATCTACTGCATCTACTTGCTTTATGAGCTCTTGGTAATTATTGAATCGCGGAATATTGTATTTTTCTTCAACAATATTTGAACTTTCAATATCGTGGTCATAAAACCCAACCAACTTGAACTCTTTGAGTTCAAGCAGCTTTTCAATGTGCCGCTTACTGGTTTCGTTGGCCCCAACGATGCCGATATTGATCATCCTTTTGTTTTTACTTAATAACACAAATGTATTCGACCATTATTTATTAATTGCGACATTAACCGAATAGATTTAAACAAACATCTTAGTCCTTATCATTAAAAACATACACTTTAAATCAATTTACAACTATACCTGCTTATTGTAGCATAGATTCATTTTATATTGCTCAGTTTATGTTTCAATTAGCTTTTTTATGTTGAGAAAATAAATACTGCCTCATGCTAATATTAGCTGCTTTATACTTTTATTGCAATTGTGATACAAGAACAAGATACCTATAAAGATAAAGGTGCAAGAAGGTTATTGGTAAAAGAACTCCGCGAAAAAGGAATTATAGATGAAAGAGTTTTAGCTGCTATTCATAAAGTTCCTCGCCATCTTTTTATCCATAAAGATTTTCGCTCTCATGCATACCAAGACAAAGCCTTTCCAATTGGGGAGGGGCAAACAATTTCGCAACCTTATACTGTTGCGTATCAAACTCAATTATTACATATTGAACCAAATGATAAGGTGTTAGAAATTGGAACTGGATCTGGCTATCAAGCAGCAATTCTGATTGAAATGGGCGCTAAGCTTATAAGTATTGAAAGGCAAGAAAAACTTTTTGAAAAAACCAGGAGACTATTATTTAATCTCAATTATAAAGGCGAATTTATTCTAGGTGATGGTTCAAAAGGATTCGAAAGTGCAGCTCCATTCAACAAAATAATTGTTACAGCAGGTGCGCCAAAAGTTCCTCAAAACTTAATTGATCAACTAAAAATTGGTGGCACATTAATTATTCCTGTTGGCGATAACAAGGTGCAAACTATGCACACTATAATCAAGAAAGTTGATGGAAGTTTGGAAGATATTGAGTTAAATCAGTTCCGTTTTGTTCCTTTAATTGGCACTCAGGCATGGTAAAATTTTAAATAGTTATCAACTTCTATGAAGTGTATAAAAAAAAGTGCATTGATTATAAGTAACTTACAAATCAACCGTCTTAAAATAAAATATTACCAATATTTTTATTGAGAAACAGGCTTGGCAATGCAACATTTTATCTGTTTAAATTTGTAGAACCAAATAAAAATATTTGTATGAAAAAAACACTACTTTTAGCAGCGTTCGCATTAGCAGGTTCTATTGCATTCGCACAAAAGCCTTCGGCTGGAAACAAAACAGCTGAGGTTAATTTAAATTTTCAAACTGGTACTTCAGCTGTTAATTATGACTTGCCAGCTGAATTACGTTTACGTTATTTTTTATCTGATAACTCTGCTGTAAGAGTTCGTTTTGGTTTAGGCTCTGCCACAGACAAAAGTTCAGTGAAAAGTGCAGCAGGAACAGAAGCTACCATTGAAGATAAATCAGGATTGGGTTTAACTTTAACTCCTGGTTATGAAATGCACTTTGAAGGTACTGAAAAATTATCTCCTTATGCTGGTGCACAATTAGGTATCGCATTGGGTGGAAAAGCAACTACCACTGTTACCAATGCTGCGTCTGCAAATCCAACTCCGGGATCTGTAATTGATGGAGCAAGCTACAAAAGGGAATCAGGATCTAGCCTTGGTATTAGCCTAGGACTAATGATGGGTGCTGATTACTATATTGCTGATGGCGTATTTATTGGTGCTGAATTTGGTTTAGGTTTATTCCAAATGAATTCAACAAAAGAAGGTACTACTACTTCAAGATTAAGCAGCACTGCTACTGAACAAAAAACAACTACAACCAAATTTAGTACAACTGAATTATTTGGTGTTACTACTGGTGGTGTTCGTTTAGGTTTTGTATTTTAGTTAAAACCCATCCTATTAAAAATCCCGGTTTGCAAGTCAAATCGGGATTTTTTTTTGTTATGACTCTACTCTTCTTAAACTTC
>CANKQY010000005.1 GCA_947485745.1 Bacteroidota bacterium
AAATCTTTCGCCCTCATCCTTTTAAGGCGAATTTTTCTTAGAACGATATCTCCTTTGTTCCCCGGGGCATTCATCTTAAAAGAAAAACCTCCTTTAACCGCAATTTTCTTACCGCATCAGGGCGAAAGATTTTTCGCCCCTACGCCTTTATCCTAATCGAAATTCATGTACGGGCGAAAAATCTTTCGCCCTTTCCCCTTACCGCAATTTTTACTCGATAACAACAACAACATCATCCTGTTCAATCAACACTCCATCGCTTAACAAAATACTGCACACCAACCCCGCTTTATTCGCCACAACCGTACTCTCCATCTTCATGGCTTCAATTGTAAAAAGCGGCGAATTCTTTTCAACTTTATCACCCACTTTAACCATTACTTTCGATAGCCTTCCTTGTAAAGGAGAACCAATCTCATTTTCATTGCTCACCTTTTTATTGGTAGCCTTGGTTCCCACAAACTTTGTATCTACTACTTCAATACTTCTGGTTTGCCCGTTCAGCCTAAAGAATATCAAACGTTTGCCGTCGCCTTCATCTATTACATTCAACATCCTAATCAAGATATTTTTGCCGGGCGATAGTTCTATCAAGGTTTCTTCATTGTTCTTCAATCCGTAAAAGAAGGCTAGGGTAGGCATGTGCCACAATGGACCAAATTTTTCTCTTTGCTTGGAGTAATCTTCAAATACTTTGGGGTAAAACAAATAACTTAAGCAATCTAAAAAGGTATAATCCATGCCAAACTTAGCCTGAAATTCTTCAAAAGCTTTATCGAAATCAATAGGCGCTAAATGCTCATTGGGCCTGCCTGTATAAGCTGTTTTGCCTTTGAGTATTTTCTTCGATAACTCCCCTGGAAATCCTCCTGGGTTCATACCCAAATCGCCTTGAAATAACTCTATCACACTATCAGGAAACGAAATGCTATCTCCTTTTTCTAAGATATCTGCTGCACTGTAATTATTGGCTGTCATAAACAAGGCCATATCACCAACTACTTTTGAGGATGGTGTCACTTTTACTATATCTCCAAACAACAAATTGGCTTCAACATAATTTTGCTTAATGGTTTCAAACTTATCTTCTAACCCCAAACTCCTAGCCTGAGGCCTGAGGTTAGAGTATTGTCCTCCCGGTATTTCATGGTCGTAAACTTCTGCAGTACCTCCTTTGAGTTCGTGTTCAAAGGGATAATAAAACTCCCTTACTGCTTCCCAATAATTAGAAAAATCATTCAAGGAATTCAAGTTCATTTTTTGCTCGCGTTCCTGACCATGCATCATAGCCACTATAGAATTGAAATTGGGTTGAGAGGTTAATCCGCTCATGCTTGCCAATGCCACATCTACAATATCAACGCCCGCTTCAATGGCTTTTAAATAGGTAGCTGGTTGTATGCTGCTTGTATCATGGGTATGCAGGTGTATAGGTAAATCAACTACCTTTTTCAATTCAGTAATCAAGGTAGCGGCCTGAAAGGGTTTCAACAATCCTGCCATGTCTTTTATGCCCAAAATATGCGCGCCTGCATCTTCCAATTGCCTGGCCAAGTCTAAATAATATTGCAGGTTAAATTTATGGTTTTTCTTAGGATCCATAAAATCTCCTGTATAGCAAATGCATGCTTCAGCCAATCCAGGTGTTCTATCATTCACCGCTTTTATGCTCACGCGCATGCCTTCTATCCAATTCAACGAATCAAAGATCCTAAACAAGTCGATACCATTTTTGCTGCTTTCTTCAATAAAGCGCTCCACCAAATTATCTGGATAGGCTTTATAACCCACCGCGTTCGATCCCCTAATCAACATTTGAAACAAAATATTAGGCACTGCTTCCCTCAATAATTGCAGGCGCCTCCAGGGATTCTCATGCAAAAATCTAAGCGTTACGTCAAAGGTAGCACCGCCCCACATTTCCAATGAAAATATCTCCGGATTGTTCTTGGCATAGGATTCCGCTATCTTCAAAATATCCAAGGTACGCATCCTAGTTGCCAACAAACTTTGGTGGGCATCGCGCCAAGTACAATCTGTATATTGTATGGCTTTTTCTGCTTTCAATTGTTGTATAAACTTAACCCTTCCCAACTCAAGTAAAGCATCTTTACTTCCTTTAGGGTAAGCATCATATTTATTAAAATCTGGCACCACAGGATTCCTAAAAATCTTTGTGTTATCAAATTTCTTCACATCTGGGTTGCCATTTACTGATATATCTGCAATATACATCAATGCCTTGGTGCCTCTATCCAATTTCTTAGTAAACTTAAACAGCTCTGGATGTGAATCAATAAAGTTAACTGTGGTTTTACCTTCTAAGAATGTTGGGTGCCTCAATACATTTTCTAAGAAGCTAATATTAGTTTTAACACCCCTAATTCTAAACTCTTTCAACACCCTTTGCAAACGTTCCGAGGCTTCAAATAAATTCCTTCCGGTAGCTGTAATTTTTACCAATAACGAATCAAAGAAAGGCGAAATTTTAACATTCGAATAAGCACTTCCTTCATCCAACCTAATGCCTGGTCCGCCCGCATTTCTATAGGCTATTATAGTTCCATGGTCCGGTTTGAACCCATTCGCTGGATCCTCTGTAGTAATCCTTACCTGCACCGCAAATCCATCTACCTTAATCGACTCTTGGTCTTTGATATTGATCATGGGCGAATTCAATGCGTATCCTTCTGCAATGCGTATCTGATTCTTTACTATATCTATGCCTGTTACAGCTTCTGTAACGGTATGTTCTACTTGTATCCTTGGGTTCACTTCAATAAAGAAAATGTTCTCTTCTTTATCCACTAAAAATTCAACCGTACCTACATTGTTATAATTTACTTCCTTACAAATTTTCAAGGCATAAGCATGCAAGGCACTTCTTGTTTCTTCTTTGATAGAAGGAGCTGGTGCCATTTCTACAACCTTCTGAAACCTCCTTTGCACCGAACAATCTCTCTCGTGCAAGTGTATCAAATTGCCATGATGGTCGCCCATAATTTGCACTTCAATATGCCTTGGTTGGTCAATAAATTTTTCTATAAAAAGGGTATCATCACCAAAAGCAACTTTGGCTTCGTTCTTGGCTTCATTGAAATTCTTTTCTAAATCAGCTTCTTGCCTCACCACGCGCATGCCTCTTCCGCCGCCACCTGCAGCCGCTTTTACCATTACCGGAAAGCCTATTTTTTTTGCTTCAACCAATGCGGTTGCATAATCTATGAGGTCAACTTCACTGTCTTGTATAATTGGAACTTGTGCCCTAATGGCAACTTTCTTGGCCAATACTTTATCCCCCAATTGCTTCATCACGGTTGGGTCGGGACCAATAAAAATAATGCCTTCTTCTTTACAGCGTTGTGCAAAAAGGGAGTTCTCACTCAAAAATCCATAACCCGGATGTATGGCATCCACTTGGTTACTTTTGGCTACATGAATAATTTCCTCTATATCCAAATAAGGCTTTAAGGGATCAGTTTCTTTGCCTATCTGGTAGCTCTGATCTGCCTTATACCTGTGCAATGAATACCTATCTTCATAGGTATAAATGGCTACTGTTTTTATCTCTAATTCAACTGCAGCTCTAAAAACACGAATCGCAATTTCACCTCTATTGGCAACGAGTAATTTTTGAATAGGCATAGGTTATAAATTTTTACAACATAATTAGTAATAAAATCATTGTTTCCAAAAAATATTTACTGAACCAATTGTGGATACAACTGTTAATTAAATAGCAGAATTAACATGGGTTCAACCCCTAAAACTTATCTTTCAAATACTTGCTGGTATAACCCAAATCTGTTTTAATCATATCTTCCGGTGTACCCGTAAATACTAAGTTTCCGCCATTGGTACCTGCTTCCGGACCTAAATCAATGATCCAATCTGCGCACTTAATAACGTCCATATTGTGCTCAATTACTATAATGCTATGGCCCTGATCCAATAAAGCATAAAAGGAATTGAGCAATTTCTTAATATCGTTAAAATGCAATCCTGTTGTAGGTTCATCAAAAATAAACAATACGGGTTCGCTGTTTTTGCCTTTGCCTAAAAACGAGGCCAACTTCACCCTTTGTGCTTCGCCACCACTTAAGGTATTGGAGCTTTGCCCCAATTTGATATAACCTAATCCAACTTCTTGCAATGGCTTTAATTTTTGCGACAATGTTTTTTCATTGGCAAAGAATTCTATCGATTCATCTATACTCATTTGCAAAACATCACTGATGCTTTTTCCATGGTAATGCACTTCTCTAACTTCCTCCTTAAACCTACTTCCTCCGCATTCTTCGCATGGCAAATGCACATCTGCCATAAATTGCATTTCAATGGTTATCTCGCCTTCTCCTGTGCAGGCTTCACACCTTCCACCGTCTACGTTAAAACTAAAATGTTGTGGCTTATACGCCCTTTGTTTTGCCAAGGGCTGACTAGCATATAATTCCCTAATGGCATCATAGGCTTTAATATAAGTAACAGGGTTCGATCTCGATGATTTGCCTATTGGATTCTGGTCTACAAATTCTATTTGCTGCACCGATTTTAAATTGCCTTCCAACTTATCAAAACTTCCCGTTTTTTCACCCGAATAACTGCCCATTAACTTCTGCAAGGCCGGATACAAAATGCTTTTGATCAATGTAGTTTTACCACTGCCACTCACGCCTGTAATTACCGTTAATACATGCAACGGAAAACTCACATCAAATCCTTTTAAGTTGTTTTGCCTTGCTCCTTTAACTTTTATAAACTGATTCCATTTTCTTCTGCGAGCAGGAATATCAATATTTTCAGCGCCACTCAAATACCTTCCAGTTAAACTCTTTGGGTCTTTTTTTAATTCTTTCAATTTACCTATGGCTACAATTTCACCACCTTGTATGCCCGCTAGCGGACCAATATCAATAATCTGATCAGCCTCTTGCATAATGTCTTGATCATGCTCAACTACTACAACCGTATTGCCAATATCTCGCAATGCCTTTAATACCTCTATGAGTTTTTCAGTATCCTTGCTGTGTAAACCAATACTGGGTTCATCCAAAATATACAAAGAGCCAACTAGGCTTGAACCAAGCGAAGTAGCCAAATTAATTCGTTGCGATTCGCCACCACTGAGGGTATTCGAGAGTCGGTTCAAGGATAAATAACCCAGGCCTACTTTTTGTAAAAATTCTAACCTACTTTCAACTTCTTGTAAGATTCTTTTTGCTATGCCAACTTGGTTTTCTCTTAGTTTTAAGCCTTTAAAAAACGCATAACTATCGTCAATACTCATCAAAAGCAAAGTAGAAAGTGTCATCCTGCTATCATCATCTGTGCCTACATCTTCCGGTTTGAACCTAGCTGGCGTTAGCATCACATAATTAGAGTCTTTTCGCAACCTGGTGCCATAACAATCTGGGCAGCCTGTTTTACCTCTATACCTGGCCAACATTACTCGGTACTGAATTTTGTAAGTTTGCCTTTCCAACTCTTTAAAAAAGCCATCCAATCCTTCCCAATCTTTTCCTCCTTGCCACAAAAAGTTTCTCTGCTTTTGGTTCAACTCATGATAAGGCTTATGAATAGGAAAATCGTTTTTTCTACTCAGGGCCACAAACTTGTTTTTATACTCCTGCATTTTTTCGCCTTTCCACGGTACGATGCACTCTTCAAAAACAGATAGGCCCTTATCTGGTATTACCAAATCTTCGTCAATGCCAATCACACTGCCAAATCCCTCGCAGGTTTTGCATGCGCCATAAGGATTGTTAAAGCTAAAGAAATTAACATTGGGTTCCTCAAAGGTAATGCCGTCTTCCTCAAACTTATTGTTGAATTTGTGAAAAGATTTTTTATCGCCATCAACTAATAATACCAACTCCCCATGTCCTTCAAAAAAGGCGGTTTGAACCGAATCACTCACCCTGCTTTGGAAATCTTCATCCAAATGAATAACTGCAAACCTATCAACCAGCAAATAAAAATCACCTATACTTTCTTGTGTATTTTCTTTTGAAACAGCCTTTTTTACAGCTGTTTTTTTTGCAGGTGTTGCATTTATTTCTGGCCACAAATGTTTAGCTAAATATTCTTCAATATCTAGCATGCTGCCATCTAAATAAATTCTGTTGAACCCATTTTGTAAGTGCAATTCCAATTCCTTTTTCAATTCTGCGCCCTTTTGTTGCAATGCAACTAACAAGTACATTTTGATTGACTCTGGAAATGAAAGGATGAAATCAGTTACGTTTTCTACGGTATGCCGGATAACTTCCTTTCCCGATATTGGCGAATAGGTGATGCCAATGCGGGCAAAGAGTAGTTTAAGGTAATCGTATATTTCGGTGCTAGTGGCAACCGTGCTGCGTGGGTTTTTGGTGTTTACTTTTTGCTCAATGGCAATAGAAGGGGAGATGCCTTGTATGGTATCTACATCGGGTTTGTTCATTTTACCCAGGAACTGACGAGCGTAAGCAGATAAACTTTCTACATACCTGCGTTGGCCTTCTGCATACAGTGTATCAAAAACCAAACTGCTTTTACCCGATCCCGAAACACCAGTAACAACTGTAAGTTTGTTCCTTTGTATGGCAACCGATACATTTTTTAAATTATGCATCCTTGCACCTTTGATGAGAATATTTTTATCTTGCATGTAATTTTACACTATGACCAATCCAAAGTATAGGTTCACAAATTTACACAAAACAAACAGCCTAATTGTTTTTGTTGTGCTTTTTTTATTTGTTAACAAGCTAACATTTTCACAATCAATAACCATAATGGCTGGTTCATCTAACCCATATGGAATTTATGCTAGCAAAGACTTCACGAGAACCTCCGCTGGAATGGCAAATAGGGGCAGCACTCTATCTATATTATTAGAAGATAATAGAAATCCAAAGTTGTTTAGCCCATTCATTCAGATTACGCAAAATAATAATCCCATCGATTATTTGGCCCTTGACAAGGTTTATCAATTCCTTAAATATGAAAATACCCAAGTTTTTAAATCTTGGGAACAAACTATGCTCATGGGTGGAGCTAAGGTTAATTATTTTGGAAACAACTTCGATTTGTTTGCAAAAGGAGCTGCTGGCCTCGGATGGATGAGCACCTATGGTTATAATATCTATTCCGATTCCCTTGGTCTTATTAAATTCAATCCACTTAAGGTAAATGCTTTGGTACTTTCAGCAGGGGTAGGAGCTAATTTTTATCTTAGAGAAAATATTTCCTTGGTATTAGGTTACGATTTTTTTTATGCCAAAAATAATTTTGGGTATGAGAAATATTCTAATAGCAATGGAACTGTTAAGGCCTCAGTAGCAGTTGAGGTTAAACCAGATTTTCAAACAGGAAATTTTTATGTGGGAATAAAGTTGCATTTGAAGGACCCAAGGAAAAAATAATTTTTTTTTTGCCTAACGCTTGTTTTTATCATTTCAATAGCTATATTCGTTTTACAAAACAAATCAAATACTAAAAAAATATAGCTTATAGGTAAAAAAATCTACACTAATTATTCTCTCTGGTTTAACCTTTTAATTTTAAACAACCATGAACATGCAGAAAATTAGTGACCACGATTTGGTAAAGCTATACCAATCCGGCACACAACCTGCTCTCGAAGAACTGATCAAGCGCTACAAGCGCAGTATCTTTTCTGCCATTTATTTGATTGTGCGCGACCGCCCTCTAGCGGAAGACATCTTTCAAGAGACATTTATCAAAATTATCCATACTCTTCGTTCTGGTAAATACAACGAAGAAGGAAAATTTGGTGGATGGGCTGTTAGGGTTGGAAGAAACCTAACCATCGATTATATCCGCAAAATGAAAAGAGATGTAACCATTACCGATAGTCAAGGAAATGGCATCTTCGATTACCTTGTAATTGCCGAAGAAAACAAGGAGGATAAAATTATCCAAATGCAATCAGAAAGTCAACTCAAAGAACTCATCAAACTTTTGCCAGATGAACAGCGCGAGGTCTTAATCATGCGTCATTGGGGAGATATGAGCTTCAAAGAGATTTCCGATAAAACAGGCGTAAGTATCAATACCGCCTTGGGCAGAATGAGATATGCCCTCAACAATTTGCGAAAATTGATGGTTGCCAAAGGGGTTCAGATATAGTTCACTATTTCTGTCCTCGCTCGCAACTCCTTTTTAAATAACCCTTAATTAATCATTGTTATGAAAGCACAAGCAAAAATTGCAATGTTACTAGTGGTTCTAGTAGCATTGTTTTCCTTCGAAGTTCCAAAAGGCTGGTACAAAGCTGGCAGTAATCCTGATCGCTACGAAATTGGTATCGATAGAGGTGCAGGATTAGATGGTACAAATGCGGCAACAATTCGTTCAGAGGGCAATCGTGTAAGAGGTTTTGGTACTTTGGTTCAAAACTTGGTCCCTGGAAATTTTGCCGGCAAACGTTTAAAAATGTCGGGTTTCATTAAAACTGCTGACGTAAGCGGTTGGGGCGGATTTTGGTTGAGAATTGATGGTCAAAATGTAAACGATCCTTTCGTATTTGATAACATGAGCAACCGCAAAATCAAAGGTTCTACTGATTGGGTTAAATGCGAAATCATTGTGGATGTTCCTAAAAAGGCAACTAATATAGCTTACGGTGCCCTGCTCAGTGGAGATGGCCAATTGTGGTTCGATGATTTAACTTTTGAAGTAGTGGATCAAACCGTTGCTACCACTATTCCATATTCTAAAGAAAATGCGCCTCAAAATCAGCCTACTAACTTAAGCTTCGAATATTAATGCAACACTTTGTGAAATAAGATTGCCCTCAAGTGCGTTTTTCTAGTACAAATTAAAAACAAGCTTATGGCAAACACTTACACTGAAAATGATTTACTGTTTTATTTGTACAATGAAATGTCGGCAGAGGAAGCCAGCAAACTAGAAAATTACCTAGTTTTAGATGCCAACTTACAAGCTTCTTTGGCAAATTTAAAAGCTGGCATGGAGGTATTAAATAAATTAGAAGCCGAACCTTCGCCAACAAGCATCGAATTAATTTTGGAATACTCCCAAAAAACAGCGGCAAAACTGGAAGAGGTTTAACACAAAAAAGCCCGATTGAAATAGTTCAATCGGGCTTTTTTATTCGGTTCTTTGTTGTTATTGAACCAAGCTCATTTCACTCACAATATGAGGCGCACCGCCCAATTTGTCAATTAAAAACAATACGTAGCGGATATCAACATTGATGGTGCGTTTGTACTTTTCATCAAATACAATATCTCCACTCATGGCCTCCCAATTGCCATCAAATGCCAATCCAATTAGTCGGCCTTCGCCATCTATAACCGGACTACCAGAGTTACCTCCAGTAATATCATTATTGGTGATAAAGGCTACTGGCATTTTACCATCAGTTCTTTTGTAAATACCAAAATCTTTGGCTTTGTATAAATCAAGCAGCTTTTGTGGTGCATTGAATTCAAAATCTTTTGGATTGTATTTTTCCATAATGCCATCCATCGTGGTCATGTAGTCAAATTTTACAGCATCTTTAGGCTCGTAGGCCTGAACCGATCCGTAAGTTAAACGCAAAGAAGAATTGGCATCCGGATAGAAAATTTTTGTTGGATTCATCTCCATCAAACCTTTGATATAAGCCCTAGCTTCTGGTCCCATTGCTGCATTAAATGCATCAACCTGTGGTTTGTAATTAGTTAAATAATGGTTGTAAAATCCATCAACCATAGCAAAACATGGGTCAGCCATCAATTTCTTGTAACTTGGCGCTTTGCAGAATGCCTCAAATTTTTCCTTACTGGCAAAAAAACTTTTGGCATAAACCATTTTAGCATAAGCCCTAAACTTTTCAGTATTATTTGCACCTTTGGATTTAAGGATTACCTTCATGCATTCAGGGTGTTGGTCTGCAGGAATATTGTTATAATACATCTCAAGAATTTGAGCCATTATTTTCTCATCTGCACTTGGGAAGAAAGAAGCGTAAAACTCTTCTCCATTTGCAATAGCCATTTTAACCGACCTATTGGCTGCCGCAGTATCTTTGTTGTCTTTTGCATTGGTAGCATAAGGCATCATGCTGCTAGCCATGCTATTCATTGAAATGCCCAATATACCTTCACCTAAGTATGTTCTTTGTAAGGCAATTGGTCTGTAGGATGCATAAGCCTTTTCTACATTGGCCAATACATTTTCATATTGTGGTTTGCCTTTTGCAAATTCGTTAAATTTAGCCTCCGATTCTTTTTTAAAATCTACCACTTTCAAACGCTTCAATTGCTCAGTCTGACCAATAAAATATTTCCAGTAGTTAGCAATTTGCGCATAATCAGCAGATAGTTTTAAACGATCGCCTTCATTCTTATCCATTACTTCTTTCCAAGCTTTTAAGCGAATATCTCTTAAATTAACAATGGTTGGGTTCACTTTTTCTACTGCCAAATCAATGCCTTGCGAAAACTCATAACGGTTGGTTCTTCCGGGAAAGCCGTATATCATGGCATAATCACCTTCTTTTATACCTCTGGTGTTTATTGGCAATGAATGCTTTGGTGCAAATGGAACATTGTCTGGGGCATAATTTGTGGCCTCATTACTTTTATTGGCATAAATTCTAAACATACTAAAATCACCTGTATGTCTTGGCCACATCCAATTATCTGCATCTCCACCAAATTTACCTACAGATTGTGGTGGGGTGCCTACCAAACGGATGTCATTGAATTTCTGAAAAATAAATAAATAATAAGCATTTCCCTTAAACATCTCACGCATTTGGGCATCATAAGCAGTTCCTTTTTTAGCCTCATCAATTAATTTCTTGTAGATCTCTTGCAATTTAGCCGGACGATCTTTTTCGCTCACGCCTTGTAGTTGGTTCAAAACGAAATCTGTTTTATCTTCTATTCTTTGAACAATTGACACCCACATGCCAGGGATTGGAATTTCTTCGCCATTATTTTTTGCCCAGAAACCATTGTCTAATCGATTGTTTTCTGGTGTTGAATTAGCTGCAATTGCTTCGTAACCACAATGGTGGTTTGTTAATACCAATCCTTTTGAAGAGATAATTTCACCTGTACATCCTCCATTAAACCAAACAATAGCATCTTTCAATGAACTGTTGTTTACATCATACAATTGCTCTGGAGTAAGTTTAAGCCCTTTGGCTTTCATTTCTTCATAATTGTACTTTTTTAGTAACAAAGGAATCCACATTCCCTCATCTGCTTTTGCACCTGAACCCAATAAAATAATCGCTGTCAGGGTGTAAAGAATTTTTTTCATGTATTTTTTCTTTTTGTGTGCTGCAAAGTAAAAACAATTGACCATATCACCATTATTTTTTGATAAATGGTAGCTCCCTTAATAATTAGTTTATAATTTCATAACATAGAAATTGGATTTTGAAGCTTATAATTGTAAAAATTATGTTTGGATTAGACACCTCACTCACTGTATTACTAGTGCTTTGTTTGCTTGCAGCAGCAGCCTTTGAGTTTATCAATGGGTTTCATGATACGGCAAACGCGGTGGCCACCGTTATTTATACCAACTCGCTAAAACCTTGGGCTGCCGTTATTTGGAGTGGTATTTGGAATGCCATTGGTGTTTTTGCTGGAGGTATTGCAGTGGCAATGGGTATAACCAATTTATTGCCTACTGAATTGCTGCTCGATACAAATATTTATCACAATATTGCCCTAATAATGTCTCTGTTGATTACAGCAATTGTTTGGAACCTAGGTACTTGGTATTTTGGAATCCCTTGTTCTAGCTCTCATACTTTAATTGGTTCAATCATTGGTGTAGGTATTGCTTTTGCTTTTATTTCGCCAGAGGGTGGCGTTAATTTTGTTAACTGGGGTAAAGCAGGAGAAATTGGACTTTCACTATTACTTTCTCCGTTATTAGGATTTAGTTTAGCCATTTTGTTAATGTATATTCTTAGACAGGTAGTTGTTTCAAAAGTAATTTTTAAAGAACCTTCTGCAAATACGCCTCCTCCTTTTTGGATCCGCTTAATTTTATTACTTACCTGCACTGGCGTTAGTTTCTCGCATGGTTCAAATGATGGGCAAAAGGGTGTTGGGCTAGTGATGTTAATACTCATTGCCATTGTTCCTGGTTATTTTACTTTGAACCTAGATAAAAATACAACAGATATCAGAGATCAAGTTGTAGAAGTAAAAGCCTTATTCTCCAAAATTGATATCAAAGAATTAAATCAAGATGAAATGTTTCAATACAACAAAGCAACCAGTAATATTGCCCATTTTGATTCATTGCTATCAACTGGCGGTGCAATAGGAAACTTTGATAACTACCAAAAAGCAGCCCTTAGGAAAGACCTAGTGCTAATGGGTAAATCTACTAAAACTTTACTAGCCAGTAAAAATTTGAGTCTGAGCTATAGCAGCAAACAAAAACTCAAAAAATCGGTTGAAGAAATTAAGAGTGTAACAGAATATGCGCCATTTTGGGTGATTGTGATGATTTCTTTAAGTCTTGGATTAGGCACAATGATTGGTTGGAAACGAATTGTTACCACTATTGGTGAGAAAATTGGTAAGCAACACCTCACCTACGCACAAGGTGCCAGTGCAGAATTAGTTGCAGCTTCAACCATTGGTTTTTCTACTTGGTTGGGATTGCCTGTAAGTACCACTCACGTATTATCTTCAGGTGTTGCGGGCGCAATGGTAGCCTCAAAAGGTATCAAAAACTTGCAAACCAAAACCATTAAAACCATAGCGTTGGCATGGTTGCTCACTTTGCCTGTGTCTATAATAATGTCAGGTTTATTATTTCTCCTTTTTAGGTGGATAGTGTAATTATTCTCTTTTCAATTCGCCATTTTCAAAATACAAAATATTCAAAATTGAATTTTGAATACTTTTCCCTTCAGGCTTTATTTTAAAAAGATAATTATTGGTTAAAGGCCTATTCATTGGCTCCTTAGTAATGGCAGATAAATTGCCATGGTTTTTCATTAAAATATTCAAAAAATATAGGCCTTGCTCATAGCCAATGACTGCATATTCTTGCGGATCGGCAAAAAATCGCTCCCTATATTTTTCAATAAAAAAAGTGCAGTTTGGACCCTTAAAATCCAAGAAATAAGGTGAAATAAGTTTTACTTTCGCTGCCTCACACAAACCAATATTTAGGGTGTTAAACTCCAGCCATTTTCTGGTGCCGTATACCTGAATATTTATAAAATGGTTCGAGTCATTCAAATATTTTAAAGTAGTGCCTACCGAAAATTCATTTTCGCAAGCCACCACAATATGATTAGACCTAGTAATTTTATACTGGTCTTTTAACTCAGTATATTTACTTACGTCTATACTCTTAATGGTAAAATTAGGATACTTACTTTTTAAAGCCAAAATTCTATTAGCTAAAATCTTGTCGTTGCTCTCCTTACCTACAACCACTAATACATTGGCATTTTCATCTCCCTTGTTTTTGATGTTCTCCAAAATAAAATCACCATAGTACGACAAGTCTGGATAGGCCGAAATCAAATAAGGATTCTCAATCTTACTCTTGGTTAAAGTTAGGAAGGGTGAAACATGGTATTTGTTGTTCTTATTACAAAAATCTACCATCATTTCATTGCCTTCTTTTAATACCGGACCAATAATTAAATCAGAGTTCAATACTTCTTTTTTTGCCAAAATTTTCATGAAAACATTGGTATCCCTTTTGGTATCATAAACCCTAACTTCAATAGGAATATCAGCTTTTTTAAAGCTATCCATGGCTATTGAAAATCCTTCGTAATATTGCCTACAAGCATTGCCAATGGGAGCGTTCTTGGCTTTTGGGTCATCCAAAATTTGCCTACTGCAAAATGGCATGATCAAGGATACCTGATACTTCTGCTCAAATAGCTCCTTTATTTTGTTCTGACCCAAAACAAGCTGGTTGGCGCCAATAAACAGAAATAAGATTAGTAGGATTTTTCGTAACATATTATTCCCATTCAATGGTTGCTGGTGGCTTACTACTTATATCGTAAACTACTCTATTGATTCCTTTTACTTCATTGATAATTCTGTTGGATACCAATCCCAAAAATTCATGAGGCAAGTGGCAAAAATCAGCAGTCATACCATCTACCGAAGTTACAGCCCTTAAGCAAATTACATTTTCATAAGTACGCTCATCACCCATCACACCAACCGATTGTATTGGTAAGAATATAGCACCTGCTTGCCACACATTATTGTAATGGCCTTTGTCTTTTAGTTCACTGATAAAAATATGATCTGCATCTTGTAAAATCCTAACTTTTTCTTCGGTAATTTCTCCTAGGATTCTAATGGCCAAACCCGGACCAGGAAAAGGATGGCGGTTTAAGATAATGGCTTCCATGCCCAAGGCTGTCCCCACATTCCTTACCTCATCTTTAAACAACATTCTCAAAGGTTCAACTATTTTCAGCTTCATGTTCTCTGGCAAACCACCTACATTGTGGTGCGATTTAATAGTAGCCGATGGTCCTTTTACACTCACACTTTCTATTACATCAGGGTATATGGTTCCTTGTGCCAACCATTTGGTGTTTTCAACCTTATTGGCTTCATCATCAAATACCTCAATAAATACGCGGCCAATGGCTTTGCGCTTTTGCTCTGGATCGCTGATACCTGCCAAAGCATCTAAAAATTTCTTCTTTGCATCTATTCCTATAACGTTTATGCCCATATTCCTGTATGCATGCAATACTTGAGCAAATTCGTCTTTTCGCAAAAGGCCATTGTCAATAAAAATACCTGTAAGGTTTGAACCAATTGCCTCTTTTAATAACATAGCTGCTACTGATGAATCTACGCCGCCAGATAATCCTAAAATAACCTTGTCGTTGGCCAATTTACTTTTTAAATCGGCAGTAGTATTCTCAATAAAATGTGTTGGCGTCCAATCTTGGTTCAAACCGGCCACCTTGCTAATAAAATTATATAACAATGTTTTACCATCTGCACTGTGCGTTACCTCCGGATGAAATTGAATGGCATAGGTTTCTTCGTCCTTTATTTTAAAGGCTGCCACTTTCACACTTTCGGTACTCGCTATAATTTCAAAATTCTCTGGTATGTCTTGTATGGTGTCGCCGTGACTCATCCAAACAACGCTATCTATTGGGATTTCCGCCATTAATGGAGATGTACGAACCGCTTTTAAATTGGCTCTTCCGTATTCCCTAATTTTACTTGGTACCACAAAACCGCCATTTTGCTTGGCCAATAGTTGTGCGCCATAACAAACGCCTAATAAAGGTAATTTTCCTCGGTATAAACTCAAATCAACATCGGGCAAAATGCCATCGTTCACTGAATATGGACTACCACTTAGGATAACAGCTTTGGTTGCTGGGTCTAAGGCTGGAATATGTGTACAAGGGTGAATTTCAGAATAAACATTGAGTTCACGTAGGCGACGGGCAATTAATTGGGTATATTGCGACCCAAAATCAATAATGAGGACTTTTTCTTCCATAATGTGTGGCGAATTTCATTATTTTTTGGCAGATTTTAGAGAGAGAGTTAAATTATGTTGAAATTAATTAGCATTTCAGATTACTTAAAATTGTCTGAACCTACTATTTTGCTAGATGCAAGGAGCGAAGGGGAGTTTGAACAAGGCCATATTCCCGGCGCAATTTCTTTTTCAATTCTAAATAATGAAGAAAGAAAATTGGTGGGTACTTGCTACAAACAACAAGGTCACCAAGCAGCAGTAGTTTTGGGTTATGAGCTGGTAGGACCAAAATTTAAGCAGTTTGTGACTCATGCTTATCAAAATTTTGTTGGTCAAGAAATATACATCCACTGCTGGCGCGGAGGTTTAAGGAGCCAAATTATGAGTAATTTACTTAGCTCGGCTGGATTTAAAGTTCATTTGATACGAGGTGGATATAAAACGTTTAGGCAGGAAGTATTGAACTTTTTGGCCAACGATTTTGAATTTGAAGTATTAGGTGGATTAACTGGATCCGGGAAAACCTATGTATTGGATGAATTAGAGAATAGGGGAGCTCAAGTACTAAACATCGAAAAATTGGCTAACCACAAAGGATCTGCATTTGGATCCTTGGGTCAAAATCCACAACCAACCCAAGAGTATTTTGAAAATTTGTGTTTTGAGGTTTTACGAAAATTCAATTTCGAGAATCCTATTTGGGTGGAGGATGAAAGCCGATTAATTGGGAAACTGCAAGTTCCAACTCAAATATACCAAGGAATACGAAATAGTTTTGTTTATTTTCTTGAATATTCTTTTGATGATAGGCTTGAGCACATACTAAAGGATTACGGCTGTTTTGATAAAAACCTTTTAATTGAACGAACCAAACAAATTAAAAAACGAATGGGTGATTTAGTGAATAGAACTGCCATTGACGCTCTTGAAATTGGTGATTTAAGAGCTTGGGCAGAAATAGTTTTAAGTCATTACGACAAACAGTATAGGTATGGGTTCGGCTTACGTAAACCTGAAAGCAGTAAAGACATTACACTTAAAAATGACGAACTAATTAACGAGTTACTAGGTGTAAAAAAAGAAGCATAAAAAAAGATGGTACTAAAATGAATGCCATTCCTTGCCAATTATTTGGTAAAAACTCTTACTACCTTTTTCCATACAAATAGCGCGAATATGTTTATTTTTGCAGAAAATATTTAATTACCACACCATGGCAGGAACAGAATTTTTTGGATCAGAAGAAAAAAAAGAAATCAATGATGTAGTCGAAACAGGCATTTTGTTTAGATTTAACCACGATGCTCAAAGAAATAATATTTGGAAGGCACGCGAATTTGAATCAGAGGTTGCTAAATTAGTTGGTGCAAAATATGCACATGCAGTAACTAGCGGTAGTACTGCTGTTTTATGCGCCCTAGCAGCTGCTGGTATTGGTGCTGGCGATGAAGTGATAGTTCCTCCTTTTACCTATATAGCCTCTGTTGAAGCAGTTATTTTTGCAGGTGCATTGCCTGTTTTTGCAGAAATAGATGAAACCTTATGCCTGAGTGCTGAGGGTATCAAAAAAGCATTAACCCCTAAAACAAAAGCCATTCTTTTGGTTCATATGTGCGGTCAAATGGCCCAAATGGACGAGATCATGGCCCTAGTTAAAGAACACAATTTAATATTGGTTGAAGATGCTGGTCAGGCCATGGCCGCCAGTTACAAAGGTGTATCAACCGGTTTATTTGGGGTAACAGGTTGCTATAGTTTCGATTTCTTTAAAATTGCAACAGCTGGTGAAGGTGGAGTAATGGTAACAAACAGTGAAGCGGCCTATAAATTGGCAGATTGTTTCTCAGATCATGGTCACGATCATATTGGCAATAACCGTGGAATGGAAAACCATCCGGTGCTTGGTTTCAATTACCGCATCTCTGAATTACATGCAGCAGTTGGCTTGGCTCAAACACGCAGAGTGCCTATGATTCGCACCTTAAACAACCAACACAAGAAAACAATGATGACCGAATTAAGCAAAATACCTGGTGTTAGTTTTGCTACTATTCCTGATCCTAATGGCGATTCTGCCACCTTCTTAAATATCCTCTTACCAAACACCGCAGCTGCCATGCGTGCTGTTGATGAGTTTAACAAAAATGGCGTTGCTGGCTTCAACTATTGGTTCACCAATATGTACCATTTTATTAATCAATGGAACCACATTAAAGAAGGTAAAGTTGCCGCTAAAACAAATGTTCAATTATTAGGTGCGCCGCAAGATTATATAAACATGGAGTTACCAAAAACCCAAGAAACAATAGGTAGGTTAATTTCGTTTGGTATCAAAGCAAGTTGGACAGAAGCAGAGTTGAATGAATTATTAGCTAAAATTAGTAATAGTATCCAAGCTGCTTTGGTTCAAACCGCTTAAAAATTATAATAATGAGTCATAAGAATTTTAAATCAATAGAGAAAACTGTTTTTGGAAGAGGTAGCTTTAACCAACTTGCAGAAATTGTTGAACCCCAAAGATCACTTAATAATAAGTACTTTGTTTATATTGTAGACAACTATTTTAAAGGTAAAGAACTTGAATCTAGGTTGCAGCAAAAGCCCGAAGACACCATTTACTTTATTGATGTAGATCCGCATGAACCAACCACCGAACAAATAGACCAATTGCGCGATGAAATTTTGGCTCAAAAAGGATTGCCTGCCGGCTTAATTGGTATTGGTGGTGGCAGTATAATGGATATTGCCAAAGCCTTAGCCCTCATGCTTTGTAATGAAGGTCCATCTCAACAATACCAAGGTTTGAACCTAATAAAAAAGCCAGGTGTGTATCATTTAGGTGTGCCTACAATATCTGGTACTGGCGCAGAATGCAGCATGACCGCCGTATTAACTGGTCCTGAGAAAAAGCTGGGTTTAAAATGCGATTGGACCATTTTTGACCAGGTTATTTTAGACTCAGAATTAACCAAAACGGTACCCGTTGATAAGTGGTTTTATACAGGCATGGATACATTTATTCATTGCATTGAAAGCAGAGATGGTATTTTAAATAATGCATACAGCATGGCTTATGGTGAGCAATCATTGAAGCTTTGTAAAGATATTTACTTAAGTGATAATGCTGGCCAATCTCCAGAAAACGACGATAAATTAATGGTGGCTTCTTTAATGGGCGGCTTGAGCCTAACCTATTCTGAGGTGGGTGTTTGCCATGCATTAAGTTATGGCTTGAGCAAAATTTTTGGAGAAAAACATTGTTATGCAAATTGCTTAGCCTTTCAACACTTAGGCGATTTTTATCCAGAAGGAGTGAAGGAATTTAAAACCATGCTAGCAAAACACAACATTACCTTGCCTACTGGTTTAAGTGCCAATTGGACCGATGCTGAAATTACTGCAATGGCACATGTAGCCTATAACTTGCCGCATATGTGGAATCATGCCTTGGGTGCAGATTGGAAAGAAAAAATGACCGTAGAACGCATAGAAGGATTGTTTAGGAGGTTATAGTAAAATACAATAAATTTGATTTATGACGAAAATAGTAAAAGTAGGTAACATAGATGCTGGTAGCGATGAGCTATTCTTGATTTCTGGACCTTGTGTGATAGAAGATGAAGTTATCATGATGAAAACAGCTGAGAAACTAAAAGAGGTTTCAGAAAAGTTAAACATCAAAATGATTTACAAATCATCTTTCCAAAAAGACAACCGCAGTAGTTTAAAATATTATGATGGTCCGGGTTTGGATAAAGGTGTTAAAATATTGGCCAAAGTAAAAGAGCAGTTTGGCTTCCCTTTGTTAACAGATATTCATTACCCAGATCAAGCTGCTGCTGCTGGTGAGGTTTGTGACGTATTGCAAATTCCAGCCTACTTGTGTATGCAATCTACCTTAATGGTGGCTGCTGCTAAAACAGGCAGGGTTATCAATATCAAACATGGTCAGTTTTTAGCGCCAGAAAACATGAAGCATCCTGTGCAAAAATGTATTGATTCTGGCAACGACCAAGTAATATTAACCGAAAGAGGATTTACCTTTGGTTACAATGATATGATTGTAGACCCAAGGAGTTTCTTTTTAATGGGACAAATAGGTTACCCTGTTGTATTTGATATTACCCATGCTATCAGAAAATATGGTATCCCTAGTGCAGATGCCAAAGGAGGTGCCAGAGAATTTTTGCCTGTATTAAGTAGGGCAGGGGTTGCTGCTGGTGTGGATGGAGTGTTTATAGAAACTCACCCCGATCCTGCAACCGCCTTGTGCGATGCCGCTTCTCAATTGAGTGTTTATGCATTGGAAGAATTTTTAAAGCCATTGATAGAATTGCACAATATTGAGGTAAGCTATCGCTCAAAAGTGTAAATTTAAAACGCGTTATTGAAACATTATTTTAATACTAACCATGAAAAATAAATTATTCATACTCATTTGCGTTTTTATGTGCTCGCATGTTGCTTACGCACAATACGAATCACCTTATAAAAATGAATCTTCGTCAGTTTCATCTTCTGAAAGGCCTAATTTCTACCTAGGCATTGGAACAGGATTAAATTATAAAACAGGTGTTTTGGGTTTATCTTTGGCATATAGAATAGCACCCAAAAGCTTGGTTGAATTAAATATGGGTTTAGGTGTTTACGGCAGCAAAATTGGCTTAGGTGGGGTATTTAATGTAATTGAAAAAGGTGCTTGGTGCCCCTCTTTATCTTTTTCTAGGGCATCTGGAGGGTCAGAAGTGCCATTAACAGTGGAGGTTGAAGTGATAGGCTCTAATAATGCCGCAAGCACCGAAACCAAAATCAACTTAAGCCCAATGTTCACCCTAACACCGGGTGTGCAAAGGCAGTTTATTTCAAGAAAGGGCAACCGTTTTGTTTTGGAATTTGGTTTCGCTATTCCTTTAAATACAGCCACACAAGAATTTTCGGAGAGTTTTGCAGAGGTTAATGGTGTTCAGGTACCAACTAGCTTTCTAAAATTCTCAAGTACGCAAAAAACAGTTTTTAAAATTTTGGATCCTGCAGGATTAAGCCTCGGATTGTGTTATTATTTTGGGTTCAAACCGAAGAACTAAATGGCATAATTTAGGTTATTTTGGAATTAAAATTATTTTTGTGCCACAATTAATCAGAGATTAATAGAATTATATACAAAAAATGGAATTATACTTAGATTCAGCCAACTTAAAAGAAATTGAAGAAGCCTTTAAATTAGGGTTCTTAAACGGTTTAACTACCACTCCAACCTTCATGCAGCGCGAAGGCATTACAGATGTGGATGCCATGATTGTGAAACTATCCAAAATTGTACCTGTGCTTCAAATTGAGGCTTTAGGAGATACTGCTGAAGATGTTTTGGCCGAGGCTAAAAGACAATTGGCTCTGGGACTAGATCCTAAGAAAACTGTATTTAAAATTCCAGTTTCATTAGAAGGCGTTCGTGCTTGTAAAATGTTGCGAAACGAAGGTTTATTGGTAAATGTACACTTGGTGTATACCTTGCAACAAGCTTATATGGCTATGCATGCAGGTGCAACTTATGTTTGCCCTCTGGTGGGTCGCTTGCAAGATCAAGGTCATGATGCCCTTGATTTAGTTGCCCAAATTGTAGATGCAGTAGATCATTATGGTTATGATACCAAAGTAATGTTTTCTTCAGTTCGCACCATGGAACATATCAGAAACGCCATAAATTTAGGTGTTCATACCATTACCGTTCCATTGAAGATCATGAAGCAATTAACCGAAAATCATTTTACAACGGTAGGTACTGATCAGTTTATTCATGATACCCGTTTAATGACAGTTCGCGTAAAAGAAGCATTAAACGGTGTGAACCCAATCATTGCTGCCAACACAAATTTAGCTGATGCCATTGTAAAAATGACTGAGTATGGATTTGGTGCCATTACTGTGGTAAATGCAGATGGTAGCTTAAAAGGTGTATTTACAGACGGTGATTTGCGCAGAAAAATACAATCGGAAGGCAGAGATGTATTGAGTAAAAACATTGGCGATTTTGAATATGGTAAAGCAATTTCAATCGAAGGCTCTGCGCTTTTAAATGAAGCAGCCGGCATATTTAAATCAACCAAAGTAGATACCATTTTGGTTACTGAAAATGGTAAACCATTGGGCATGTTAGATATTCAAGATTTAGAGGGATAATTGAATAATCATATCTATTCATAATGAAAAGACCGCTGCAATTAGCGGTCTTTTTTTTGCCTTTTTGTTATCAATAAAATACAAGGTATCTTGCCGTAAAATATTAATTGAATCATGAACCATACCGAATCTATATTTTCGCAAATTGGTGGTGTATTTTGCACGCCTATTGCTGAACTTGCCATTAAAATGAGTAAGGTAAAAGCCTTTATTTTTGATTGGGATGGTGTTTTTAACAATGCTCAGAAAAATGAAAACAAAAGCAGCACCTTCAATGAAGCTGATAGCATGGGTACTAATATGCTTAGGTTCAGCCATTATTTATTGAACCAACAATTACCTGCTACCGCAATTATTTCGGGCGAAAAAAACGAAATGGCTTTTTATTTTGCCGAACGCGAACATTTTGATGGCTGTTATTTTAAAGTGCCCAATAAAATAATTGCTCTGAACCATTTCTGTGAAAAGCATGATTTACAACTTAATGAGGTTGCCTATGTTTTTGATGATGTGCTCGATTTAAGCATTGCTGCCGTTTGTGGTGTAAGAATTTTAATCAACAGAAAAGCCAATCCTTTGTTTAAAAATTATTTGGTTCAAAACAACTTTGTTGATTACATAACCGGACATGAAAGTGGTAATTTTGCCTTGAGAGAGACTACCGAAATGCTCATGGGCTTAAATGATAACTACAACCAATGTATGGATGATCGCAAGGATTTTAGTCAGGCATATATGGGGTATTTAGAACTGCGACAAAGCGCCCCAACAAGATTTTACACCATTGAATCAAATGTGGTGGTAGAAAAGAAATAAGGTATTTTAACTATATCTTTTTAAATAATCCAAAGTTACTTGCTGCGAACTTTGTCCGGTGCCATCAGTGTTTTGATGGATATAATGGATGTCGTTGATGCCATCAATTTTTCTGGCTTTCAATTGATCATTCCATTGTATATCAAAAATATCAGATACTATCTTTTGATTGTCTTTGGCATAAACAGGGAAGCCAACTTCTATCCTGCTCATCAAATTTCTAGTCATCCAATCTGCAGAAGCTAAATATATTTTTTCATCGCCACCATTGCAAAACATGTATAGTCTGGCATGCTCCAAAAACCTGTCAATGATACTTATAATCTCTATGTTTTCACTGCTATTTGGCACACCAGGAACCAAACAACAAATACCTCTAATGATCAATTGAATTTTTACACCAGCATTACTTGCTTCGTATAGCTTTTTTATTATATCGGTATCTACCAATGAATTCATTTTAGCTTTGATCCAAGCTGGTTTTCCTGCAAGGGCATTTGCCTTTTCTTGGTCTATCATCTGCAAGAATTGCTTTTTCATAAATTCTGGCGCCACCAATAAATGCTTGAACCCACCTCTCCTAAGGTTCACAAAAAGGATATCCGTTAAGGCGTCAATTTCTTCGGTTAACCTAATATCCTTGGTAAACAAGCCAAAGTCGCTATAAATCCTTGCGGTTACTCCATTATAATTTCCTGTAGCTAAATGGGCGTACTTTACAATTTTGTTGTTTTCCTTGCGGTAAATTAAGCAGATTTTACAATGTACCTTCTGACCAGGTTTGCCAAAATGAACTTGTGCTCCTGCCTCCTGCAGTTGGTTAGTCCAAAAGATATTTGATTCTTCATCAAACCTCGCCTGAAGCTCCATCAATACAATAACCTTCTTGCCATTCTTAACCGCATTAATAAGCGCATTTACCACATTGCTGTGTTTTGCTACTCTATACAGTGTAATTAAAATAGTAGTTACTTGTGGGTCGATTGCCGCTTCTCTAATAAAGCGAATCAGGTAATCAAAACTTTGGTAAGGTTGATGAAATAAGATATCTTTTTTAGTGATGGCATCAAACATAATTTTTTCTTGCTCCAGTTCCTTAATAGGTATTTGTAACAATGGCGCAAAATAATGTTCTTTCTCACCAATATTGGGAAAGTCCATGAAGTCCTTAAAATTATGGTACCTTCCACCTGGAATCAAATTCACATTCCTTAGATCTAATTTTCTGATCAAAAACTCCAGCATGTCTTTTGGCATGCTTTCATCATAAACAAATCGGGTAGGTAGTCCTTTAGATCTTTGCTTCAAGCTTTTTTGAATTTTATCTAATAAGTTTATTGAATAGTCATTTTCATCTTTGCTAATTTCAAATTCAGCGTCTCGTGTTATTTTGATGATATATGATTCGTAATTTTGGTAATCGAAAATTGAAAATATGCGTGTTAAATTGAGGCGTATAATGTTTTCAAGTAAAATAATATGCTGCTTACTTTCAAATTCGGGCAGTGTGAAAAATCTTTTAATAATACCCGTTGGTATTTCAATAATAGCATGCTTGGGTTCCATTCCACTTAAGCTATTTTTCATCCTTACAGCCAAATAAATACTCCTATCACGCAGGTGTGGAATTTGCTTCAGGTTGTCTAAAATTATTGGGAACAGGTTATTTAAAATATTTAGCTTGAAATAATTTTGAATAATCTTGGCTTCGTTCTCATTAACCAAGGTTTCATCAATTAAAAAAATGTTATTTCTATTTAGCTCAGGAATAATTTGTTGTTCGTAAATCTCAGTAAATTTGTCTTGCATAACCATTACTGTTCGCTGTATTTCCGACAAAATTTCATCTGGTGAAGATTGGTACTCAGAAATAGGCTTTTTGCCATTTACTTTTTGTAAGCGTCTGATTTGAGCCACTCTAACCCTAAAAAACTCATCTAAATTAGAAGAAAAAATAGCCATGAATTTAATCCTTTCCATTAATGGATTATTTGCATTTTCTACCTCCTGCAAAACGCGCTCATTAAAGTGTAACCAGCTGATTTCTCTATCTTTAAATAAATGTCCTTTTCTTTCTTTAATCATTGATACACAATGTTAGTGTAAAATTACCCAACTTATTTTGCGAAATAACACAATTTAAGGTTAATAAATCGTTAATTGTGCCAAATTGAATTCACTTTTAAGGCACAATTGTTGACTATTGAAAAGTAAAGGAGAAAATACATGAAAATGCAATTTATGGTTGAAATGTTCTTGCCAGAGGAAATGGAAATGGATTTCATGCGTATGATTCCTGCCCATAGAGCCTATATCAATGAACTTATATCAAGTGGAAAAATATTGTCGTATTCAATTAGTTTCGACCGCACAAAAGGCTGGATCATCTTTCAATCAGAAAATGCCGAAGATGTGTTAGACATTGTTCAACAATTCCCCATTCACCAATTCATTACCATCGAAATACATGAGCTGTTCATCCATGATGGAGAAGCTTATCGTTTCCCTAAATTGAATTTTAATTAATCGGTTTGATCCTAAATTTGGGTCAAACAGTTAATTGCTAATGACCAATTTTTGGTTCCAACTTTTGCCGTTGAGCGTATTTACTTTTACTATATAAATACCATTAGGTAAGTTTACCGAATGGTTCATGTTTTTTTGCAATTGCTCTTCTCTATATAACAACTTTCCATCAATTGCATATAGTTCCAACCAAACATTGGATTGAAATGAACTCAATTGAATATTAAACTGATCTTTTGCAGGGTTTGGAAATAACTGAATGGAAGGATTCCAATTTTCCTCTTCCACACCAACAGGATAGCCAAATTGCAAGATTCTAGTTTGGTAGGGTTTAAGATTTACCTTAATGCTGAAGGTGCTAGAGTTTGAAGAAATACTAAATAGGCTGTCATTAAAAATATCTTCTATTTGATAGTTACCAAATTTACCATCCGATTTTGTGATGTCCATTTGAACATTGCTTAAGCCAATATTTGAAGTATTGACCAATACCAAAACATCCTTGCCATTTAAAGATCTTTGGTAGGAGTGAACTGCATATTCAGAGCTGGTTATATTGGTATGTGTGCCCGTTTGAAGAATAGGTTGTTCTTTCCTTATTTGAATTAATTTTTGGTAATGGTTCCAAATGGAATTTTCATCTAATTGCATACTGGCAACATTATAAGTGGTATAGTTGCTATTAAGTGCTCTCCAAGGTGAACCAGTTGTAAATCCTCCATTGGCCGCTCCCGACCATTGCATAGGCCTCCTTATATTCTCATCTGGTTTAGAGCCTTTCATAGCTACCTCTTCGCCATAATAAATAAATGGTACACCACCTTGAGTAAACAACAAACTTGCGGCTGCTTTATTTTTATCAAGATTATTACTGAACACATCAATCACCCTGTTTTGATCGTGGTTGGTTAAAAAACTCGCGAACTGGTTGGGCTTAAATATTATTTTGCCGGTATTGATTGCCACCCTCGAATTATAAGGATTTCCAGTATTTGCCGCATTCATATTGGCATCAGCTAAATTGAAATCAAAGCACAAATCCAATTTATCAGTGTAAAGCGCAATGTTTTCTGGTGAATCCCAAACTTCTCCAACTAACAATGAATTGCTATTCCATGATTTGCAACTGTCATTAAACTCTTTCCAAAATGCTAAGGTCTTTGGGTGGTTCTTTAAAGTTGTTCCTTCTTCATACAAATACATGGCTGCATCTAACCTAAAACCATCTACACTCATATCCTTGATCCAATATTTAGCTGCAGCAAAAATGCTGTCTTTCACAGGTTGGTAATTGAAATTTAAATCGGGCATACCACTCCAAAACAAAGCATAATAATTGCTGCCATTTTTGGGATACCACAATTGCTGTCCCCACGGACCAGTTTGCGATGACGGACTAGTTTCCCACCTGTAAAAATCTCTGTAAAATGCATCATTGTTGGCCGACTTAATGAACCAAGGATGCTTATCAGAACTATGGTTTATGACTAAATCCATGATTACTTTTATACCCCTGTTGTGGGCTTGGGTAAGCATTGTTTTAAAATCATTGTCAGTTCCATATTGTGGATTTAAAGCCAAATAATTTGTCACATCATATCCATGGTAACTAGGGGAGGAGTTAATAGGCATCAGCCAAACTAGGCCAATTCCTAGGTCATTTGCAGTAGCTGGATTCCCATCATTGAGGTAGTCTAGCTTTTGGGTCATGCCATTAAAATCACCTATGCCATCACCATTACTATCATAAAAACTGCGGACAAAAATTTCGTAGGCAGTAGTTTCATTCCACCATTTATTCTGTGTGAACCCATTAGCCCCAAACAAAAAACTGAAGGCTAAAATTGAGATATATTTTTTCATTGTTGCATTAAAAAAACTGCATCAATTAGGTTACAAACAAACAAATTAAAGAAGCAGAATAAGCATAAAAAATTACAAGAACCTAGGATCAGTTTCCATTACATGTCCGCATTTTTTGCAGGTGCGTAAATCTTCTGAGCCATAATATTCTTTGAACCTTGGTTGAAAATCTGTTTCAATATTATTTTGTTCAAAATAGGTTTCATGCAGCTTGTTATTGCACTTTTCGCAGAACCACAAAAGACCATCTTTAAAGTTGGTTCCTTTGCGGGAGCGCTCAATCACTAGACCAATAGAACCTTCTGCTCTTCCAGGAGAGTGGGGCGTTTTAGCCGGACATAAAAACATATCGCCAGGACCTAAATGAATTGGCACCGCTTGTCCATCTTCTTGAATGTTTATGGTAATGTTACCTTCCAATTGGTAGAACCATTCTTCCGTTTCATTGTAATGGTAATCCTTGCGGGCATTAGGGCCACCAACTATCATCACTATAAAGTCAGTACCCTCAGGATATAAATTTTTATTGGCAATTGGTGGTACCAATAAATGACGATTTTCATCTATCCACTTTTGTAAATTGAATGGTTTGCGTATTGGCATAAAATTTTATTTAAGGTTTTTTGAATAATGTTTTTGCTTCCCAAAGATAACTTTTTAATTCTGAATTCTCCCGATGAATCGGGATATGAATTATTTTATGATAAAAGCTTGGTTGATTTCACCTATCTTACTATTCGACCCATTCGGGGTCGCATGTTCATAATAAATGAAAATGCTATAAACATATGACCCCGAAGGGGTCAAACAATAATTAATTAACTAAATTCAACATTTATACTTCATAATTTATAATTCTCACCTACGCAATAGCTTCGGCGGGCAAAGCATAATTCTGAAATAAAAAAATTAGTTCAAAGGCAAAACCCTCGTCGCTTTCATGTATCTTTTTTTATAATATTCAGCATCTAATCTGTCAACTCTTACGCCCGAACTGGTGCTTGAGTGAATGAACTGAATGGGTTTTCCTTTTTCTGAAATCACAATGCCTACATGACCAATTCCTCTGCGACGGCTGTTTCGTCCTCTAAAGAAAAGTAAGTCGCCTTTAGAAATGAGCTTTTTAGGAATTTCTACACCTATGAAACTTTGTCCAGCTGAAGTATGTGGTAGTTTAATGCCAAATTTGCGGTAAACCATCATGGTATAACCACTGCAATCAAATCCTTTGGTGGAAGTTCCCCCTCTTCTATAACTATCTCCCAAAAATGTTTTTGCATAGGCTAGAACGCTGTCTGGCTGTAACTTTTTCTTTACATTTACCCTCACACTATCAGCAGGTTTGGGTAAAAGATGGAGTTGAATGGCTGAATCGGTTTGAGCAAAAGTTGAGTTGCCAAGCACTAATGCGCAAGTAATGAGGATGATATGTAATATTGGCGACTTCAACTTGTTGTAAAAATAATTGAATTTGAGATAATAAAAAGTGTATATTCGCAGTTTGCTAACTATGAGGTATTTCGGTTTATGTATGTTGTTTCTAGCTTTGGTGTGGGTTGGCTGTGCCAATAAATACCAAAAAGCGCTCAAGAACCCCGATAACAGGGCCAAACTTGAAATGGCTGATACCTATTACAAAAAAAAGGATTTTGTTAGGGCTCTGAGTTTGTATGAGCAGATTGAATCGGCTTATAGCGGCACACCAATGGCCGAGAAAATTCTTTACAATAGTTCCCAAAGTAATTTTGGTCTAAAAATGTATGCTTTGGCGGGCTTTCAATTCAAAACCTATTTTGAGAATTTTCCTTCTGGTGAACATTCAGAAGAATCTTTGTATATGAATGCCTATTGTGCTTATTTAGAGTCCTTTGAGCCAGAGTTGGATCAAACCGACACCTACAAAGCAATAGAAACCTTCCATATTTTTATCAATGTATACCCCGAAAGTAAATATGTGCCCGAGTGTAATAACTATTTGGACAAGTTAAGAGCCAAATTAAGCTATAAAGCTTATCGTTCTGCCATATTATATTATAATATGGGTGAATATAAAAGCGCAATTGTATCTTTGAAGAATATTTCGAGAGAATTTCCAGAAATGGAACAAAAGGAAGAGGTTGATTATTTGGTGCTTGAATCCAACTATTTATTGGCGAAAAACAGTGTAATTGAAAAGCAAAAAGAAAGATATCATAGCACTTTAAAGTCGTTTGAAGAGTTTGAGGAGTTATATACTGAAAGTAGTAAATTCATGAAAAATGCTAAAGTGATCAAAGAAAAATCCAATTTAGCATTGGCAAAAATTAACCAAAAGGAAAAATAATGAAGAATTTTTTACTTATTTTGTCTGCTGTTATAGCGCTCTTTGGTCTTTGGTGGTTGAGTAAAGACCAAGAAAGTCTACCCAATGTTTTAATTGCCCAGGACACTACCGAAATAAAACTTGAAGGAGGAACAGAAGGAGACAATGTTAAAATATTAGAGGGTGCAGATTCAAGTAGCATGCAAGAGGAAGTAAAAGCTGAGTTTTTAAGAAAAACCTATGCAAATTGCTTGTCTACCATTTATAAAATTTCTAATTCGCATGTTGAGGAATTAGAAAACAATGTGGAGAGTATTTCCTTTATTAACGCTTATGTTAACGGAATACACCACATGTTGTATTTCGACAATGGAATTTGTACCTCCGATGAAATTTTAAAAAATTAATTAATAAATATAAATATGGCTAACAACAACTATCAAAACGTTCCCTCAACCACCATTGCGCGTGATTTGAGAAAATTAGAAAAAGGTACCGACAATATTTACGAGTCGATTGCCATCATTTCAAAGCGTGCTAATCAAATTAGTGCTCAATTAAAAGAAGAATTGCATGGTAAATTAGATGAATTTAACAACGATAGCGATACTTTAGAAGAGGTTTTTGAAAATCGTGAACAAATAGAAATTAGCATGTATTATGAGCGTTTGCCTAAGGCTACTTTAATTGCAACTCAAGAATATTTAGACGATAAAATTCATTTCCGCAATCCGGATAAAGAAAAGCGTTTGGCAGAAGAAAACTAATTCCTTACTTTGCTTAAATGCTTGAAGGAAAAAAAATACTAATTGGAATAAGCGGGAGCATTGCAGCATATAAAATTGCTACATTGACCCGCTTATTTGTTAAAGCAGGTGCCCAAGTGAAGGTAGTCATGACTGCTGCCGCTCACGATTTTGTTACACCAGTTACGCTGGCTACTTTGAGTAAAAATCCGGTGAATACAGCCTTTGTAAAAAACAAGGCTGGCGAGTGGACCAATCATGTGGAATTAGGTTTGTGGGCTGATATATTTTTGATAGCACCTGCTTCTGCAAATACCATTGCCAAAATGGCTCATGGCATTTGTGATAACCTTTTATTGGCAACCTATCTTTCTGCGAGATGTCCTGTAATGTTTGCTCCTGCCATGGATTTAGATATGCTGGCTCACACAGCAACCCAAAAGAATATAGCTATTTTACAAGGCTTTGGCAATATCCTAATTGAACCAAATTCTGGCGAATTAGCAAGCGGCTTAGAAGGCAAAGGAAGAATGGCCGAACCCGAAGAAATATTTCAATGCATAAACTCATTTTTCAATAAACAAAAACTCCTAAAAGGTAAAACGGTATTGATTACTGCTGGGCCAACATATGAACACATTGACCCAGTAAGGTTTATTGGAAATCACAGTACAGGCAAGATGGGTTTTGCCATTGCAGATGCAATAGCTTTCCATGGAGCAAAAGTTTTGTTAGTTGCTGGTCCTACCTCACAACAAACCAAGAACACTTCTATTACTACAATAAACGTTACCTCAGCAGCCGAAATGTTTGAGGAATGTATAAAGGTTTATTCAAAAACAGATATCGCCATTCTATGCGCTGCGGTGGCAGATTATGCCCCTGCTCAAGTAAGTAAAAGTAAAATAAAAAAGGCTGGTGATTCATTAAACATTGAGCTAAATAAAACAAAAGACATTTTAAAGGAGTTGGGAAAATTGAAGAAAAAAAAGCAACTTTTAATTGGCTTTGCGCTCGAAACCGATAATGAAGAGGCTAACGCCTTGAAAAAATTGAAAGAAAAAAATTTAGATTTCATTGTGTTAAACTCGCTCAATGATAAAGGTGCAGGCTTTGGATTTGATACCAATCAAATTAGCGTCATACATAATAATGGCACTAAAAAAAGTTTCGGTTTGAAGCCTAAAAAAGATGTGGCTCAAGATATTGTTGAACAAATAATTCAATTATTACATGTTTAAAAAAATTGTCATTGGTATTTTATCGTTAATGTTTGGAATGCCTGCTTTTTCCCAAGAGTTCAATTGCAGGATTAAAATTAACGACCAACAAGTACAAATATCTGATAAAACCATTTTCAGAGGCTTGGAGCAACGCTTGCAAGATTTTATGAACAATGCACGGTGGTCCAATGAACAAGTGGCAAATAACGAAAGGATAGAGCTCAATATTGAAATCTTTATTTCGGGTTACAATCAAACAACTTATGAGTACCAAGCTACGGCTGTTATTCAAAGTAGGAGGCCTGTTTATGGCGCAAATTATACCACTACCTTATTTAGCTTTAATGATGAAAATTGGGATTTTAAATACCAAGACCAAGATCGTTTAGAGTACCAAGATGGTCAGTTTTTAGGGGATTTATCTTCCTTATTGAGTTTTTATGCCTACTATACTTTGGCCTTAGATTACGACAGTTTTTCGTTAGAAGGTGGAACTAGCCTATTTACCAAGGCACTTCAAATTTCGAGTTTAGCAGGTCAAACAAGTTTAAAATCTGGTTGGAAGCCTTTCGAAAAATCATCAAGAACTCGTTATAATTTAATCGACAACATTTTAAACGAAAGGTTCAGACCATTAAGAAATGCCTATTATATCTATCACCGCAAAGGATTGGATCAATTTACCAAAGATCCATTTCAAGCAAGAAAACAAATCACAGCTTCATTAGAGCAAGTAAAAAAGGTTTTTAAAATATCTCCGAATACAGTAATGTTATTGGTGTTTTTCGAGGCCAAAAGTGATGAGTTGGTGAGCATTTTTAAAGGTGCTGATGATATTGAGAAGCCTAAAGCAATTGAGCTTTTAAGTGAAATAAATATATCCAACATTTCTAAATACGAAAAAATAAAATCATAGGTTTAATTGCAAATAGCTTAACAAAAAATAGGTATGCAGGATCATATACATCATCATAATGAAGAGCACTTCAGTGGAAGTGAAATTGTTAGAGACATAGTTATTGGAATGAGCGATGGATTAACAGTTCCATTTGCATTGGCTGCTGGCTTAACAGGCGCTGCTCAAGGTAATAGTGTAATTGTTACTGCAGGCTTAGCGGAGATAGTTGCAGGCAGCATTGCTATGGGTTTAGGTGGATATTTGGCTGGTAAAACCGAGATTGATCATTATGCCAGTGAGCTTAGGCGTGAATACCAGGAAGTTGATACGCATCCCGAAAAGGAAAAGCAAGAAGTACGTGATGTTTTTAATGAGTATGGTTTAAGTGAAGCTTCTACTGAATTAATTGTGGAAGAGCTTTCAAAAGACAAAGACAAATGGGTGAAATTTATGATGCGCTATGAACTAGGCTTGGATCAACCCGATATCAATAGAGCTAGGCAAAGTGCATTAACAATTGGAATCTCTTATATCATAGGTGGCATTGTACCATTAAGCACCTACTTCCCAATTTTCTCAGACAATGCACATGATGGTTTTGTTTACTCTTGCATCATTACGGCTATTTGTTTATTCACATTTGGATTCTTTAAAACCAAGATAATAGGTCAACCTCCTTTTATTGGAGCCTTTAAAACGCTATTTATTGGTGCATTGGCAGCAACTGCCGCTTATGTGATTGCAAGAATGATTGGTGGTTAATTATATTTGTATTATAAATATGTTTTATGCTTAAAAATATCTTTTTTACTTTTTTATTCTTATTAAGTTTTACTTCTTTTTCTCAGAACACAGGTATTGTTGTTGGAGAAGTAAATAATGGTGTTTACCAGTTTAAAGATTGTCAAGAATCATTAACCAAAGCTTTTGAATGGACTTTTAAAGATGGCACAAAGGTGAGCGAAATGAGCATTACTCAGTTGGGTAACGACTATTATATTTTGGCTACCTGTTCGAATCAAGGTAGAAAAAGAATTGCAGCCATTGATTTGGATTTGGTAGGAATAGAATTTGTGTTAAATGAAGATGCTTTTTTTAAGACGTGCTCCGCTGTAGCTTGTGAAAATTGCAGGTTCTTTTTTGAAAGCAATAAAATAGTAGCGTGTAAATGCGAAGAAACTGGAACAATCAGCAATCACTGCCATTACAAGTCAAACGCTGCCACAAGTTTTTATGCTAATTTTCAGCGATCATTGCGTATGAACCAAGAAAAGCATTAACGTTTTTCCCAAAAGAGTTTATTGGGTGAATATTTTTTTACCCGCTTTAAATTAAATTTTTTGATGGCATAAGTATTGAAGTGCTCTAATAACTCTTCAACAGAATCTGTAACCAATAAGTTATCTTTTAAATCTGTTTCTGAAATGGTTTTATGCCTTACCATATCTTGCGTTAATTCAGTCAGGTTTTTCCAATAATCTCGTCCAAATAAAACCACTGGAAACTCTTTAATCTTTCCTGTTTGGATTAGGGTAAGCGCTTCAAACAATTCGTCCATAGTTCCCCAACCTCCGGGCATGATTACAAACCCATACGAGTACTTCACCAATAATATTTTACGCACAAAGAAATATTTAAAGTTAACCCATTTATGCAGGTAAGGATTTTCTTTTTGCTCATGTGGCAGCTCAATATTACAGCCAATGCTAAAGCCATTATTTTCGTAAGCCCCTCTGTTTGCAGCCTCCATAATTCCTGGTCCACCGCCAGTAATGATGGCAAAGCCAAGGTTGCTTAATCCGGCGCCAATTTCCCTTGCTTTTTCATAATAAACATGGTCTTCTTTAAACCTAGCACTGCCAAAAACTGTTACACAAGGACCAAGAAAATGAAGGTGCCTGAACCCATTTATGAATTCGTAAAATACCCTTACAATAAACAATAATTCTCTTCTCCTTGACCTAGGTCCTTCTAAAAAACTGTTTTCACTTTGACCAGATGTTTTAGGCTTTATACTTAAAGGAATTGTTTCCATATAGAATTACAATAAGTGATTTGCTAAATTTGCTAGTTCGGAACGTTCTCCTTTTTCCAAAGTAATGTGTGCATACAAGGGATTGTCTTGAACGCGATCAATCAAATAAGATAATCCATTAGATTGTGAATCAAGATAAGGTGTATCTATTTGAAAAATATCTCCTGTAAAAACAATTTTTGTGTTTTCACCTGCTCTTGTGATAATGGTTTTAACTTCAAGCGGCGTAAGATTTTGCGCTTCATCTATAATGAAAATAATATTAGATAAACTTCTACCTCTGATATAAGCCAATGGAGTAACCATCAATTTTTCTTGGTTCACCATATCGGTAATTTTTTGAAACTCTTTATCGGTTTCTTTCCATTGATTTTGGATCAATTTTAAGTTATCCCAAAGTGGTTCCATATAAGGGTTAATCTTTGATTTTGCATCCCCAGGTAAAAATCCAATGTCTCTGTTGTTAAGAGGAATGATTGGCCTTGCTAAATAAATCTGCCTGTAGTTAGCTTTTTGCTCCATTGCCGCTGCGAGTGCCAATAAAGTTTTACCAGTGCCAGCTATGCCTTGAATGGTTACCAATTTTATTTGTGGGTTCAAAACGGCATGCAAAGCAAATGCTTGTTCTGCATTGCGTGGCTTAATACCAGAGGCACTTACTTTATTGATTTTTTCTAGGCTTTCTGTTTCCGCATTGTAGCAAGTAAGGACCGAATTTGATGCATTTTTTAGGATATAAAAATGATTAGCTATTGGTTTTTTCTTCATGGCTAAATCATAGCTCACAAAACCTCTTGCATAAACTTCATCAATAATAGATGACTTAATTTTTTCGAGCACAGTTCTGCCAGTATGAAGGGTATCTATGTCCTTAATTTTACCTGTTTCATAGTCTTCGGCTAATATGCCCAATGATTTTGCCTTTAGCCTTAAGTTAACATCCTTGGTAACCATTATAACAGACCTATCTGGGTGCTGTTCTTGAAGTGCTATTGCCGCATTTAAGATGCGATGGTCGGCTTTACGCTCACCAAAAACTACCTGGGCATCAATACGCGTTCTTTCTGGCATTACCACTTTAAATTGGCCTCGCGTTGGACCGTTAATAGGAATCCAATTTGTTAGTGTATATTCTCCTGAAAGTTTATCCAAATACCTTATAAAAGCTCTTGCTTCAAAGTTTAAGGTATCGTTACCCTTTTTAAAATTATCTAACTCTTCAAGAACAGTAATTGGAATAGCAACATCGTGCTCCTCAAAATTTTTAATAGAATTGTTATCGTATAAAATAACTGATGTGTCTAAAACAAATATTTTTCTTAGTTCTTTATGTTTTGAAATGCGTTTAACCGCTTTTTTTGCCACTTTTTTGGGTGCTACTTTTCTGCCTACCATGAATTAATTGTTAAGGATATTCAATCGTCCTTGCCGAAGATTGAAAATTAACTTAACAAATAAAAAATTACTTATTCACACTTGTTGATGGCTTTAACAACTTCAAATAATATGATATTTATTGTATGAAATAGTTGAGTTTACAGCTTATTCACAGCAACACAAAACAGAAGTAACAGAGGATGTTACTAAAAAACTATCTTTGTTGCCAACGCCTTACAATACCTCATATTTAGAAAGGGTTGACATTCAAAATATTTAAATAAAATTCTGATTTAGTTACTCACATCTGTTTTTGCCGCCAGATATCTTTCAGCATCTAATGCTGCCATACAGCCACTTCCGGCTGCGGTTACAGCCTGTCTGTATACTTTATCTTGCGCATCACCACAAGCAAATACACCAGCAACATTTGTTTTGCTTGTACCTGGAATAGTTTGCAA
Organism: Bacteroidota bacterium; assembly: GCA_947485745.1. Classification (GTDB taxonomy): domain Bacteria; phylum Bacteroidota; class Bacteroidia; order UKL13-3; family UKL13-3; genus B1. The sequence continues at coordinate 35,911 of CANKQY010000005.1, forward strand.
ATAGCCAGTTTCATCCATATCCAAATATCCTTTAAATATATCTGTATTTGGATGGTGACCAATTGCCACGAAGAATCCACTGATATCTATGGTTCTTAATTCGTTGGTTTTTCTATTTTTTAAACGCGCACCTATAACTTTATTTTCGCCCAAGATTTCATCTGTTTCCGTATCAAAAATTACCTCAATATTTGGGGTGTTTAAAACACGATGAATCATTGCTTTAGAAGCTCTAAATTCATCCCTTCTAACAATCATGTATACTTTACTACAGATTTTTGCAAGGTAACTAGCTTCTTCGCAGGCTGTATCTCCAGCGCCAACTATAGCCACATCTTTTCCTTTGAAGAAAAATCCATCACATACCGCGCAAGCACTAACTCCCATTCCATTTAACTTTTGTTCGGACGGAATTCCCAACCATTTAGCACTTGCTCCAGTGGCAATGATAATTGTTTCAGCCAAAATTTCATGTGATTCGTCTGCTATTAACTTAAAAGGTGGTTTTCCTGTTAAATCAACACTGGTAATCATTCCATAACGAACATCGGTTCCAAAACGCTCAGCCTGCTTGCGAAATAACTCCATCATCTCAGGACCCATTATTCCTTCTGGATAGCCTGGGTAGTTTTCTACATCAGTGGTAATAGTTAATTGGCCTCCTGGCTGCATACCTGCATACATGATGGGTTTTAAATCTGCCCTAGCGGCATATATTGCTGCAGTATAACCAGCAGGTCCTGATCCTACAATCAGGCATTCAATATGTTCAACAGTCTTTGTCATAATTTATTTTATCGGTTCAAAACTAATTCAAATAATGGTCCAGTTTTTAACAAGTTATTCCAATTATTGAATACTATCATGCTAGGTTGAATGAAAAAGTTTTGTCTTTATTATTTTTTTCTCGCCCTATTTCTTTCAACAGCCCTGTTTCTGGGCTTTGTTTTATTTGGGTTTCGTTTTCTTGGTCCGCCTAAATTTTCTTTTTTGTTCTTGGCTTTCTTCTCGTGTACAACAGGTCTGGTATCTTTGTTTTTAGCGTTTTTGTTATGGTTTTTTTGAATCACCTGTGGCAATTCATCCTCCGTAAAAATGGAAGAAATGGGCACTTCTTTTGGAATTCTTTTCCTGGTAACACTCAATTTCATCAGAGCTTCAATGCTTTCTAAATAAGGACTTTCAACCTCATTGAAAAAAGTAATTGCAGTACCTGCCCTGCCAGCTCTACCAGTTCTACCAATTCTATGTATATAATCTCCTGCCTCTTTGGGTGTATCAAAATTGATTACATGTGATACTTCCAAAATGTCGAGACCACGCGCAGCAATATCTGTTGCAATTAAAATTCGGTTCATACCTTTATGGAAATTTTCTAAAGTAGCAAACCTCACAACCTGAGATTTTCCTGAATGAATGAGTGATAATTCCTCTTCAAATACTTTAGAAAGTTGGGCAAACAACCTATCTGCCAATTTAATATTTCCAACAAAAATCATCACCTTACTGAATTCTTTTTTGTCGGTCAACAGGTTCTCAAGCAAGCTTACTTTGGTATAATAATTTGGACCATCATAAGCGAATTGCTTTATTTTATCTATTGGCGTGCCATGCGCAGCTATCTCAATTTTCTGGGCATTGGTGGTAAAAGTTTCTATCAATACCTGCACATTTTCTCCCATGGTAGCTGAAAAAAATATGTTTTGAACCTTAGATGGCAGCAGATCTAAAATGGTATTTAATTGAGCCCTAAATCCTAGATCCATCATTTCATCTACCTCATCAATGATAAAATGCTTAACCGATTTCAAGCGAAGAATACCCAACATGGCCAAATCAACTAACCTTCCGGGTGTTGAAACCAAAATATCTAAACCAGCAAGAACCGTCTTCTTTTGTGGGTTTATATTGATACCTCCATAAATACCTGCAACCCGAATGCTCATATAAACGGTGAGTTTTTCAATTTCAGCTACTACCTGACTCACTAATTCTCTTGTAGGCACAATGATGAGAACAGTGGGGTTTTTATCCTCTGAATATTTATGCTGTCTGAGGATAGGAAGCAAGTATGCAAAGGTTTTTCCAGTTCCAGTTTGGGCAATTCCAACCACATCTTTACCCGACATAATCACCGAAAATGACTTTTCTTGGATAGGAGTTGGATGTATATATGCTAAATCGTTAAGTGCGTTGAGTAGTGGTTTATTTAAATTTAAATCTTCAAAATTAAGCATACTTTTTTTGTAAAGGTCGGTAATCAATCGGATAAATAGGCAATTCTATTTAGTTAACTAAATTCCGAGCCATTCTTTTGCGGTATTTCTCAATAGCTTTATTTTGGTTTCTTCGTCAACGTCTTTCATCAATTCAATAAACTTGCCATGCTCCAAATCGCCCAATGGGAAGGGGAAATCAGAACCCATAGCAATTTTATCCGCCCCAAACATTTTTAATAAAAAGGCAAAAGTATCATCGTCGTGAACCAATGAATCAATATAAAATTTATCAGTATAATTCCTAGGTTCATCTACTTTATGTACATTACATAAATCTGGTCTAGCATGGTAGGCATGAGAAATTCTACCTATAGTTTGCGGAAAGCAGCCACCACCATGAGCAAACAAGACTCTTAGTTTTGGAAATTTATCAAAAATGCCACCAAACAACATACTGCAAATGGCCAAAGAAGTTTCAGCGGGCATACCAATTAACCATGGAAGAAAGTACTTAGGCATCTTATCTTGTCCCATCATATCCCATGGATGAACAAAAATACACATGCCTAATTTTTCGGCTGTTTCATAAAAGGGGTAATAATATTCATCGTCTAGGTTGCGGTGTTCAATATGTGTTCCAATTTCTATGCCTGGCAAATTTAATTCGTGCTTGCACCGGGATAACTCTTCGCAGGCCAAATTAATATCTTGCATGGGAAGCGTTCCCAAGCCAACAAATCGAGTAGGGTAGGTTTCTTGGATTTTAGCTACATGGTTGTTATAGTATTGTGCCCACTCCAAAGTATGTTTTGGTTCAGCCCAATAATAAAACAAAACGGGCACAATGCTTAATGCCATTAATTCAACATCATGTTTGTCCATGTGCTCAATGATGCTTTCAGGATTCCAACATAATTCATCAATGGTACGAAAGAAGGTACCATCTGCTTTCATCATATTGGCCCTGCCTGGTTGAAAATGGTCTAAATAAATAAACGCATCGCCATAACCATACTTATCTTTAAGATTGGGCATATTTTCTGGCAAAATATGCGCATGGACATCAATTTTTTTGTAATTTTTCATGGTTACATTCCATCCCCATCAAGGATGTTTCCTAATCCACCTAGTAAGCCTCCTTCTTCTCTTCTTCTTCCAAATCCTCCATAGGAGATAATTCTTCCTGCTAGCCTAGAAATAGGCAATGATTGAATCCAAACCTTTCCAGGACCAGTTAAGGTAGCAAAAAACACACCTTCTCCGCCAAATAATGTATTCTTAACGCCACCTACAAATTGTATGTCGTAATTAACCTCTTTCGTGAATGCAACAATACAACCAGTATCAATTTTTAAAACCTCACCTGCTTGCAACTGTCGCTCTTCCACATGTCCGCCTGCATGTAAAAAAGCCATTCCGTCCCCTTCAAGCTTTTCCATGATAAAACCTTCGCCGCCAAATAAGCCAGTTCCTAATTTTTTCTGAAATTCAATACCAATACTAACGCCCTTTGCAGCGCATAAAAAAGCATCCTTTTGGCAAGTAATTCTGCCTCCCATTCTGCTCAAATCCAATGGAATTATTTTTCCAGGGTAAGGTGCTGCAAAAGTTACAGTTCTTTTGCCTGAAACCATATTGGTGTATGCAGTCATAAACAAGCTTTCACCCGTTAATAGCCTTTTGCCTGCCGACATTAGTTTGCCAAATATGCCGTTTTCTTGGGCACTGCCATCCCCAAAAATAGTGTTCATCTGAATGCCATCATTCATCATCATAAAACTACCTGGCTCTGCCATGATGGTTTCTTGTGGGTCTAATTCTATCTCTACACATTGCATTTCACTGCCAAAAATGCGGTAATCTACTTCATGGTTACTGATCATAATTTGATATTTTGTTGGACCAAAAATATTCAAAAAATAAGAAACCTAGGCCCATTATTTTAAGAAATTAGGTTTTATTGTAATTTTTAATTGAAAATGTGGAAATAAATTGCTTATTTCGTAAGATGCGAGTAGGGCTAATAGTTGGTATTTCTGGATATATAGGCAGGTCCTTAATGGAGTCTTTGCTTAGCAACCGGCACTACAAAAAAGTGGTTGTGTTAACTCGTAGAGAAAATAGACGGTTGCGGAATATGCACCTAAAAAAGGTAAACGTTGACTTTGCTGCCATTGAAAATTACTCTGAAGAATTTAACGATGTAAATGATGTTTATTGCTTATTGGGGACGGATTACATCAATACGCTCAATTTAGAGGATTCATCCATGTTTGAGTATGAATATCCACTTAGCATTGCTAAAGTGGCAAAAAAACAAGGGGTGAAGAGTTTTTTTTTAATTAATCCCTCCAAAGCTAGCGTTACATCAAACGTTGAAAAGTTTAAACTTAGGGCAAAATTAGCCGCTGAAATCAAACAACTTGGCTTCGAGAACTTCTATGTTTTTAATGTCAATAAAATTGGTAAATCTGTTAATTTATCAAGTGGATTATTTGTCATGAATAAAAGCATTGGTAATGTAGTAAACATCATTGGATTTGGCTTGTTAGACAAGATTAAATCTACACCTGCTAATTTATTAGCCAATAAAATGGTTGAAGTGGCCATTAGCAACCCACTTGAGAAAAAAGAGTTTCACACCAAAGATTATTAATATTATTTAATTGAAAAAAGCTTTAGTAATTGGGGCCACTGGGTTGATAGGGCGGAACCTAGTTTTTGAGTTGTTGAAGAGCACTCATTATTCTAAAGTAACAGTTTTAGCGCGCAGAGACTTGGTTATTAAACATGATAAACTGCATCAAATTTTACTCGATTTTGATGATTTGGATCAATACAAAAATGAAATGATTGTTGATGATGTATTTTGCTGTTTAGGTTCAACCAAAGCCAAAACGCCCGATACAATTTTATACAAACAAATTGATTTTGATTATCCCTTAAAGGTTGCCGAAATTGCCAAAGCAAACGGTGCAACCCAATTTTTATTAGTTAGTTCCTTAGGGGCAAGCATTGATTCTTCGATATTTTATAGCAAATTAAAAGGTGAGGTTGAGGCAGCAATTGCTAGCATTGGCTATACTTCTTTGAGCATTTTCAGGCCATCATTATTACTGGGTTCAAGAAATGAAAGTAGGCCACTCGAAACTATTACGCAATATTTGATGCGCGTGCTCAATCCACTCTTTATTGGGCCATTAAAATTATACAAGGCTATCAAGGGCACCGAGGTTGCAAAAGCCATGATCAAAACAGCAATTATCGCTAAGCCTGGTAAAGAAATTATTTTAAATAATAAAATTCTTGATTTGGCTATTAGCCAATAGCTAATGGCCAATAGCTCAAGGCCAACAGCTAACAGCTAATGGCCAACAGCTAAAGGCTTTTCCTATACTAAACACAAGTATAAAAATATACTACTAAACCCAATATAACCATTGTGTTTCCGATCCATTCCCACGCATTTAATTTCTCTTTAAATAAGAAATATCCTGCCAACAAGGAATAAGGAAAAAAAGCTAATTGCATAAATCCAAGCACATTCAAGGAAAATTTTTGGTAACTTAAATTTACCAATACTGAACCTAAAATAGTAAAGATAGCAATGGCCATTATTTTATAATCTTTAACCGGTGGACTCAGTATCCTGAAGGTATGATCATTTAAAATTAAATAAAATGCAGATAAAATTAAGATGGTAAACTCCATTATCCATGTACCCCAAATTGCACTGGTATTTGCCAATGGAATGCTTAATAAGGCATAACCAAAGCCCCAGCATATGGCACTAATTAAAGCGTCTAGTAAACCTTTATGATTTCCTGTTTTTCTCCATTGAATTATAATGCCAAGTATGGAAAGAAAAGCTGAAACGTAAAACCAATTGTTTACTTGTTCATGGTTTAAAACTATACCTAAGCCATAATGTATAAATGCCCCACAAATTCCTATTACAGCAACATTTACAAAGTGTAATGTTTGAATTGCCTTTACATAATAAAATAATCCTAGGGTACATAAAACACTGCAAAACAATAAAACTCCAATGGTATTATAGTTTGGAAGATTACCCAAATCTCCAGAAGAAACTAACCATAAAGATGCTAAGGCCACAGTTAAAACAGATCTAATGTATATCAACCTGCCAGCGCTATGATTCCCACTACCTAATTTAATAAATAAATCGGCAAGAAAGTAGGAGGTATTTACTGCCAAAGAAAACCAAATAGCATTCACGGTTTTCTGCCGATTAAATTAAGTGATTAATTGCCTGAATGGTATTTTGTTCAACCCTTTGCAATACTTCATTATAGTCTTGTTTTTGAAAAGATTTTCCTGTTATTTTTTCGAATAATTCAATATACCTATTGGTAATTAAAGAGATAAATTCTTGACCTAAAATAGGTACTGATTGTCCTTCCAAACCCTGAAAATTATTCTCAATAAGCCATTGCCTTACAAACTCTTTTGATAGTTGCCTCTGCTGCTGGTTATGGCTTTGAATGGCATCATAAGTATCTGCATAAAAGTACCTGCTCGAATCGGGTGTATGAATTTCATCCATCAACAAAATAACACCATCCTTTTTTCCAAACTCATATTTAGTATCAACCAAAATCAATCCTTGTTTTTTTGCATAGGCTGATCCAAAAGAAAACAGTTTTCTGGTATAATCTTCTATGACCAAATAATCTGCCTCTGATACCAATCCCAATTCAAAAATACCTTCACGCGAAACGTCTTCATCATGACCTTCACTGGCCTTTATGGTTGGCGTAATAATGGGTTCAGGAAATGGATCATTTTCTTCTAAGCCATCTGGCATGGCAACACCACAAATAACTCTTTTGCCACTCTTATATTCGCGCCAAGCATGTCCTGCCAAGTAGCCTCTAATAACCATTTCTACTTTGAAAGGCTCACAATAATGTCCTATGGTAACATTTGGATCAGGACTAGCTACATGCCAATTTGGAACCATGTCTTTGGTTAGGGTTAAAAAGTGCTCAGCTATTTGGTTCAAAACCTGACCTTTAAAAGGAATGGCATTAGGTAAAACAACATCAAATGCTGAAATACGATCGGAAGCCACCATTACTAAAAACATGTTATTGATATTATATACATCGCGTACTTTACCACGATAAAAACTTTTTTGGCCTTTAAAACTAAATTCAGTAGAAACTAGGGCTTCCATAATTGCAATATTTAATGCTGCAATATGCATAAAAAGTTAAGAAGTATCAAACAACTCAACCATTTGATATTCCTAATATAAGAATATAAAACTAGAGCCCTAAGGCATGATTTTTATTTCGGTACGTCGGTTTTGAGCACGACCTTCTATCGTTTTATTATCTGCAATTGGTTGTGTATCGGCATAACCCTTAGAGCTTAACCGAGTTATTGGAACGCCTGTAGCCACTAAATAATCCTTAACAGCCTTTGATCTATTTGCAGATAATAATGAGTTTTTATTAATGTCGCCAGTATTATCTGTGTGTCCGCCAATTTCAATTTTTACCTTAGGATTATTAGCCAAAAACTGAACCAGCTTGTTCAATTCTGCTTTTGAATCTGGTTTTAAATCAAATTTATCTGAGTCGAAGAAAATATTCTTTAATACCACTTTAGCACCGGGTGTTATAGGTTGCAATGGAACTGAGAGCACCAAAGGGTCAGTGGCATCTTGGTTTTGTAAACTAAAATTTTCAGAATAGAATAAATAACCTGCTGCGCCAACATTAAGTGCATAGTTTTTATTTCCCTGCAGGCATACTAAAAATTCACCACTTACTTTATTTGAATAGGATTCAATGACCACCCGGCCGCTTGATAATTCTATTAATTCAACTTTCGCTGATATCTTCTTTTTAGTAACCGCATCAAAAACAACTCCTTTTGCATAGCCAGTTTTTTGAGGTCGAGCAGATTCATACAATTCAAAACTATAGATATCTAATCCACCTTTGCTATCTTCTCCCTCTTTTGCCAAAAAAGCATCTTTGCCATTTGAGGCAATAACCAAGCAGGTTTCATCTTTGTCGCTATTAATTGGATAGCCCAAATTTGTTGGCTTTTGCCATCTTCCATCTGCCGCTCTTCTGGTAAAAAATAAATCAACTCCTCCCATTCCAGGATGGCCATCGCTGTTAAAATATAAAGTTTGATCATCCTTTGCTATATAAGGCGACTGCTCATCGCCAACTGAGTTAATTTCTGGACCGGCATTAATAGGAGGTGTCCACCTGCCCCCTTTGAAAGTGGTATACCAAATATCACTTTGGCCATAGCCACCTGGTCTGTTACTGCTAAAATAAAGCGTTCTGCCATCAAAGCTTAGGCAAGGCTGACTCTCCCAAGATGCACTGTTTACAGGTGGTCCAAGGTTAATTGGTTCAGACCAAGTATTGCCATCTAATTTACTCAAGAACAAATCGCAGCTTCCGTTTGCGCCAGGTCTGTTACAAGCTGTATAAAAAATATACTGACCATCGGCAGAAAGGGAAACTGTACCTTCATTTCTTTCCGTATTAATTGGGTAGCCCATATTTTCTGCAAAAGTATATTTGCCATCCACCTTTGTGCTCCTATAAAATTCTTCATCTCTACCATTAACCAAACGCGTAAAGATCAACACCTGTTCGTCGGCTGTAATTCCTGGAAAGTATTCATTGTCCATTGAATTAACCATGTTTCCTAAGTTTACAGGTTTAAACGGGAAAGGACTAAGAATGGCTTTTCTTGAAAAATCAGAATTGGTTTGTATCACTTTTGCTTGATCTGCCTTTTGATAGTAATCTGGAAAGCCCATAAATTTTTCGGTATCCTTAAATGCCTCATCGTATTTTTTGGTGGCAAAATAGCATTTACTTCTTCCAAAATAACTCATAGGAAATTCGGGGTTGATCCCAACAATTTTAGTGTATAAGGCAATAGCATCCTCATACTTTTCATTGTCTTTTTTAATTTCGGCCTGCATCATATAAGCATCAATAAAACTTGGATCAAGTGCAACTGCTTTATCGAGCCAGCTATTTGCCTTTAAATAATCTTGCAATTGAAAAGTTTTCAATGCTTCCCCAAAATAATATTCTGCTTTTTTATTTTTGGTTCCACTAAAGGGTAATTCCTGAGCAATTATGCTCAAGGCTGGTAAAAGTAGGAAAAGGAAAATGCTTAATTTCTTCATTGACTATTTTTGGTGAATGCTTAATATGATTTATACTTAATTTATTGGTAAGCCTTTTGGATTTAAATAGGCAATAACTCTCCCCGTTCTTGCCTGAACCAATCTCCAATTATTTTCTTGGAAACCTACAACAACAATGCCAGAAGTAGGAATATGTTCTGCAAAGGTTGAGGTTAAATATCCTATAATACTGGTTATAGATGGATTATGTCCTACTAACATGATGGTTGAATTCATTTCATCTAATTCATGAATCACATGCATCAGGTCATTGATTCCAGCCTCATAAATATTGCTGTCGAATGCAATTTGGCTTTCATTCATTTGCAATTCTTTGGCCATTATTTTACTTGTTTTCATTGTTCTTTTGGCAGGGCTAGATACAATTAGCTCTGGCTGAAAATTAGTTTTAATAAGCGCCAATGCCATACATACGGCGTCTTTTTTGCCTCTTTCATCTAGGTCGCGTTCAAAATCAGAACCATCAGCAGACTCCTTGAGCGCTTTGGCATGCCTCATAAAAATAAGGTATTTCATTTGGATAATTTTTTTATAAATGTATGATTATACCTTAAATTTAAAAATAATATCCTGTTCAATTAAAATAATTTGTTACTACCTGGCAAAAGGAGCTGCTGTAATTGGCTCAAATTCATTTAATATATATTTAAAATGTGCAGCCATAGCAACCATCGCGGCATTGTCTGTACAATATTCAAAAGCAGGAATGTAGGTTCTCCAATTATTTCTTGCGCCTTCCTCTAATAACGCTTTTCTGAGTCCGCTATTCGCAGAAACTCCGCCGGCCAATGCAATTTCTTTTATTTCGGTTTGAACCGAAGCTTTGATGATTTTTTTCATCAAATGAAGAATAATCGACTTTTGAATAGAGGCACATAAATCGGCTAAATTTTCTTCGATAAATTTAGGATTATCCTTTTCCTGCTTTTGAATGAAATAGAGAAATGAGGTTTTTAGGCCACTAAAACTAAAGCCTAATTCAGGAATTTGTGGTTGGGGAAACTTAAATTTATCAGGATTGCCATTTTGAGCATATTTATCTACCAATGGTCCACCAGGATAGGGGAGTCCAAGTATTTTTGCTGCCTTATCAAAGGCCTCGCCAGCTGCATCATCAATGGTTTTACCCAAAATTTCGAAGGAAAAATAATCATTCATTTTTACAATTTGAGTGTGGCCGCCACTTACCGTTAGGCATAAAAATGGAAAACTTGGTTTCGGTTCATCAATAAAATGCGCCAAAACATGCGCCTCCATGTGGTGAATTCCTATCAAAGGAATATTTAATGATAAGGCCAAAGACTTGGAAAAACTGCAGCCAACCATCAAAGATCCTATTAATCCGGGACCTTTGGTAAAGGCAATGGCCGACAAATCATTGATTGATACATTAGCCTCCTTAAATGCAATTTCTACAACTGGCACTATGTTTTGTTGATGCGCTCTGCTTGCTAATTCTGGAACAACACCGCCATAAAGCTCATGTATACTTTGCGAAGCAACCTTATTTGCGAGAATTTTGCCATTATAGATTATAGCGGCTGCTGTATCATCGCAAGACGATTCAATGGCAAGTATTAATATATCTTTTTCCAATTTTGCTGACACAACTATATTTGTTATCTTCGAAACAAAACTACGTTGCTAAAGAAGTTTATCAAAATATCTTATGTATTATCTGCAGGCTTTATTGGTCTGCTTATGCTGGTATACCTTCTTTTTAATACCTATTCTGTTCAAAATTATGCCATTGGCAGGCTCACAAAATACCTCAATGATACCTATCATACCCGCATATCTATTGGTGAAATCAACTATGATGGTTGGACATATTTTAGTTTAAGAAATGTTAATTTTGGAGATCAAAAAAAAGACACAACTTTTTTTGTAGGGAGGTTACAATTTAATATTTCTGGCCTAAAATTAGACTCAACCCATTTTATGTTGCGAGATGTAGTGCTGGATGAAGGGCTATGTAAAATAACCACTTATAGAGATAGTACCTATAGTTTTGATGTAATTAACCTTTTTTCTGACCCCAACGATACTATGAGTGACCCAAATGCTCCCCCCTTTATTTTAGAGTTCAAGAATTTAGAGTGCATGGATACCCGGTTTCTTCTATTCGATTCAACTGGCACTTTTTCCCCTAAGGGTTTCGATTATAACCGAATGAACTTTTACGAAACCAATTTTAGGTCGAATCATTTTAAGTTAATAGATGATTCAATGATTTTTGATATCAAAAATTTTAGTTGTAAAGAACGGTGTGGATTTGAAATTTTGAGGTTGAAGGCCAATGCTACTATATGTAAATCATTAGTAGAATTTAAGAATTTTGATATGGTTACTCCAAATAGCCATTTAAAAAATTACTTCAGTTTAACCTCATCATCATGGAAAGATTATGCAAATTTCAATGATAATATTCCAATGAAAATTGTATTGAACGAGTCAGAATTGGATATGAAAGATATTGCGTTTTTTGTACCAGAATTTGAAGTGTATAAATATCAAGCTAAGGTGAGTGGTTCAATAAAAGGGCCATTGAGTAATTTAACCATGAAAGAAATGTTGCTGAAAATTGGTTCAGAAACCCAATTTGATGGTGATGTTAAAATGATTGGTTTACCCAATATTGAAGAAACCTTTATGGATATTAAGGCTAATAAGTTTACTTCTAATAGGAATGAATTAGAAATAATTGCGGCCATGGAGATGCCGCAAGAATTAGAAGATTTAGGGAAATTAAAATATAAGGGGCAATTTACAGGGTTTTATAAAGACTTTGTTACCTATGGAATTATTGAAACAGATTTTGGTTCGGCCGAAACCGACTTAAACATGAAGGTAAATGAAAAAACCATGTTGAGTGAATATTCTGGTAAGTTGAAAATGAATAACTTTATGTTGGGCGCTTTTCTAAATAACAAAGATTTAGGAATTTTAACTATGGATGCTTTTGTACAAGGTAAAGGATTTGATTTAAATACCCTTAATACTAAATTCCAAGGGAAGATTAATGCCATTGGTTACCAAAATTATAACTATAGTAACATTGATTTAAAGGGAAATGTTGCTCACAAAAAAATTAACATGCACTTAAATGTAGCAGACACTAATTTGGAAATGTTATCAGATGTAATGATTGATATGTCTGCGGAGTATTTACATTTTATTGTTGATGGAAACCTGGAAAATGCCAATTTAAAACCATTGAATCTGCACAACAATAATATTTCATTAGGAACAAGGTTTTCTTCGGATTATTATCTGAAAGATTTAGGGAATAGTCATGGTGTAATAAGTATAGAGGATTTTCATTATGAAAAATTTGGATACAGTTATAAAATTAACCAATTAAAGCTAGAATCTGAAAATGAGGATGGTGAAAAAATTTCAATCAACGGCGATTTTGTCCACGGCAATATCAAAGGAGATTATGACATTGGAGAATTGTATGATCAAATAATGTATTGGAGTTTGAGTTTAGGAGATACCTATTTTAATCCTAAAGTGGCAAAGAAATCTACCCAAAAATTTGATTTAGATCTGAACATATTATCTACTAATTCAATTTCACCATTATTTTTCCCAGGGTTTAATGCCACCAATATTAACCTAGAAGGTTCAGTAAATAGTGATGAAGAAGCTTTTGAGTTGGCAGGATATATTGGTAATATCAGATATGATGGCTGGGATTTGGTTCAAACCACTTTTAAGATTAATGAACAAAACAAAAAGAATGGTGAATTATTATTAGGTTTTAAAAGCTTTGGTAGGTTAGATACTTTATTGATTGGTGAATTTGCATTGAAATCAAATTTGCAGCCTGATTTATGGAAATTGCAATACCAAATTAGAGACACCTTAAGTGTGGTGTTTGGTGAATTTGACCAAGAGGTAATATTTGAAGAAAATGATTTTTGGATAAATAGTAAAACTTCTTGGGTTCAATCAGGATTTTCTAAATGGAATATTTTGTCAGGAAAAACCATTAAGCTGAACAATAGTGATGTTTCATTTGACCAATTAAAATTAACCAATGGAGGCCAAGAATTATTAGTAGATGGAGATTATCAATACTCAGGAAAAAATAAGAATTTAAGTGTTAAACTTCAAAATTTGGAGTTGAATACCATCAATCAATTTGTAAAAGAACTTGGTGTTAATTTAGCTGGAACTGCAAATGGATATATAGTTTATAAGAATATGGGAAATAGAGATGTGATTGTCTCTGAGATAACGGCCAAAAATTTAAGCCTTGATCAAGATACTTTGGGCGACTTTGACGTAAGTATTGGTTACAGAGAAAAGGAAGAAGACCTACTCATTGATTTCAGTTCTTTAAAGGGTAAAATAACCAACCTAAAAGGCTCTGGAAACTACGATATAGCTAGCAAATATTTAGACCTTGCCATAGATTTTAGTAATTCTAAAATTGTTGCCTTCCAAGCATTCGTAAAAGATTATGTGAAATTAAACAATGGTGACGCTAAATTAAATGCAAGGCTAAAAGGTCCAATAGATAAATTAAGTCTTGACGGACAATTATCACTATTAGATGTGAGTTTGAAAGTAGAGTATTTACAAACCAATTATACCATTAGGAATGCCAAAATTAATTTCAATGATAATGTCATTAAAATTGTTCCCTTTGATATAAATGATGCCAATAACCAAACAGCAAAGGTGAGTGGGCAAATATCTCATGTTGGTTTTAGTGATTTAAAATACAATATTCAATTAGATGATTTTAAGTCTTTTCAAATGATGAAAACTGTGGCAAAAGATAATGACCTTTTTTACGGAAATGTATATGCAACAGGGCAGTTTTCTATGAAAGGTAATAGTAATGATGTAGCCATGTATCTAGATGTGATGTCTGAAAAAAACACAAAGCTTACCGTCAATCCTTTTGGCGCTAGCACAGAAACTGGTGAATCATACATTCACTTTGTGAGCAGAGATACTGTTACCACCATCAAAAGTAAAGGAAAAGCCAATGAGTTTGGAATTGGTATTTATATGAACATCAAAGCAAACCCTTATGCCGAAATTCAAGTCATCTTTGATGCCAAATCCGACGATAGGATCAAGGCAAAGGGAAATGGAAAATTGAGAATGGAATATTTGCCAAATGGTAATTTTTTAATGTTTGGGGAATATGAATTAACTGAGGGTGAATATCGTTTTAGTGCCATGAATGTGGTAGCCAAAAAATTTGACTTACGCAGTGGAAGTAAGATAACTTGGACCGGTGATCCTTTAGATGGACGAATGAATATTGTTGGGGTTTATAGTTTAAAAACATCTATTAGTCCAATTGTAAACATGGAAAGAAGTGAAGATCCAAATGTGAGGGTTCCTGTTGATTGTATCATCAATATCAAAGGTTTGGTAGAGAAACCTGAATTTGTATTTGATTTAAATTTCCCAGATTTGTCGACCACCGTTACAGGGGCGGCAGCTTCAGAATTAAACGCTGTGGTGGCCAATTTTAGGCGTGAACCAGAAATGATGAATCAACAAATGTTGTTCTTGTTAATCTCTGGTGGCTTTGTGCCCATTACCAATACCAATAACTCCTCTGCAAGTACTTTTGGTAGCCAAACAGTTTCTGATTTATTAAGCAAGCAGGCAGCAGGCTTAATTGGAAAGGCCATTCCAAATTTTGATGTGAGTGTTGATTTGTTAAATGCTTCTGATCCCACAAAAAGTAGAACTGTATTGTTATCGGCCTCGAAAAGGTTTATGGACAATAGGCTAGAGGTGCAAACAAGTTATGCCATTGATCAAACCCAAACAAATGTTTCTGTTACCTATAATTTGAAAAAGAATGGCAATACAAAGCTAAAAGTTTTCAATAAAAGTGGTTTCAATGCCATTTATAATCGAAATGTTATTACCTCTGGAACAGGTTTGTTTTATAGAAAAGAGTTCAATGAATTTTCTGAGCTTTTCAAAAAACAAAATGCTTCACCTAATTAATATTAATAAAACAAGATAAATATATGATTCCATCTATTGATTTAAATGATTTTTTAAGTGGCGACTCAATTAAAAAAAATAATTTTGTTCAAGCATTAGGTAATGCCTACCAAGATATTGGATTTGTTGCTGTTAAAGGCCATCTTTTAGAGGATGAAGTTAGTCAACAACTTTATTGGCAGTGCCAAGAGTTCTTTAATTTGCATGATGAAACAAAAAAGGTTTATGAAATTCCAGGTTTAGCAGGTCAAAGAGGTTACACAAGCTTTGGTAAAGAACATGCCAAAGGCAGAAATGAAGGTGATTTGAAAGAGTTTTGGCATTTTGGGCAAGAAGTAATTGGTGATGATCCGATTAAAAATGAGTATCCAGAAAATGTTATTGTTAAAGAACTATCTGGTTTTAATGCTAATGGCCTCAAAGCATACAAGCAATTGGAAGAAACCGGAAAATATATGCTCAGGGCAATTGCCTTGTTTTTAAACTTGCCTGAAACCTATTTTGATGATAAAATTTATCATGGAAATAGCATACTCAGACCTATTCATTATCCGCCAATTAACAGTGAACCTAAATCGGCAGTTAGGGCTGCAGAGCACGAAGACATTAATTTAATTACTTTGTTAATGGGCGCGAGTGCCGAAGGATTGCAAGTGTTGAATAAACAAAACGAGTGGGTTGCTATAACGGCATTACCCAATCAACTCGTGGTTAATGTTGGCGATATGCTTCAACGATTAACCAATAATGTTCTTAAAAGTACCACCCACAGAGTTGTAAATCCACCTCAAGAAAAATGGGCTTTTCCACGCTATTCTATTCCTTTTTTCTTGCATCCTAGAAGTGAAATGCGCTTAGATTGTTTAAATGAATGTATTAGTTTAGATAATCCAATTCATTATGAACCTATCTCTGCTGGAGATTACCTCATAGAAAGATTAAAAGAGATTGGTTTAAAATAGAAGGCCTAATGGGTTTGAATTCTTTTTTAGGGTTAAAGATAAAGTTGATAAAGGTTGTAATGCCCAATTTTATTCACGCCTTTTTTTTTATACTATTTTCCCTTGTTTCCATTTTAAATCATTATTACTTTAGATCTGCAGGTTTAGATTATGGTTTGGCAAACCAAGCATTGTATCAGTTTGCCCATTTTAAATCAGCAATCATCAGTGAAACCTTAAATGCAGAATCACTTAGTTATTTAAGTTGTCACCTGAGCTTTTGGGTTCCCATATTATCTCCTTTTTATTGGTTATTTGGTTCATATACTTTATTAATATTTCAAAATTTAGCATTAATTTTTGCAGGCATTGGCTTAACTAAATTAACTACTTATTTTAACTTACGAAAAGGAATTTCAAATTTGGTTCTTATCCAATTTTATTGCTTCTTCGCCATCTATGCTGCCCTTGCTTTTGATTACCATGATAATGTAATTGGTGCATGTTTTTTGCCTTGGCTATTTTATTTTTATTTAACTGAAAAGACAGGTTTAACTTTACTGTGCTTTTTTGCGGTCTTGATTTCCAAAGAAAATATGGCCATTTTGCTTGGATTTACTTCCATAACTATGTGGTTATTGAACAAAGGATTTACCTGGAAAAATTGTCAATTGCCAATCATGCTATTGCTGGGTTCATTGTCTTGGTTTTTGATTGCTAGTTTGATTATCATGCCCGCTATAAGCCCAAACGGTAATTTTGAGCAACTTAGCAGGTATTCCTATATGGGTTCAAGTTTAAAAGAAATTGTTAATTTCATTTTTACCCATCCACTTAAAATGATAGAGTTGTTCTATAAATCGCACATTCAGCCTGATAATCAAGAAATAGTTAAACAAGAATTTTTATGGGTTTTGTTTCTTTCTGGTGGCTTTGCTTTAATACGTAAACCTGCCTTTTTATGGATGGCGCTACCTATTCTCATGCAAAAATTATGGAATAAAGAATTAGCCTTTTGGGGTTTGGATTTTCATTATCAAATTGAGTTAGCAGCCATAGTTTCTATGGCCATCATTTTTTGGATCAAAGACATTAAATCCTTAAACCTCCGAGTTTGTTTAATTGTTTTAACTACAACAAGCACAGCCTTCATAACTTGGTATAAAATGGATAGTCGTTATTCAGATTACCATCATCCCGAAAAGGAAAATATTTTCATGAAGGCACATTATCAGGCTCCAATAGGTCTACAAAACATACGAAAAGGGATCCAACTAATTCCAAAAGATTCACCAATTTGTGCGCAAACCAATCTCATGCCTCACCTTTCTAATAGAGATAAATTATACCATTTCCCAATGATAAGAGATGCAAGATATTTAGTGTTTTTACATCCGCAATTAAACAGTTATCCTCTCAGCAATGAATTGGCAATGCATTTCATTGATTCAATTCGGCTGCAAAAGAACTGGAAAGAAGACAGCACCTATTCTCCCTTGAGAATTATAACTAAGTTAAACTAGGCTTCTAACGGATTTTCAATATGAAATTTAACCAAATCCTCTAAAGGTGATTTTAGTACTTTACCCATATGCATATCGTAACTTAAGGCAACTTCTTCTAGTATATCTTTAAATACAAAACCCACCGATCCTATACAATTGAATCTGTAATCCTTGTAATCAGGATATTTACTAGTTAAGTTTTTGAAGAAATCTCTAAAAGAATCTCTCACTTTGTTTCTAATATAAGGGTGATCCACATATTCATCGGCAAACTTACAGAAGCTGGCCAAATACCTATTCGGAAATTGAGTAGTATAAAGCGTGGTAAATATTTGCTCGTTGTCTGCTATTTGAAAGCGCTCCTTGAACCTAGCTTGCAAAGGTGCTTCTAATCTGCCACGCATAAAATCGCGTACTATTTTTTTGCCTATATAACTTCCACTTCCTTCATCCCCTAATAAATAGCCCAAAGAATCAATATTCATCGAAACATCATTGCCATCATATAAACAAGTATTGCAACCAGTACCTAAAATTGCTGCAAAACCTTTTTCCTTGCCTAATAATGCTCTCGCAGTTGCCAATAAATCATGCCCAACAAAAATATGTGAAGCACCAGGAAAACTTCTATTAAGCGCTTTTCTAACTATGTCTTTCTTTTCAGGTGTGCTGCATCCTGCACCATAAAAGTATACTTCAGTAACCTCATTTGCATCTAGGTCTTTGAGGAGATTCTCTGATAAAGAATAAAATATAGCTTCTGTATCTATAAAATAAGGATTGAAGCCTATAGTATGAAAAATCATACTAAATTTTCCATTTTTATCTGTTAAACACCAATCTGTTTTGGTTGATCCACTGTCGGCAATTAAATACATAGTAGTTTATTTTTTATTGATACGAGATTATAAAAAACATGTGTATAAAACAATAAACAGCTTTAAATATTTGGTATTAGTAATAATTAGCCAAAAAGTTATAAGTAATTATCATTTAAAAAACACATATTCAAATGCTTATGAAATCAACTTGCTAATACAAACTGATTTTAGTAATATTGGATATATAACCCCTAAAGCAAAGATGAATTTTTCTGGATCAGTTAAGAGTAAGCTACCCCATGTTGGAACCACCATATTTTCTGTAATGTCGGCTCTTGCCAATGAGCAACAAGCCATCAATTTAGCTCAAGGCTTCCCAGATTTTAATTGCTCTACTAAGTTGGTTAATTTGGTAAGTCATTATATGGAAAAAGGTATGAATCAATATGCACCAATGCCTGGCCTAATGCAATTGCGTGAAAAAATTGCCGCAAAAACCGAAAAATTATATGGTGCCATTTATAACCCAGATTCAGAAATAACAATTGTACCAGGTGGAACTCATGGAATATATGCTGCTGTGAGCGCTGTTGTGCGTGAAGGCGACGAAGTGGTTGTGATAGAGCCATGTTATGATAGCTATCTCCCCGCTATTCAGTTAAATGGAGGTCGTGCCGTTTTTTATGAAATGAAATATCCAGATTATTCAATAGACTGGAATGAGGTTAAAAAGCTCATTAATTTTAAAACAAGAATGATCATGATTAATACCCCTCATAATCCTACGGGGTCTGTTCTTACTGATCAAGATATGATTCAATTAACCAAAATTTTGGATAATACAGATGTGGTTGTATTGAGTGATGAGGTTTATGAACACATTATTTTCGACCACCATGAACATCAAAGTGTAGCAAGATTTCCAAAATTGGCTGAAAGAAGTGTTATTATTTCATCCTTTGGCAAAACTTACCACACCACTGGTTGGAAAATGGGGTATGTTTTAGCGCCAGAAAACCTCACTAAAGAATTAAGAAAAGTACATCAATTTATGGCATTTAGTGCCAATACGCCAATTCAATATGCATTAGCCGATTTCCTAGAAGATTCTGATGCTTATTTACAATTAAACCAATTTTATGAAAACAAAAGGAATTATTTTCAAAAGCTCGTTAAGGGGTCAAACTTTAAGCTTTTGCCGTGCAAAGGTTCATATTTTCAAATGCTCAACTATGCTAAAATTACGCAAGAACGCGACGTTGACTTTGCCGTGCGTTTAACCAAAGAGCATAAAGTTGCTAGCATTCCAACCTCAGTTTTTTATCACAAAAAAGTTGATAACAATGTGCTTAGGTTCTGTTTTGCTAAAGACAATGAAACACTCGAAAAAGCAGCAGAAAAATTAATGCGTGTGTAGTATTTTATAGTCAAGTTTCATAAGTTTTTAGTTTAAGGCGTCATTTTAAATTGAATGTCGCTTTTTTTTATTGTTATTGCCTCAATTCCCGCATTTTAAAGTAATCAACCTTATATTTGAACCAATTAATAAGAGAATGATACAAGACTTAATTAAAGCAAAAATAGCTAGTGCTTTGCATGCTTTATATCAAATAGAAACTTCTGGTGAAAAGGTTGTTATTGAAGCCACCACTGCTGATTTTGAAGGTGAATTTACTTTCGTAACTTTTCCCTATTTAAAACTTTCACGCAAGAGCCCTGAACAAACCGCCAATGATATCGGAAATTATCTACTTACGAATCTTCCTGAATTAGAAAATTTTGAAGTGGTAAAAGGCTTTTTGAACCTAAGTATTAAACAATCATTTTGGTTAAATTTTATTCAAGAACATGCCAATACGCCTAACTTTGGTTTTGCAACGCCAAACAGTAAGGAGCCAATTTTGGTTGAATATTCCTCGCCTAATACAAACAAACCTTTGCATTTAGGGCATGTACGCAATAACCTCTTAGGGTTTTCGGTTTCAGAAATTTTAAAGGCAAATGGCCATTTGGTTTATACTTGTAATTTGGTTAATGATAGGGGCATTCATATCTGTAAAAGTATGTATGCTTGGATGAAATTTGGCAATGGAGAAACACCAGAAAGTACCAAGATAAAAGGAGATCATTTAGTAGGTAAGTATTACGTTATATTCGACCAAGTATACAAAAAGGAAATTGAGGAATTAAGGTCCAATGGAATGAGTGAAGAGGATGCAGCCAAAAAAGCACCAAGCATTGTTGCTGCCCAAGAAATGTTGGTAAAATGGGAGGCAAATGATGAAGAAGTGGTTGGCATATGGAAAATGATGAATGTATGGGTATATGCAGGTTTTGAGATTACCTACCAAAAAATGGGCGTAAATTTTAATCAATTCTATTATGAATCAAATACCTATTTGTTGGGGAAAGAAATTGTAAAAGAAGGACTAGATAAAAAGGTTTTCTTTACCAAAGATAATGGCTCTGTTTGGATTGATTTAACAGAAGAAGGCTTGGATCAAAAATTAGTTTTAAGAGGTGATGGAACCTCTGTTTATATTACGCAAGACCTAGGTACTGCAGAAATGAAGTACGAACAATTTCATTGTAATCGTTCTATTTATGTGGTTGGAAACGAGCAAGAATACCACTTTAAAGTTTTGCAACAAATTGCCCTAAAACTAGATAAACCCTATGCTGCAGGAATTTATCATTTAAGTTATGGCATGGTTGAATTACCTCATGGAAAAATGAAAAGTAGGGAAGGTACCGTAGTTGATGCAGATGAGCTAATTGCCGAGATGGAAAATACTGCTGAGGAAACCACAAAAGCATTGGGTAAAATGGAGGGAGAAAGTGAAGAAAACCTCAAAACATTATACCATACAATTGGTATGGGTGCACTTAAATATTTTTTATTAAAGGTTGACCCTAAGAAAAAAATGATGTTTAATCCTGAGGATAGTATAGATTTTCAAGGAAACACTGGTCCATTTATTCAATATACATACGCAAGAATACGTTCTATATTGCGCAATGCGGGCGAAGTTCCAAATATTTTTAATTTGGAAGCAATCAGCCTAAGTAAAGTGGAAAAGGAACTGTTGTTAAAGCTCTATCAATACCCACTAATCATTCAAGAGGCTAGTAGAGATTTGAGCCCGGGGGTAATTTGCAATTATGTTTATGAATTAGCCAAAAATTATAGCTTGTTCTATCACGACCATACCATTTTAAAAGAGCAAAATTTGGATCAGAAAAACTTAAGACTTAATATTTGTAAAATGACCGCTGGCATTATTAAATCTGCCTTTAGTTTGTTAGGTATTCATGTGCCAGAAAAGATGTAATATGAAGCATTCTTTAGGGTTAATAAGTGTGCTATTACTATTGGTTTCTTGCGATCCAAGCAAGAAATTTATGAAGCAAGGAAATGAGCAATTTGAAATTGGTAACGTGGATGGCGCAGCTAATTTATACTACAACGTACTTTTGGTTCAGCCCAATAATTTAGAAGCCCAGCAGGCTTTGTATAAATCTGGTAACCAGGTTTTACAGGGCAAATTTATGATGTTTAGCAAGTATGTGGTGGCCAATGAGGCCGATTTATCTGTGAAACAATACCTCTATTGTAAAAAGTATTTTGATAGGTGCAAAGCAGTTGGAGTGATGCTTGATTGGCCTAGCATGTATGATCCTATTTATGAGGATATCAAAAATGAATACATCAGCAAGAAATACGATGAAGGCGTAAAATATATTCGAAGTAACAAGTATGCTGAGGCGGAAAAAATGTTTGCCGATATCGCGCTCATTGATTCGAGTTATAACAAGGCTACTGCTTTGCGATTAAAAAGTATCATTGAACCTTTGTTTCAGCATGGTATTAAAATGAAAAATGAGGCAAATTACAAAGAGGCCTACAGAGATTTTAATAAGGTACTAGATTTAGATCCTACCTATAAAAATGCTGCTGATTTAAGGCAAGAAGTTATTTTGAAGGCTAGTTTAGATATTGGTGTAATGCCCGTTCAAAATCAAACCAAGATTCAAGGTTTTGATGTGAGGTTATACCAATTGTTAGTTTCATCACTGCAACAAAACAAAAGCCCATTCTTAAAAGTAGTGGATAGAGGAGCTATTGAAAGTGCCTTGCGCGAAAAAGCATTTGGATTAAAAGATATCATTGATGCCGAAAGTGCCGCTAAGGTCGGTAAATTGATTGGTCTTGAATATGTTTTACTCACTGCAATGACCGAGTTAGTTTATGATGATGACGGCATAATGCTTGATTCGATTATCGCATATAATGCTATAACCGAATCAACACCTTCAAAAAATCCAACAGATATTCCTCAATCTATTACCCGTTTTAAAAAGGTAAGTTATTTGGATGTACATCAAAAAAGAAAATTAGTCATGGCTATGGCTTACCAATTGGTTTCTACCCAAACTGGGCAAATTGTTTCGAGCGAGAGTATTAAAGAGGAGTTATTCGATGAGTTTCATTCTTGTTCATACGCTGGTAACCTGAATACACTTTATCCTGAACTGCCTGCTGGAAATACCATGCCATCAAAACCCGTTGAATTCAGAGAACAATTTAATCAAGTGAAGAGAGATATCAGGTCGAAGGAAGACCTTACCCGTGAAATTTGTAAAAGGATCTCAGATAAGGTAATTGATGATCTCAATATCTACATCGACAAATGATAATTATAGCCGTAAAAAGCGTACTAATAGATAATTTTTACTTATACAGGAGTAATTTAGGGTAAAAAGTAACTATACACGACTTTATATTTTCTTTTTTTTGCTTGGATTGGGACTTGTGGTATATAGTGCAATTCCCTATTTTCGCGCAAGCATGCAGGTCCATAGAAGTATAGAAGGATTTCCCAAAATACAAAACGCAATAGTAACGCAAGGTACCTTTGATGGGGTTCATGTTGCGCACCAAGTAATTTTGCAACAACTTAGAGAAATTGCCCATGAGAAGAATGGCGAAACTGTTGTGATTACTTATGACCCTCACCCTCGAACCATATTGTTTCCGGATGACCATGGCTTAGAATTACTCAATAGCTTGGATGAAAAAATAGAATTATTAAGCAAAGAAGGGATTGATCACTTACTTATTTTACCATTTACTACTGCATTTTCTAGATTGAGTTCTCTCGAATTTATTAGAGATATTCTCATGAAAGTTATAGGCACTAAATATTTAGTGATTGGCTATAACCATAGATTTGGGAAGAATAGGGAAGGAAGTTTTACTCATTTAAAAGAAATTGGCCCGGCTTATGGTTTTGAAATTAAAGAAATTTTGGAACAAGACATTGACCAAGTATCAGTGAGCTCTACCAGAATTAGAGAGGCTTTGAGAAATGGCAATGTTGCTAAAGCGGCAAGGTTTTTAGGACATCCTTATGTGTTAACTGGAACTGTTATCCATGGAAGAGAGCTAGGAAGAACCATTGGTTATCCTACTGCAAATATTTTTGTTAGCTCACCACTTAAATTAATTCCTGCCGATGGTGTATACGCCGTTTGGGTTAAAATTGCATCAATAACTAGGGGAGGAATGCTCAATATAGGCAACAATCCAACTATAGAAGGTAAAGGCAGAAGTATAGAAGTTAACATATTTGATTTTAGTGAAATGATTTATAATCAAAGCATAAGTGTTGAATTTGTTGATAAGCTGCGTAACGAAGAAAAATTTATAAACCTAGATGCATTAAAAACTCAATTGCTTAATGATAAATTGCAAGCTATGGAGGCCCTAAAAATTCCATAAAATTAAGCATGAGATTAAAGTTTATTATTTATATATTTCTTTTTGTTGGGCTCTTATTCAATAACAATATAATTGCTCAAACCATCGAAGGTCCTGATTCTACTGAAGTTTTTGAGGAGCCAGACGAAGATGATGAAGAAGCGGCAGAATACGATAGCGTAATAGTTAACAGCTCTGAAAATTATTGGGATTTTATTCGTCCAAGAAATTTCATGTTCGATACTGCTTATGCACCTGCGCACACTTTTTATAAAAGTTGGGATACCATTACAATCAATCCGTATAAAGTTGATTTAAAAGCAATGGAGGATACCATTAAATTGGTATTGGCAGATTTTGACGATTGTAGTTTTCACCCGCCAGCCATAGGAGATGTTACCTCTAATTTTGGATTTAGGAATTGGGGGCGTAGGCAAAAATTTCACTTTGGTACTGATATCCGTATGGAGGTTGGTGACCCAGTTTATGCAGCTTTTGAAGGTGTTGTAAGAATTGCCAAGCGCAGTGCAGATTACGGTTATGTTGTTTTGATCCGACATAATAATGGTTTAGAAACATTGTATGCCCATTTTTCCCAGCTATTAGCTTATCCCGGGCAACCAGTTAAAGGAGGCAACATCATTGGTCTTGCCGGCAGCACAGGAAGGTCAACTGGTCCGCATTTGCATTTTGAAGTTAGGTTTCAAGGAGAAAAAATTGATCCAGCAACCATCATTCACTTTCCAACAGGCTCCCTAATGAATGATACCTTTCAAATAGACAAAGGGTGTTTCAAACATTTATATGATGTTCAATCTGCTAAGCTCAAAGCAGCCAAACAAACTAAATTGCCTAAATATGTTAAGGCCCGCAAAAATGATACACTAACCAAAATTGGCAAGCGTTACGGCGTTAGCGTAAAGAAATTAACCAAACTAAACGGCATAAAAGCGAATACGAAAATTAAATCTGGAAGAAAGATTAGGCTCAGGTAGCAGTTTAAAATTATAAAAATCCTAGTTGCAGTTTAGCAGATTCACTCATCAAATCTTGGCTCCATGGTGGATCAAATGTTACCTTAACTTCAGCTTCTTTAACGCCCTCCATAGCTTCTAATTTTTCTTTAATTTCGGCAGGCATACTCTGCGCAGCTGGGCAAAAAGGAGAGGTGAGCGACATAATAATTTCGATGTTTAATTCATGAGATACATTTACCTCATAAATCAATCCTAATTCATATATATTCACAGGAATCTCAGGATCAAAGATTGATTGCAATACCACAATTGCTTCATTTTGAACGTCAACAAAGTTTCTCATAGATTTATTTTCTGATGTTTCCATACTTATAATATTGTTTTAACAGCTCTGAATTAAATTCATTTAGCTGCATTTTTTTTATTTGTTTAACAAGGCAAAAGCATACATTTTCATTTGCTTAATCATGCTACTAAAGCCATTGCTTCTTTGTGACCCTATCATGCTACTCATGCCAATTTTTTCTATAAAATAGAGTTCTGTTGCCATAATATCCTCAGGTGTTTTACCACCCCATACCTTCACCAATAGGCTTACCAAACCTTTGGTTATTTCTGTATTGCTATCCGCTTCAAAATATATTTTACCATCCTCAAAAACTGGGAACAACCAAACTTTACTCTGACAACCTTTAACAATATATTCAGCTGTTTGATGTGCTGCACTCATGGCAGGTAATTTCTTGCCTAAATCCATTAGGTAAAACAACCTGCTTTCCATGTCGTCTTCAAACAACAAAAAATCCTCAATTATTTCGTTTTGTATTTCAGTGGTTGTCATTTGATTTTACTACCGATTAGCGTTTTATAATTGCACTTATGCTTGTCAATAAAACATCAATCTCTTCTACCGTATTGTATAAAGCAAAGGATGCCCTTACAGTTCCCTCTATACCGTAAAAATTCATGAGCGGCTGTGTGCAATGATGTCCAGTTCTCACCGCAATGCCTTTTGCATCGAGCATCATACCAATGTCAAAAGGGTGTTTTCCTTTGATGTTAAATGATTGTACCGCTACTTTATTTTGGGCAGTACCTATTAATTCAACGCAATCTACACCAAGCTCATTTTGAATATTTTTAACACCATCAACAAAATAATTTAATAGCATTAACTCATAGGCAGCAATATTTGTCAAACCTCTTTTGGTTACAAATTCCAACGCATATTTAAAGGCAATTACATCACCGATATTTGGTGTGCCAGCTTCAAATTTAAACGGAATATCATTATAAGTTGTGACTGCGAAACTTACTTCTCTTATCATTTCGCCTCCACCTTGGTAGGGTGGCATGGCTTCTAATAATGCACGCTTACCATATAAAACACCCACGCCTGTAGGACCATAAAGTTTGTGCGAACTCAATACTAAAAAATCTATATCTAATGACTGTACATCAATACTGATATGCGATCCAGCCTGTGCGCCATCAATCAAAACAATTGCTCCTTTGCTATGTGCTAATTCAATTATTTTCTCAATTGGATTGATGGTGCCCAATGCATTGCTAGCCCAAATACAAGCAACTATTTTGGTTCGAACCGATAACATTTGTTCATAAACTTCCAGGTTTAACTCTCCATTTGCATGAATAGGAATAACTTTAAGTAAGGCACCTTTTTCCTCGCAAATCATTTGCCAAGGAACAATGTTACTATGGTGCTCCATGTAGGATATGATTACTTCATCTCCTGCATTTAAAAACTTTTTTCCATAGGTTTGAGCTACTAAGTTAATGCTTTCAGTTATTCCTTTTGTAAAAATACATTCTTCGGCTTCTTTAGCATTTATAAATGTTTGAACCGATTTTCTGGTGTCTTCAAAATAGCCTGTCGACCTATCTGCAAGCGTATGCGCACCTCTATGGATATTGGCATTATGCAAACTGTAATATTCGTTCAATGCATTAATAACCGCTAAAGGTTTTTGGGTAGTGGCAGCATTGTCAAAATAAATTAAAGGCTTTCCATTTACCTCTTGGTGTAAAATTGGAAACTGCCCTCTTACTAATTGTATATCTTGTTTTGCTGATGTCATTTTGGTCTTTAGTTATTGGTCGTTAGTCATTAGTAATTAGTCTTTGGTCATTAGGCCATCGTCAATGAACTATGGACAATTGCCTAATTACAACTTCCTTTCTATTTCCTCTTCTAATATCTGAACCAACTCTGGAATCTTGATCTTTTCTGCTATATCATCTGCATAGGCATTGAGCAACATTTTTCTTGCCTCATTTTCAGATATTCCACGACTCCTCAGATAAAACATTGGCTCTTCATCTAATTGTCCAATTGTAGCCCCATGTGTGCATTTTACATCATCTGCAAAAATTTCCAATTGAGGTTTTGTATTAACTGTAGCATCATTGCTTAAAATGATATTCATGTTCCTCTGGTACGCATTGGTTTTCTGAGCGTCGAGGTGAACCATGATTTTTCCATTAAACACGGCGGTAGATTGGTCTTTTAAAATTCCTTTGTATTTTTCATCACTAAACCCATTTGGTTTTGCATGATCCACTCTGCTGTGGTTGTCTACAAATTGATTTCCATCAGTTATATACAAACCATACAAAAGACTGTTGCAATTTTGCCCATTCATGTAAAAATGAAGGTTATTGCGAACCCATTGTCCATCTAGGGTTAAGGTAACTTGGTTGATGTTTGTATTGCCGTTTTGAAAGATTTGAGTATAGTTGTTATGATAGGTTTCACCTTTTGCACGCTGCACTTTGTAATGCTCTAATGATGCATTTTCATCTACAAATATTTCATTCACTACATTGGTAAATGATGAATTAGACCCAACTGCAATATAATTTTCAATAATAGTAGCAGAAGCTGAAGCCTCTATGATAATAAGGTTTCTAGGTTGTTGCAATACAGGATGAGAATTTGCATCAACAATATTTGTAATCATCAATGGGTACCTCAATTTTTTACCTTTTGGAATAAAAACAAATGCGCCATCACTCATCATTGCAGTGTTCATTGCATTTAATCCTTCACCTTCTAATTTGATATATTTTCCAAAATGAGCATCAAAAATGCTTGTATGATTTTTTCTAGCTTGGGCAATATTGGATAAAATGACGCCTGGCTCTTCATCCAAAAAATCAGAAAGCTCAGGGAACAAACATCCGTTAACAAAAACTAATTTATTGCATTCAATTCTGTTTAAAATACCAGCCTCAATTAGGGTCTTAGCATCAAGGTTGCTGTTGCAGGTATTGGTAAAATTACCCTCAGCAATTTTACGAAGATTGGTGTATTTCCATTCTTCATTTTTTAAAGTAGGTAAACCAAATTTTTCTAATTCGGCAAATGCCTCCAAACGCTTGTCAAAGAAAACGCCTGGCTCAGCTTGCGCTGCATAATTAGAAAAATCACTTTTTATTTGTTCAAGTAAATTCATTTTTTTGTCGGTTCAAACCAATTTAAACTGCTGCTTCTACTTCTTGTTTGATCCAATCATAACCTTTAACCTCAAGTTCCTTGGCTAATGAAGCATCGCCGCTTTTTACAATTCTTCCTTTGTACAAAACATGCACAAAATCGGGTACTATATAATCTAGTAATCTTTGATAGTGGGTTATTACTAAAAAGCTTCTCTCTGGCGTTCTTAACTTGTTTACGCCTGCCGATACCAATCTTAGAGCATCTATATCCAAACCTGAATCGGTTTCATCCATGATACACAATTTTGGTTCAAGCATAGCCATTTGAAATACCTCATTTCTTTTCTTTTCACCTCCACTAAATCCTTCATTCAATGAACGAGAAGTTAGGGATTTATCCATCTCCATTTCTTCCATTTTTAGCTTCATGAATTTAAGGAAATCGGTCGCCTCCATTGGATCTAAGCCCAGGTATTTGCGCTTTTCATTGATGGCTGTTTTTAAAAAGTTTGTACTGCTAACACCTGGTATTTCTACAGGGTATTGAAAGGCCAAAAATAATCCTTCACGAGCCCGGTCTTCTGGCGAGAGTTCGAGTAGGTCTTTGCCCATAAAATTGGCTTTTCCTTCTGTAACAGTATAATCTGCCCTGCCTGCCAATACTGATGACAGTGTACTTTTTCCTGCCCCATTAGGGCCCATTATCGCATGAACTTCACCAGCCTTTATTTCAAGGTTGATGCCGTTTAAGATTGATTTTCCTTCGATGGATGCTTTTAAGTTTTCTATTTTTAACATAGTTTTTTTTAGTCCCTAGCCTAAAGGCTAGGGTTTGTTAGCCTTTCGGCTCGGGTTTGTGCCTTTCGGCTAATGTCCCTAGCCTGAAGGCTAGGGTTTGTGAGCCTCGCGGCTTATCCTACAGATCCTTCTAGTGAAACTGCCAGAAGCTTTTGAGCTTCAACTGCAAATTCCATTGGTAATTGGTTCAGAACTTCTTTACAAAAGCCATTTACAATGAGTGAAATCGCTTCTTCGAGGGCTATGCCTCTT
>CANKQY010000006.1 GCA_947485745.1 Bacteroidota bacterium
GCTCACCATGACGTAGAGGTACAAATGAACATTTGTAAGCCTGGGTCGCGTTGAGCCCGTCAAACCAATAAAAAAAACCTTGGTCCACAACGTCATGGTGAGCCTGTCGAACCACAACGTCATGGTGAGCCCGTCGAACCATAGCGTCATGGTGAGCCTGTCGAACTATTCTTCAGTAACAACCACCTTGGTCATCACATCTCCTTGACGGATATCATCTATCACATCTATACCATCAACAACTTTTCCAAAGCAGGTATGGTTGCGGTCTAAATGTGCGGTATTGTTTCTGCTATGGCAAATAAAGAATTGTGAACCACCTGTATTTCTTCCAGCATGAGCCATTGACAGAACGCCACGGTCATGGTATTGATTTTCACCTGTTAACTCACAGTCGATTTTATAACCCGGACCACCAGCGCCAGTGCCAGTTGGATCGCCACCTTGGATAACAAAATCAGGTAGTACTCGGTGAAAAGTTACGCCATCGTAAAAGCCTTTTTTAGCTAAAGATAAAAAATTTGCAACTGTTTTTGGTGCATCTTTATCATAGAATTCAATTTTCATAACACCTTTGGCGGTGTGAATTTCTGCTTTACTCATTATTATTTTTGTTTAAGTGATAGTTGTTTTAATAAAAAATGCCGATTCGCTAGTGCAAATCGGCATTTAAATTGGTTGTTATATAGATTAAGAACCACTCAATGCAGCTGCACCACCCACAATTTCTGAAATCTCTGTTGTGATAGCACTCTGACGAGCACGGTTATATTCTAATTTCAAGGCTTTAATCAATTCACCAGCATTGTCTGTTGCTTTATCCATGGCAATCATACGAGCACCATGCTCTGAGGCAAATGAATCTAAGAGGCTTTTGAAAATTTGTGTTTTCAAAATTCTAGGAATCAATGTCTCTAAAATCTCTGCTTTACCCGGCTCATAAATAAAATCATTCTTACTAGTATTCCCTACAACTGGCTTTGAAACAATTGGCAAGAAAGGTTCATTCACTAAAATTTGGGTTGCTGCATTTTTAAATTGGTTGTAAACCACTTCCACTTTATCAAATTTACCCGCTTTAAATTGGTTCAAAACGTACTCTCCAATTGCAAAACCTGTTTCAGCATTTAAGTGATGATAAGTATCTTTAAAATCAGGAATTATACTTAAGTCGGTTTTGGCATAAAATTCAAATGCTTTTCTACCAATAGCTAAGATGGTAACTTTTTTACCAGCATACTCCCCTTTTATTAAACTATTGGTTAGCTTGATAACATTGGCATTAAAACCTCCACACAATCCCCTATCTGATGTAATTACAACAAGCAACACATTGCTTATAGGGCGGCGTTGGTGAAAAAACACTTTCAATGAATCTACATCCATCGAATCTGAAAGGTTAGCTAAAATACCATTCAATTTTTGAGCATAAGGTCTCATTTGAATGATGGCATTCTGTGCTTTTCTCAACTTAGTTGAACTCACCAGCTTCATAGCTTTAGTGATCTGTTGGGTTGAGCCTACAGAAGTAATACGAATTCGAACTTCTTTTAAATTAGCCATTTTTTAATATACCCTACCGGTTGATTAAGCGCTATATTTTGCAGTTAGGTCTTTAGCAACAGCCTCTAAAACGCTGGTTACATCATCTCCAATGCCACCTTTTTTAATGGCATCCAAAACTGCTTTGTGTTTATTTTCTAGGAAATTTAGGAACTCAGCTTCAAACTCACGAATTTTATTTACAGGTACTTTAGATAATAAACCTTTGGTTCCAAGATAAATAATTGCAGTTTGCTCTTCCACTCTTAGTGGTGAAAACTGACCTTGCTTCAAAATTTCTACGTTACGGGCACCTTTTGCCAATACAGATTTAGTAACAGCATCTAGGTCTGAACCAAACTTTGAAAAAGCTTCCAATTCGCGGTATTGTGCTTGGTCTAACTTTAAAGTACCAGCAACCTTTTTCATAGATTTAATCTGAGCATTACCACCCACACGAGATACCGAGATACCCACGTTAATTGCGGGACGGATACCAGAGTTAAACAAGTTAGCCTCCAAAAATATCTGACCATCAGTAATAGAAATTACGTTAGTTGGAATATAAGCAGATACATCGCCAGCTTGTGTTTCAATAATTGGTAATGCTGTTAAAGAACCACCGCCTTTTACTAAATGTTTGATTGACGGCGGTAGGTCGTTCATTTGCTGAGCAATTGAATCGGTACCAATAATCTTTGCAGCTCTTTCTAGTAAACGACTATGCAAATAAAACACATCTCCGGGATATGCTTCACGTCCTGGTGGTCTTCTAAGTAATAAAGAAACCTCACGGTAAGCAACTGCTTGCTTTGATAAATCATCATAGATAACTAAAGCTGGGCGGCCAGTATCGCGGATAAACTCACCAATTGCAGCACCCGCCATTGGAGCAAAGAATTGCATTGGAGCAGGATCTGAAGAAGTAGCAGAAACAATAACGGTATAAGCCATTGCACCACGTTCTTCTAAAGTTTTTAATACTTGCGCAACAGTAGAAGCTTTCTGACCACAAGCTACGTATATGCAATATACAGGGTTACCTGCATCATAAAATTCTTTTTGATTGATAATGGTATCAATACAAACTGCAGTTTTACCAGTTTGGCGATCACCAATAACCAATTCGCGTTGACCACGACCAATAGGAATCATGGCATCAATGGCCTTGATACCTGTTTGCAATGGTTCTTTTACTGGTTCGCGATAGATAACACCAGGAGCTTTGCGCTCTAAAGGCATTTCATATAATTCGCCAGCAATTGGGCCTTTACCATCTATTGGCTTGCCCAAAGTGTTAATAACACGACCCATCAATCCTTCTCCTACTTTAATAGAAGCGATACGACCAGTACGTTTTACTGTATCCCCTTCAATAATCTGCTCAGCAGAACCTAATAACACCGCTCCCACGTTGTCTTCCTCTAGGTTCAAAACAATGCCTTGCACACCATTTGCAAATTCAATCAGCTCACCCGACTGAACTTTAGTTAATCCATAGATACGTGCGATACCATCACCCACTTGGAGTACGGTTCCCACTTCTTCTAGTTCGGTCTCAGACTTAAAATTGCTTAATTGCTCTCTTATAATTGCTGATACCTCATCAGGCCTAATTTCTACCATAATGAAACGTTATTTTGAAATGTAAGTATTTAATAATTTATGTTTTGCTTTCCTAAGCTTTCCAGAAATGCTGGCATCATAAAGTTTATCTTCCATCTGTATTATCAGACCTCCAATAATTTCAGTATCTACCGTAGTTTCAAGGATTACTTTTTTACCAGTTTGTTTTTCAAGAAATGATTTTACCTCATCAATAACTTTGCTACTAACAGTAACAGCAGTTTTAACTTTTGCGGTGGTAATTTTATTGATAACATTATACTGCGCAATGAAAGCATTGGCAATATCCAGTAAATAATATTCGCGTTTTTTATCGATAACAATTTCGAAAAATGAAATCGTAAGTTTATTAAAGGAAGCACCAAATATTTGTTTCAGGATGGTCAATTTCTTGTCGCCTTTAACAATTGGATTTCTAAACAAACTTTCCAATGCGTGATTTTGTTCAATCGCAGCCTTGAACGCCAAAATATCGGCATTGATCGCCTCGAGCAAGTTTTGCTTAATCGAAAGATCGATCAGTGATTTGGCATACCTGCCGGATACTCTTTGTTCAGACATGTTAATTTAAAGTGATTGATTTTAAATTTTCGTTTACGAAAGACTCTTGCTGAGCACGGTCCTCCATTTTCTTGCGCAAAACCTTTTCGGCTAAGTCAACCGAAAGCACAGCAACTTGAGTTTTCAACTCATTTAATGCTTTAATTTTGGCGGATTCAATAGATTCGTTGGCCTTGGCAATAATTTTTCGACCTTCTTCATCGGCAGATTTTTTTGCTTGGGCAATGATATTTTCTTTGATATCATTGGCTTCCTTCAGCATTAAATCGCGCTCAGCACGTGCTTGGTTCAAGAGTTTTTCGTTATCTGCCTTTAATGCACTCATTTGAACACGAGCTTCTTCAGCGGAATTCAAAGCATTATTGATTGATTCTTCTCTCTCTCTAATCGAATTTAAGATAGGCTTCCAGGCAAATTTTGATAAGATAAACAATACGATACTAAACGTAATGGTCATCCAAAAAAGTAGTCCTAAACCAGGTTTTACTAATTCCATGCTATTTTATTTTTAATGAATAATGGGTAATAGTGATACAATAATTAGAACACAAAAGGTAAAACCCTCTGTGTTCTAATTGGTATTACGATTACAGCAATACGATCAAAAGACAAAGCACGATACTAAAGAAAGCAGCACCTTCGATAAGGGCAGCGGCTACGATCATGTTTGCACGAATTTCGCCAGAAACCTCTGGTTGACGAGCGATTGATTCCAATGCGCTACCACCGATACGGCCAATACCTATACCAGCACCAATTGCAGCTAAACCAGCACCGATACCGGCACCCATTTTAGCAAATCCTGGATCAGTTGCAGCTTGTAGAATGATGTTTAAAAGTGTCATAATTGTGATGTTTAATTGATTTATATTTATTGATTAATGATGTTCTTCGTGAGCATGCTCTTCTACTGCTGAACCAAAATACAAAGCAGAAAGCAAAGTGAATACATAAGCTTGCAGGAATGCAACAAGCAATTCAAGGAAATTCATAAAGGTTGTAAAGGCTACAGATAAAACTGAAACTCCTAAGCCCAAACTTGTGTTAATAGCACCAAAAATGAATATTAAACTAAGGAATCCTAAAATGATAATATGGCCTGCTGTGATATTAGCGAACAAACGTATCATTAGTACAATTGGTTTGTTTAACATACCAATGATTTCAATTGGTATCAATAATATCCATAATCCTTTGGGAACTCCCGGTGGCATAAAAATATGACCCCAGTAGCTTTTATTACCGTTTACCGAAGTGATAACGAATGTAAACAAAGCTAATACCATAGTAACTGCAATATTACCAGTTACATTGGCTCCACCCGGAAAAAATGGGATCAAACCGAATAAATTATTGATAAATATGAAAAAAAATATGGTTAATAAATATGGCAAGAACTTAGCATATTTGGGTCCAATGGAAGGTTTTGCTATTTCATCTCTGATGAAAATGATTAAAGTTTCAATCAAATTGGCCAGACCTTTAGGCGCTTTACCTTTATTTTTATTATAACGATTGGCAACAGATAGCATGATCCAACACAAGAAAAATACTGAGATAAATAAACTCGCAACATTTTTAGTAATGGATAAATCATAAAATGAAGCTTCTTGGTTGATGCTGCCATCGGCATTTACTGCCACAATTTTACCTTCTTCTAATCTGTAACCTTCATAAGTTTCATGACCATGCTCAAATTTTGAGGAAAGAAAAGCCTTCACACCGGAATCATCCTTAATAATGATTGGAAGTGGAATAGAAATATGCGTATGACCGATGGTTGCTATATGCCAATCATGCGCATCTGCAATATGTTCCATGATTAATTTACCTGCATCTAATTTTCCGTTTTCTGCTCCAACAACTTCATGTTTATTAGCATCATGTGCAGTAGCACCATGATTTTCTAACTGAGCGTGAGCACTTTCTGCAGCCAATGAATTAGTATCAACCTCTGCATGATGCTCCTGCCCTAAAACTGAATAACTGGTGTAGGCTACACAAATTAACAACAAAAATACCGGGATTAAATACTTGGAAATCTTTCTTTTATTTGGCTGCATGAACAATGTTATTTCTTTGAATCGGGGCGCAAGTTAACAACTAGGTAATAAATTTCAAAAGCTGTGTAAAAGAAATATAATAAAAGATACACAACTACAAAGGATAACTCGCGGATTGGTGAAAAAATTAGATAAATAAAAAGCGGGAAAATGGAAAAGATAAATCGTATTCCAATTGCACTGTAGGTTCTAGTTATAAATGTTTTATTGTCTTTTGGCAACCCCGAATTGGTTATTTTATAAGTGAACAATGTGAGCATTAAAAAATAAACTAAGGCAATCCAAACAAAATTATTTAATAAAATACTATTTTGAAATTGTTGAAAACAAAAAATCAAAACAGCCATCACCAAGGTGTAGATTGATAGGCTTAAATAAAATTTATTTTTAATTATTTTCAAAATTTTACACTGTAAATAACTGTAAATCAATAGATAAATGTTCTTTTATCTAGAGACAATTATTTTTTTGGTGGCACAAAAGTACTCATTAATTTGAAATAATAAGTACCAAATTAATTATTTTTTAAGAAAATCTCTGATAGCCAGATATAAAGAAGCAAAAATAGAAAATAAAACTCCAATAAGGGTAAAAATGGGGAATTTAAACTGAAAATATTCGTCGGTGTATTTTCCACCTAAACTACCTGCAACAATTACTACAATCATTTGAGCAGCTTGGGAGCTATACTTTAGCAGGTGGTTAGGCTGTGGCTTGTTCTCTGGTGGTTTCACTTAAAACAGGGGCTTTAGTATCTAAGGGTTTGCCTATTTTACCATTTTTATAATCTCCAAGGCCAATTGCCACACCTGTACTCATGGTACTTTTTCCATTGAACTCAGCACCAGCCTCAATTATTAACTTGTTACAAGAAATATCACCCATAATTTTTGCTGAAGCCTTAATTGTTAATAGCTCAGAAACAAAAATATTGCCAATTACGCTTCCTGAAACATCGCAATTAATGGCTTTAATATTTCCTTCAACATTGGCTGAGGTGCCTAATACCAGTTTAGCTTTAACATCAATATTTCCTTTTAGGTTACCATCTATTCGTAAATCCCCTTCAGAACTTAAATCCCCTTGGATTCTAGTACCAGCATTTAAAATATTAATCTCTTGCGGATTAAAGGTGTTGTTCTTAGAAGGTTTAAAAATTGCCATATTTCAATTTATTAATAATACTATCTATTAGGTTCTAGGAATCCTTCTTACCGAAATAAAAATTAAGGCAAGTAAGTTAATCCTGAGGCCTGCAAAAATTAAAAACATTTATCTATTGTAACAAATGTACCAATTTTTTTAAAATAATTGAATTCTTCTGCGAAATACTCCCAAGAATTCTAAATAAGCAGCATTTCAGCACTATTTAACAAATATTTATATTCAAAAGTACAGTAAATAACATAAAAAAAATGCTTTAGGGAGCTTTTGATAGGCTATCATTTAAACCCTCACCACCATTAACTATATTAATAATATTCTTGTAATAGAGCTCTTTAGCAACCAAAGCCTGCTCCATTGAATCTGTTTTATACAATAATTCCTGTAAGTTTCGTTTGGTTTTTGAATCAGTATATCCCGGAACATATTCTCGCAAAGAAGTATAAAAAATGAGGGTTATTATGAGAATTGCAAATAAAACAACGGCAGAACTAAAACCAATAAAAACGTTCATAGGAGTTAGTTTGAAAGAAAGTTTCTCCTCAAACGACTCATCATTGATTAGTACTAATTTGTATTTATACCGCAGCTTGTGAATTAATTTTTTCTTTGGCTGATCCATAAGTATAGACGAATTAAAAAAGTTTTGGTTAAAATTGTACGATTAATAATTCAAAGATAAGTAAATTCAACGTCTCCATTGTACAAGAACCATAACATCTTATTTCCGATCCTTTTAGGTACTATTTTAATATTTGCCTGTAGTCCTACCAAAGACAAATGGTTGAACCGAAATTTCCACACCCTCACTGGTCATTATAATGTTTATTTTAATGGTGAGCAAAAGCTGTTAAATGCAATTGCTCAAATTGAAAATAGCCATGTTAATAATTTTGATAGAGTTTTAGATATATTTCCATTAGGAACAACTGAAACAGCCAAATCTGCAGGTAATATTATTGATGAAGCCATAAAGAAGTTTTCTAAAACAATTCAAATGCATGCCATTGGTTCGTTTACCGATGATTCCTATTTTGCCATGGGAAAATGCAGGTTTTACAAGCAAGATTATTTTAGCTCTATTGAAACATTTCAATACGTAATTGGAAAATATAAAAATGGCGAATACAACGATGCAAGCGCTTGTTGGATTGCTAGGAATTATGTTGGAATGAATAAACTAGGCGAGGCTGAAGCATTAATGGGTTTGCTCCTTGCAAAAAAAGATTTAAAAATGAACGATATCGGCTTAATTTATGCTACAGCCGCTGATATCAATATTAAACAAGAAAAATATACTGCTGCACTCGACAATTTAAACCTTGCCTTAAAGGGGAAATTAAAGAAAGATCAAAAAATTAGGTACCATTATATATTGGGTCAACTTTGCCTATTAAGCAATCGCAAACCAGAAGCTAGCTATCATTTTAACAAGGTAATTTCATATATTCCTCCATACGAATTCGCATTCAATGCCAATATTAGTCTTACCAGAATTTATGATGTGAACGACCTGCGGTCTATTAGAAAGGTGAAAAAGAATTTGAAAAAAATGGCTACAGATGAAAAAAATATTGATTATTTAGACCAAATTTATTTTGAATTAGGTAAGATAGATTTAGCTATAAAAAACTACCCTGAGGCCATTAACAACTTTAAAAAATCTGTAGCCTATAATAGTAAAAATAAGAATCAAAAAGGATTAAGCTATTATGAATTGGCCAAATTGTATTTCGATCAAAAAGAATTCAAAAATGCACAAGCATATTACGACAGTACCGTTCAAAACATTGACCAAAAAAACAAACAATACAATCAAATAAAAGAAATAAAAGTGGTTTTATCTGATTTGATCAATAACTTACTTGTTTATGAAACAGAGGATTCATTGCAAAGGCTAGCCATGCTTAGTAAAGATGAAATTGATAGAAAAGTAACTGCTTGGAATATAGAAGAAAAAAGGAAACAAGATTTAATGGCTAAAGAGGCGAAGAAAAATGCAAAAGCAAAGTCAAGTGCTGCCAACAACATCAGTATCATTCCTACTGGGCAAACTTCATTGCCTGGATCAGGCGATAATTCTTGGTATTTTTACAACACCAATTTAGTAAACACTGGTGCAGCAGAATTCTTTTCAAATAAAAAATGGGGCCAAAGACAAAATGAAGATTATTGGAGGTTTGCTGCTAAAGAAAAGTCAAGAGTTGAAACACCAAATTACATAAAAGATAGCCTAGCAAGTAACAATGCTGCAAATGGAAAAAATGGTGTTGAAATTAAACCTGAACCTAATCAAGTTGCTTTGTCAGGAGATGCAGAAAAAGATAAATGGATCAAGAATATTCCATTAACTGTAGCTCAAAAAGAAAGGTCGAATCAAAGGATGTTGGAAGCTTTGCACAATCTTGGCATCATCTATTATTTGCGACTAAAAAATGCTGTAGAATCCAAAAAATATTTTGGTTTAATGCAAAGTAAATTCCCCCAAAGCGAATATGAACCTGAAGCATTATTTTATTTGTGCAGAAGCAATGCTGATTTAAATAACAAACTTGTTGCAGAAGAAAACAAACAAAAATTAATAGCTAATTATCCTACCCACCCACTTAGTTTATTGCTGCAAAACAAAACAGTTCAATCATCTGAGAATACTAGTAATGAGGAACTACTAGCTGCTTATGAAAAAATGTATAACGCATATGCTATTGGCAATTATCAAGATGCAATGAATTTAAAATCTGAAATAGACAAACGCTATCCTGGAAATAACTTAAAGCCTAAAATTGATTTATTATATGCATTCTGTATAGGCAAAACGCAAAACAAAGAAGCCTTTAAAAAAGCATTAGAAGAAGTTAGTTCAACGCATAAAGGATTAGATGTTGCAAAAACAGCCGACGATTATTTGGAGATAATTAATAGACAAGATAAAAAAGTAGCCTTTGCAGGCAAAGATAGCAGTGTAACAGGGTTAGAATTTGACCTTGAAACCGAGACTCCTTTTTATTATGTTTTTGCTATAAAAGACAGTAAAATTGACCTAACAGATTTTACTTCTCAGTATGCAAATTTCAATGAAGCCTATTCTGAAGAAAATAATTTAAAAGTCAATGCCATTATGAGTAATGAGGGATTTCAATTAATTACTGTTCGCGAATTTCCTAATTATAAAAGTGCCTCTGATTATATAAAAACCTTGCAATCAACCGACTTTAAAAACAAAAAGTTAAAATATTCTTTGGTAACACCAGAATATATTATCTCTACCAAAAACTTTAAAAAGGTGCTGAAAGAAAATAAAGTTGAAAAATTTGTTGAATTTTACAAAAACCAAGAAGAACAACTTAAACCAAAAAAATGAACTGGAAAGATTACTTTTTTAAAAGCCCGTATTGGAAATTCATCAAATGGATTTGGGTAGGAGCCTTTGCGGGCCTATTCCTGCTAGCCTCATTGGTTACTGTAATTGCCATGGGTTGGTTTGGACAATTGCCACCAATTGAAGAATTAGAAAATCCTACCACTCAGCTTGCAAGTGAAATTTATGCCGATGATGGCAGCATTTTAGGTAAGTACTATTTACAAAATAGAAGTAATGTAAACTATGAAGAGTTAAGTCCTCAACTTATTAATGCCCTTATTGCTACAGAAGACATTCGATTTTACGAACACAGTGGGATTGATAACAGTAGGCTTTTTACCATGATTTTGTATAATTTAATTGGAAAGCAACAAGGAGGCAGTACCATTTCGCAACAGCTTGCAAAAAACTTATATCCTAGAAAACGTTTTAGAAGTATCGTAGACAAAGCAGTTACTAAAATTCAAGAATGGGTCACAGCCGTTTTAATTGAGCAACGCTATACCAAAGATGAAATACTCACCATGTATTTGAATACGGTTGAATTTGGGAGCAATTCATTTGGTATTGGAAGTGCTTCTAAAACTTTTTTCGGCAAAACACCTCAAGCACTCAATGCACAAGAATCTGCCTTATTGGTTGGCATGCTTAAAGCGCCAACATTATATAGCCCAATAAGAAATCCTGCAAATGCTTTAAGAAGAAGAAATACCGTTTTGAACCAAATGGGAAAAGCAAATTTCATCAGCAGTGATTCTTGCACCATTATGAAATCGCAGCCTATTGAACTCACTTTCCAAGAAGAAAGTCATAATGAAGGTTTGGCCACCTATTTTAGAGAGACCCTTCGAATTGAATTAATGGATTGGTGCGAAGAAAATGGTTACAACCTTTATAAAGATGGATTAAAAATTTATACAACCATCAACCCTACTATGCAGTTAATAGCAGAACAAACTGTGGAGGCTCAATTAAAAGAACAGCAAAAGAAATTCCTCGCACATTGGAAAGGAAGAGCCCCGTGGGGTGAATTCAAGGAGGTATTGGTTAGTGGCATGAAACGCAGTGATAGATACCGTATTGCAAAGGAGCTTAAAAAATCGGATGCTGAGATTCAACGTGAATTTAATACCCTAGTTAAAATGAGGGTATTCTCCTATACCAGAGGTGAAATTGATACCGTAATGACTCCAATGGACAGCATAAAATATTACAAATACTTTATGCAATGTGGCTTTATGAGTATGGATCCTCAAACAGGCAAAATTAAAGCTTGGGTTGGGGGTCAAAACTACAATTATTTTAAATACGACCATGTAAATTCATCGGCTAAAAGACAAGTAGGTTCAACCTTTAAGCCATTTGTTTATACTGTTGCAGTAGACAATGGGTTTTCTCCATGCATGATGATTCCAGATAAACCTGTTAGTTTTGCAGGGTATCCAGATTATAAC
Source organism: Bacteroidota bacterium (assembly GCA_947485745.1). Taxonomy (GTDB): domain Bacteria; phylum Bacteroidota; class Bacteroidia; order UKL13-3; family UKL13-3; genus B1. Next base: position 11,772 of record CANKQY010000006.1, read on the forward strand.
CCGGGCAATGCAGATACCAAGTATGATTTACCTGAAATGACCATGTACAGAGGCTTGCAATTATCTATTAACTTGATTTGTTTAAATGTTTTGAAAATGCTTGGCGACGATGGTATTAAGAACGTAATTGAAATGGCGCACAAAATGGGCGTAACAAGCAAAATTGAACCCTACCCTTCCTCTGCATTGGGTACGGCGGATATTTCGGTTTATGAAATGGTAGGTGCCTTCTCAACATTTGCTAACAAAGGCGTTTGGATCAAACCGAATTACCTGAGCAGAATTGTAGATAAAAATGGCAATGTAATTTTTGAAAACCTGCCAATTACACAAGAAGCTTTAAGCGAACAAACAGCTTACGTGATGTGCAAAATGCTTGAGAAAGTTACCACCAATGGAACGGCTGCAAAAATTAAATATCAATATAAAATTCCAGGTGCAGTGGGTGGCAAAACAGGTACTACCCAAAACTACAGTGATGGTTGGTTTATTGGTATTACACCTACTTTGGTTTCTGGTTGTTGGGTTGGATGGGAAGATAGAGCCATTCACTTTAGAACCATGGAACTTGGCTCGGGCTCTGCAATGGCTATGCCTATTTGGGCAAACTATATGCAAAAGGTTACCTCAACCCCAAATTTAATTCAAATAATCAATGAATGGACACCTCCTCAAAGTCCAATAAGTATAGAAATGGATTGTGCGAAATTTTCGAATGGGCAGGTTGAAAAGGAAGACTTTGTTGAGTAGATTAAATTGGTTATTGAATATTAGACTTCCGTCTAAATTTTAAGATAATTTTATTGGAAATCAGCTAAATAAATATTATCTTGCTTTATATTTTAGTTTAATTTCTACATGTTTATTTTATAAAACTCATGAAAAAACTCTTGTCACTCAAATTTTTATTATTTCTTTTAGCACTTATTTGGTTCAGCAACAGCGGTGCTCAAAATCCTTGCAATGCCACTTGGACAAAACAAAAAGATCCAAATTCTGCCTTAAAATATTATTTCATGGCTAACTTAAACGACACCAATTATAGATACATATGGACTTTTGGTGATGGAACGGGATCAGATGCTAGGGTTACCTTTCACACCTTTCCGCATACTGGTGCTTATATTGTTTGTTTAAAGGTGACCAAAAAAGATACAACTTGCACCCAAACCTTCTGCGATACGATTGTTTTTGGCTCGAACATAACTTGTAATGCAGCTTGGACAAAACAAAAAGATCCTGCAATTACCTTGAAATATTATTTCTCGGCAACGCTAAACGATACCAATTATAGATACTTATGGACCTTTGGAGATGGAACAGGATCAGATGCTAGGTTAACTTTCCGTAACTATGCACATACAGGTAAATATTATGTTTGTTTAAAGGTAATGAAGAAAGATTCTAGTTGCCAGCAAACAAAATGTGATAGCATCAAGGTAGGTACAATTTGCACCGCATCTTTCACTAGAATTGCCAGCAATACTTTGGCTCGAACCTACAGTTTTGAAGCCAATACCAGTGATACTAATTATATTTACAAATATACATTTGGTGATGGGTCTGCAGCTACTTATGGTAGGTTCAAAACACATACTTATGCAAATAATGGCACTTATACTGTTTGCCTAACTGTAACAAGAAAGGATTCTAGTTGTGCAGAAACGCAATGCCAAACCATCAAAATTGATACACATTCTCCCTGCAATGCAAATTTTAATATTATTAAAAGTGATAGTATTGGATCAAATCCTCATTATGTAAGATTTGCAGACGTATCTCCAGGCACTCATACTAGATGTGTTTATAACTTTGGAGATGGAACTTCTTCCGACAATTGTAATCCAATTCATTACTTTGCTTCTTTGGATTCAAAAACTATTTGTTTAACCATATACAATATTAACAGCAACAAAGACACACTTTGTAAAAGCACCACTTGCAAAACCTTTAATACAGGCAATAATAAATCAATTACTTGCGTAGCTGTTTTTGATTATGAGCGCATTGGTACCAGTAGTAATTACCGTTTTATCAATCATTCACTTGGTAGTCCTTTACAATACCGTTGGGTATTTGATGGCGGAGCACCCGTTACTACCACTAATGCGGAGCATAATTTTGTAACACCCGGCTTGCACCTTGCCTGCCTTTATGTTGTAAATACATTAGATACCAATTGCAGCAGTTCATTTTGTGTAAATATTTTATTTCCTGGAAATGTAACCCAACAACAATGTAATGCTGATTATTCATATACACCAGATGCCACAAACCCGGGCAATTTTGAATTCACTAGCTTTTCAGGTTCAGGTGTTATCAATAATTGGAATTTCGGAGATGGCTCATATAGCAACGATGAAAGTGGGCAACATACTTATTTGCAAAATGGCACCTATAGTGTTTGTTTAAGTGTATTAAATAGCATTGATTCTTGTTCGGATATGCATTGCGATTCTATTGTGGTGAGTAATGCAACTGGTGTAAAAACAAACCAGATATCCATTGGTTCAATTTATCCTATTCCAGTGGAACAGGTTTTACAAATAGATCTTCAAAGTAAAATTTCTCAGCCTGCTTGCTTGCGGTTAATAGATGTAACTGGTAAAATTATTTTTGAAGAAAACACTCAACTACAAAAAGGTATTAACCCGTTAAAACTCGACATGGTGCAATATCCTCAAGGAATTTACTTATTGCAAATACAAAGTGGCAACGAGCAAATTGTTCGAAAGATTGTTAAATAACTAAGATATAATATTTTAAAAACTGAGTCAAAATGACTCAGTTTTTTTTGTTTAATTTTAAAGTAAAACGTTATTTTTTTATGTTTTTACCATTTTTTCTAAATTTGATTATATTGCCCTACAAATTAGTTTAAATCTATGTCAAGTTTCTTTTATACCAAATCATTACAAGATCTTTTAAAGCACCACGATGGGTCGCAATTAAAACGCACACTTACCGCGGCCAATTTGGTTGCCTTAGGAGTGGGAGCAATTATAGGTGCAGGCCTTTTTGTTAGAACCGCGGCAGCCTCAGCAGAAGCAGCAGGTGCAGCGGTTACTATGAGTTTTATAGTAGCGGCAGTTGGCTGTGCATTTGCTGGTATTTGTTATGCAGAATTTGCGGCAATGATTCCAATTGCAGGAAGTGCCTATGCATACTCTTACGTTACAATGGGAGAGTTAATGGCATGGATTATTGGCTGGGCTTTAATTATGGAATATGCCTTAGGAGCGGCAACGGTAGCAATTGCTTGGAGCGAATATTTAAATAACCTGCTTGGAGGGGTCATACCTTATGAATGGTGCCACTCACCCTTTGAAACCTTAAAGAAAGTAGTTGACCAAAGTAGCATAGACCAATTAATTGCAAGCAATGCAGATTTAACGCATCATTTAAAGAATGGCGAATTATTTATAACAGAGGAAGTTTATGAAAATTTAGGCAGTGCCCAACAAGGTTTGGTTCAAGTGACTCATGGATTTATCAATGCACCAGCATTAATAATTTTATTGGCACTTACTTTATTGCTCATTAAAGGAACCCAAGAATCGGCTATGGTTAATACCATTATTGTATTTATAAAAGTTGCCATCGTTTTGCTTTTTATTGTTTTAGGATGGCAGTTTATTAAACCAGAAAACCACACACCATTTATGATACCAGAAGGAACATTGGGGCATGAAGGATTCTTTAAACATGGCTGGGGCGGTGTATTAGGTGGAGCTGCAATTGTGTTCTTTGCTTTCATTGGATTTGATGCAGTAAGTACCGCTGCCCAGGAGGCAAAAAATCCTAAACGCGATATGCCAATTGGAATCTTGGGATCATTGGTTATTTGTACCATACTTTATATTTTATTCGGACACGTTTTAACAGGTGTTGCAAATTGGCAAGAATTTAAAACAGCTGGAAAAGAGGCCTCAGTAATTTATGCTATTCAAACTTACATGAAAGGCTATGAATGGCTTGGAACTAGTGTTACTGTTGCTATTTTGGCAGGTTTTTCTTCGGTAATTTTGGTGATGTTGATGGGGCAAAGTAGGGTATTTTTTAGTATGAGTAAAGATGGTTTACTACCAAAAGCTTTCAGCGAATTACATCCAAAATTCAAAACTCCTTATAAAGCAAATTGGATATTATTAATATTTGTAGGTGCATTTGCTGCATTTATTCCAGGCTCCGTTGCAGGTGATTTAACCAGCTTTGGAACGCTGTTTGCATTTGTTCTGGTTTGCCTTGGTATTATTATTATGCGTAAGAAGGAACCTACTATGGAACGTCCATTCAAAACGCCATTAGTTCCGTTGGTTCCTATTCTTGGGATGGTAATTTGTTTGGCAATGATCATTAGTTTGCCATTGCCTACCTTATTAAGTGCTGGAATTTGGTTGGTTTTAGGCTTGCTAATATACTTTGGCTATTCTGCAAATCATGCCCGCAAAATGCGTGAGAACTTAACCAAGTATTAACTACAAGGAGAAATCAATACCTACAAAAGGTTTTTATGCATTAAGGTTGAAGCAAAAATCTGAGTGGAATGGCTGCTCTTTTGCGCCAGGCTATTTCATTATGAGGTTCACCAGGAAAACTTAAACTCATAAAATCTTTGGGGGGTTCATAACCACTTTCTCTGCATAAACTATCCATGTATAATTGGTAGGGTTCATACCAAGCATCTAAGGTGCTTGTTCCATGATCAAAGTACAATTTATGCTGTTTAGGATTTGGCAAATGTCGAGCAAAATAATTTATGTACGACTGAGCTATGCTTGCATTATTTTCTTTTAAACTAACAGGCCAATGGGTGGAAATACATGCAACACCTTTTAATTGATCAGAACGTTTGCATAAGGCATACAAAGAAATTAATCCTCCCATGCTTGATCCCATCATAAAGGTGTTTTTCATTTCTGGCTTGGTGGGGAATGTACTATCTATTATGGGTTTGAGCTCATCAAAAATAAATGACAAATAAATATTTGCCAAAGTACTACCCCCTCTCTCTCTTGCTAGTTTACTTTTATTTAAACTATCTAACTTTTTAAATGCATCTTCAGGATTGTATTCTAGGAATCTTTTTGGCGAGTTCCATATACCCACCACAATGGTTCGTTTGATAATGTTATTCCTCATCAAACTATCCATTATTTCATCAATACCCCATTCCATGCCGCCAAATGAATTACCGGGTAAAAATAAGTTTTGACCATCATGCATGTAGAGCACCGCATACCGGGTTTTTCCAGATGAATCAAAATCATGAGGAACCCAAACATCCACATTTCTTGGATCAAGCCATTGGCCCTTTACCTTCTCAAAACGAAACAACCTTCCCTTTAGGTTTATATCCATTATTTCCTTTTGAGCACTTAGGTTTAAACACAACAAAAGGCAAATTGGCAAAAACAACATCCTAGTCTTAATCATTCTCACAATCAAAAATTTGTTTCTATTATTTAAACAAAAATACAATTATTAATTTAACACCTCATGTAAAACCGCAGGTGATTTTAGTTCACTAAATAGCATCAAGTGTAATTGGTAATACCGAATCATTTTATTCAACAATTCTCTGCGCAAATTGGCAGGTAATTCTACCAATTGAATCTCTTCAAAATTCATGTCAATAAACTGAGCCAAAACCCCTGCCAATGGCTCTCTGCAATAATCACTCGCATTTGGCGCATCTGCAACAAATAGGCCTTCTTGCAAACTAAACACGGGTGTGTCCAAACCATAATTAGCTTTAGGAAAAAAGCCCAAATATTTGCTTAATTGTACCATAAAATACACGGGGAAATTGCGCAAAGACCCTTGCGTTAAATCGGCTATTTGAACCGAATGAAATAAGAACCCAAACATTTGTGCATCAATTTGATCTTCTTCTCTTAAACTTTTGGTAAGCAATTCGGCCATAAATAATGCTAAGGTACTTTTATGCAGTTCGAAATGAAGATGATTTAAAACAGGGATGCATCTCAATTCTTTAATTCGTTGCAAATTTTTATTCTGCTGGTGATAAACCTCTAATTCTAGTAATGACAGTGGCAACAAATGAGATGGTTTAATTGCACCCTTTTTCCCCTTAACGCCATTGATTAAATAGCTTTGCATGCCAAATAAATCGGTATAGCATTTTAGCACTACACTGTTCTCTGAATAATTGATTGTATTAAGCACAATGCCGCGGCATTTCTGAAGCATAGTATTAAAATTTACCTTGAGTTATGCGCCAACAAGCCTTCTTTGGTTGCCAAATAGGAAAATGCACGCATGTTATCTGTATCATAAATAAAGCTGCGCCTATAATCACCAAATTCCTCCTCCCATTTCATCACAGAAACCATTTTTTTATGGATCAAAGTTTTAAGTGCATCTGCAACCACATTAGGGGGATAAGATACTTCCTCTAAAATTTTATCGAATGGTTCAACAAAATACAGGCAGTTTAAAATATCAAACTCCAAATCATCTATTTCTGGTATCATTTTAATTCTCTCTCCTTCCAAGTATAAGTGTTTACATTAGCCCAAATACCAATAATAATAACATATAAAATATGAAATGGCTGAACCAATGGCATCAATAAAAGTAATTGTTTACGTTTAAAAAAGTGTAAGATAGATCCCAATATCAATCCTTCTGCAAACATTTTTATCAAAAGTTGGGTCAAACCTACCTGCCAAAATCCTTCATAAAAAATGCTCATAATAACATTTAATAACATGCTTAAATTAAAGAAATAAGCCCCAACCAAAATGGCAGTAATATGGCGTTCTTCATACTTTGTACTCTTTGAAACCCACCGACGCCTTTGTTGGGTTAATTGCTCCATACTTCCATTAGGTGAAGTATAAACAATTGCCCTTTCATCTTTTAAAAAATACACATCATCAGGATATTTTTTAAAAATCTTGTGCAACAAAAACTCATCATCGCCACTGGCAACATGTTCATTATTTAAATACCCCCCAACTTCATTAAAAGCATCCTTGGTAAAAATTAAATTGGCCGCACTACACATATTGGGATTCTTTAATTGTATAGCAGCTCCTCCAATGCCTACTAAACCGGCAAACTCCAAAGATTGAAACTTTTCAAACATGGTGGCTGCATGAAAGAAAACTGGCGCATATATCATTTTTACTGATTTCTGTTGAACAAAACTGTCCAGGCTACTTAACCATAAATTACCTCGCGTGCAATCTGCATCGGTAAGCACTATCAAATCGAAATTGGCTATTGAAATACCCGCCGTTATTGCATTTTTTTTACCCGAAAAACCTGCCAATTCCGCGTCTATTAACCGAATATTTATGATAGGATTGGAGGCAATTATCTCTTCTACAATTTTTGCTGTTTTATCATTTGAATGATCATTTATAACAATGATTTCAAAAAGCGAAGATGGGTAATTTTGTTGAATGATAGATCCTAAACAATTTTGGATTGAAGCTTCCTCGTTTCTCGCTGCAACTAAAATACTAAAAGCTATTTTTGGTTCAAACAAAACACTTGCTTTTTGTTTAGGGATGAGTAACCAACCCATATAATAAAAAATAATGAGGCAGGCATATCCTATTGCTAAAATATAACAAGAAATTTCCCAAATACTCATGACCGAACCTTATAAATAAAATACATGCCCAATATAGCGGGAAACAACATGTTTACTATCCACAAACAATATGCAGCAAGTAAAATTCCTTCTTGGTTCATACTATATAAACTAAAAAACATCAAAGCAGTTGCCCCGCGCAAGCCTATTTCTAATAGCAGAAATGAAGGCACTACCGACTGAACACAAAATGTGGCGATGATACAAGCCAAAGCAGAAAAAAAATCAATATCAACTTTAAAAAACCGCAGCAACAAATAATATTGGGTTAAAAAAACAGTGTAACGCAGAAACGACAACAATAATAATAAGCCCAATTCTTGGCGATTATAGGCACCAAAAACATTTACATATTGTTCAAACCTTACAAACCATGTAAGCTTTTTTATTTTGTTGTAAACTAAACTTAGATTTAAGTACACCAAAATCAACAGAAAAATAATTCCATAACCCAAAGGCAATAAATACCGGTAGCCCAAGAGTTGCTCACTAAAAAACGATAAAGAGAAAAGTCCAAAAAACAAGGTAATAATAACTTGAGCAGTATGACCAATTACAGCAACCAATGAACCTTTAATCTTATTTAGCACCTCCAAATGAATCACTCTTCCTGCAAAATCTCCAATTTGATTTGGGGTAATAACACTCAGAGTAACGCCAGATAGGATGGCTTTTATGGCAGTTTTATAATCAATAGGTTCATATTTTTGAATGAGCAATTTCCATTTCAATGCCTCTATACCCCAATTAAAAATGAGCAAAAATGAGGCTACAAGCAACCAATAAATTGACCCAATTTGCTGTTTGAGCTCAAAGCGTTGAAAAAGCGAATTGATATGATAAGCGTAAATTAATTTGTAAAAAATAAATACCGTTAGTACCAGTACTAAAACATTTTTCGCAATTTTAATTGCTTTTTGATATTGGGTTGTTTGAAACAAAGGTTAGCATTAACTATGTTTGACAAAATAACGCATACATTCACCGTAAACCAAATGAGATTTTGACAGAAAGCAAATCCATACAAGAAAGAATCATCCTTGGCATAGATCCAGGCACTACGGTTATGGGGTATGGCGTTATCCAAACCACAGGAAAAAAGGCAGTTGTACTTAGCTTGGGTGTTCTTAAACTGGATAAATATGATGACTATGCGCTAAAATTAAAAAAGATATTTGAGCGCACAGTTGGGCTAATTGATGAATACCACCCAGATGAACTAGCTATTGAGGCACCCTTTTATGGCAAAAATGTACAAAGTATGCTCAAATTAGGCAGGGCTCAAGGAGTAGCAATTGCAGCCGCTATGAGCAGAGAATTAGCTGTGGTGGAATATGCGCCTAAAAAAATAAAATTGGCCGTTACAGGTAATGGAAATGCTTCAAAAGACCAAGTTGCTGCCAGCTTAATGCAACAACTAAAATTTGAATACAATAATGAATACTCTGATGCAACAGATGGCTTAGCGGCAGCTTATTGCCATTTTATGCAAAAGAGTTTAAAGATACCAGCATTAGAAAGTAAAGGGAAAAGCAAAATTCCTAGCAAGAAAAAAAACTCCTCATGGGAAGCTTTTGTTACACAAAATCCAACTAAAATAAAGAAAAAATAGCTCGTTATTTTGGCAATTGCAGCGCTATTTCATCGGCAATGGCTGCCATTTCTTCATTAGTAAACACCAACTTTGGGTTGGCAAAATTCATCTCTTCCAAATTAGAAAATGGTATCAAATGAATGTGCGCATGCGGCACTTCTAATCCCATCACACACACGCCAACTCGTATACAAGGCACTGCTTTTTTAATACCCTCGGCAACTATCTTAGAAAATAAATGTAATCCAGCAAATTCGGTTTGATCCAAATCAAAAATGTAATCAACTTCCTTTTTAGGGATGACTAAAGTGTGCCCTTTGGTAAGTGGACGTATATCTAGAAAGGCTAAAAATTCAGAAGTTTCTGCAACTTTAAAACAAGGTATTTCTCCATTGATTATTTTGGTAAAAATACTTGGCATAAATTATAAGGTTATTTCTAAAACTTCCAATTTGATTTGACCTGCAGGCACCATCACATCACAAAACTCCCCTACTTTTTTATTCATCAAACCCAGTCCAATAGGCGATTTAAAGGATATCTTACCCGACTTAAGGTCTGCTTCTTTTTCATTAACCAAAGTGTACCAGATTTCTTTTTTTGAATTGTGATTGAGTACACGCACCCTTGTAAGCATCATTACCTTGCTAGTATTTAATTTGGTTTCATCAATGATTCTTGAAACAGAAACTAAATTTTCCATTTTTGAAATCTTCGCTTCCAATAAACCTTGATCTTCTTTGGCTGCATGGTATTCTGCATTTTCACTTAAATCTCCTTTATCTCTTGCATCGGCAATTTGCTTAGTTATAAAAGGACGTTGAACCTTTTTAAGATCGTTTAATTCGGCTTTCAATTTCTCTAAACCTTCTTTGGTTACAAAATTAATATCTGACATAAAATTCGATTTTGTTATAGTGATATAAAATAAAAGAAACGTTTAGCACGAGGCCAAACGTTCCTTAATTAGTTTCAAATATAGTAATTTTTATCCCTTTTTACCTCCTACGGTTAACCTTATTCCCAAGGTATGCATTCCATTAAAAATACGAGTTGGCGCATAAGAATAATCAATTGCCATTGCTGTACCATTTTTAGATATTGGCAACTGAAAAGTTACACCAGTCCATAACCCATAAATGGGATCTAGGTATTGAGGATCACTCATGTTTTTGCTGAATGGTTGCGCATCATTGGTGTAGTTATAAGCAACTCTCAACATGGCCATTTCTTTGTAAGCGTATTCAAACCCTAAGCCATAAACATTAGATTGAAAGGCATTATAATTAAAGTTAAATGAACCTGTTAAACGGTGGAAATAAGTATCAGCTGATTTGTCTAAGCGCATATCATAACCTAAACCGATATTTACTAGAGTAGGTAAATTAAATTTATCGCCAGCGAAATAAGCTTTTCTATCTGCACCAGTAGCCGCATTAATAGAACGGAAAGAAAGTCCAGGACCAGAATACGTTAAATCTGGACCAATGTTTCTCATAGAAATACCTATTCTAAAATCTTCCTTTTTAATCTTATTGCTTTGTTTCTTTGGGTTCAAAGAAGTTTGGTATTGAATACCAAAATCAAAGGCCACACCGGTGGCTTTTACGTCTTGTAAACCCTCAGAAATAATTCTCAATAAAAATCCACCAGTAATACTATTTGAGAATTTTTTTGCATAAGCAGCACCAACGTTTAACACAACAGGACTAAAAGTTGGCAAGGTGCCGTTAGGGTTATCAAAGGTTGTAATTGGAATACTTCCAAAATCCCATGAAGCAAAACCCAAACCAATAACTCCACCATCGCCATTTTCACCTAATACTTGGGAAAATCCAAAGTTATTTATGTTTACACCTGCGCCTTGCAAATAACTCATTCTTGAGAAAACCACCTCGGTTTTTTTAGAGTAAGCTAATCCTGCTATATTTAAATTAAAGGCTTCAATTCCTCTTACTGATGCAGTGTTTGTTCCTCCGTATCCAGAACTTCTGGCATAAGGATTAACATTTAATTGTGTTACCCCAGCTCCACCAGAACGCTCTGGATTGCCCGCGTAGGAATTACCTGCCAACGCTAGCATCCCAAGTAAACCAAATTTTATAATATCTTTCTTCATTTTAATATGATTTCAAAGTTTGAGTGAATATTAATTTAGAATGTATCAAAATCGGCAGGACGAATAATCCCAAACCATTTAACAACTCTTTCTCCAATTCCGTCTGCATAAATATGAACCAAATAAACTCCACTTGCAATTGGCACTTTAGCATCATTTTTCAAATCCCAATCCAAATAGGTATTTACATCATCATCCTTCTTAATTCTTCTAACCAAAAATCCACTTTGGGTATAGATTGAAATAACACATTTTTGGGGAAGGTTAATGATTTTAACGCGTTGATCCAATTGATTACCTGGATCTTCATATCCAGCATACGCATAATAAGGATTTGGTGAAACAGCTACCATATCGAGGGCAGTTTTACCAGCCTGCTTCTCACCTATAGTTGGCGAAATGCCCGTTGTAGAGAAAGAATATAATGGTAATCCTTTATTCAAAATAGTATCAGTGGCAGATAAATTTAAGCTAGCATAAGGACGTTTCACGTTGATGTTAATCCTAACGTCGCAAGGGATACCTCCATTAGTTGTGTTATCACCTAAGAATGTTTTTGGCGAAACCAAAGTCATACTCACCCACATAGCCTGAGAATATAATTTACGCATATTCAAAGTAACACTCTGCACTGCCTCAATTTTGTTAAGCAAATCAGTATAGCTAACACCTTCATCATAACGAGGTCCGGCATATTGAATCGGACCTGTAGGGCTTGTACGGAAATCTTTAGAGCCCATTACGTAGATGTGGTGCTTACCTCCAAATATATAATTTAACCCACCTAAAGTTCCCGAAACCAATGTGCTAGTAGGATTCCAAATCATATCCGCTCCATTTTCTAACGGCAATGAAGAGTCTTCAGCAAACATGATGTTTAAGCGCTCTCCAGTTTCCTTATTAATTGCGTAACCAGGGAACCAACCTTTTCCAAAGCCATCGCCATCTGGTTTACCATCTTTGCCAACTGAAGGAGATTTTCTTCTTTGCATTTTTATAGCTCCACCAATATTTAATGATGTATTTTCTCCCGCTTCAATTACTACGCATCTCGACCAATATCTCTTATCTGGTGTAATGAATACAGAAACACTTCTTAAGTCTGTTAAAGGATTGTCTGTTGAATATCCTCCAGTACCTGCAGACCAAGCTGGACCATAAGTTGGGGTTGGGGTTATAACCCTTGCGCACAATGAATAAGGAGCCCAAGTTCCATCTATCACCTTGTTATATTGCCTTCTAGGATCAATTGGTGACTTATTGGCATCTGCAAAATCATGCTCGTAAGGATTTGCAAAATTTGGTGTGCCTGTATTACCGGCTCTAATCCAATTAAAAGGCACCTGGGATCCAATCTCATCTGGAACTCCTACTAACCACCTATTATTCGGATTACTGAATTCAATGGATGATGAAATATAACCATTTGCATCATCCGTTTCATTTGTAGGATCACCAGGAGCTATAGGTTGATTAATATTAACGCTCAAGCCCATATCTTCAAATACTTGCTCGTTTGGTGTACCAATGGTTTTTTCACTAAATGCTACCTGAACACAATTTGCTGTACCAGAATACCTATACTTATTCGAATTTACAGTTACAAACTCATTTGCATATTGTACCGTGTCATATGGCGTTAAATCTGAAGCATCAATAATTTTTATTTTTACATAACCATCCAATAACCTGTAGGATGAATTATTCTTAAAATCAGCTATGGTTGTTGGTTTAATATTTTCCAATATCCAAATAGTGCTGTCTTTTGTTAAGCTATCTCTTTTTACAGTTGATTTAGAATTATCAATTAATTTTAATTCAAAGTCTGCTTTTGGAACCTTAAAGGGATCTATTACCTTAATGATAACCGGACCCTTAGATTTCTCATAAGTAGGTGTTGGAACAAAATAAGGAGCTATTAAAGCTTTTTCAATTGTAGCTTGAGACAAAGTAATTGCGTTTCCACCATTTCCAATACCTTCTAATTTGGTAATTTCTGGTCCATCACCCCAGGCAGCGTTTAATACGGTTCCTTGCTGATGAGGAGTAGCTTTGTGTGGTATTCCTGTCCAAACTGCAATTGCCGTTCCGTCTATCATTTTACGACCTGCCAAATATTGAGTAGCTTCATCTACGCAATTGGTAGCACTGGCATAAGCAACTAGGTAGAAATAATAACTCTGGAAGTTAACCAATGATTGATCCGATAATTTTGAAAATACGTCCTTGCTAATTTTAAAACTATGAATAATGCCTTTATCACTGCCATTAACCATAATCTTTTTAACACTGCCAAGGTCCGCATCGTTTACAATATTTACAATCTTTGAATTTCCATCCTGAACATCACACTGAGCAATTTCAACTGCCTCGTCTAAATTATATAAATTACTTGGCGCAGAGTTTTTCTTTAATTGAAATATTTGATACCCTTGAAATTTATATTTAGTTTTACTTGAACACAAACCTGCAGATGAATCCGAATAATTCTCGGTAACATTGTAATTTACTATGTTAAGTATAATTTCTTGATCCAATTCAACTATTTCTAACTTTGGAACCCTAGGTCCATCAACTATATTAAAGTTATTTTTGTATAGCACATAAGCTTTATCAGATGCTTCTTTTAACAAATTGAATGATCCGGTTGCACCTCCGGTGGTACCCCTTGCCCATACAACAGCTACAGTTACTTGATTTTTTGATCCTGGTAACAAACTAAATGAACCTGCAGTTTGTAAAAACCTTCTATCCCCAGGGTTATTTCCAGCGATTCTTTCTGTCCAATCTGCTCTACCAGATGGGTCTGTTTTTCCAGGAAACATAAAGCTAGCAGTATCAGAACCTCCTCTACCATTGCCTCCATAAGAAATATTTAAACCATCTTTCCATCTTCCATTCAAGTAATTCCAGTAATGCTCTGGTCTACTTGGATTTCCTGTTACCGAAAAGTCGTTGTTATAATACACAAACTTGGTTAGGCCAATTTCTGAGGTATCATTTCCAACAATTCTTTGTGGTCCTTCAAAAAAATTCACACCAACACTAGGTGGGTTCAAACCGTAACCCAAAATACCCTCATCATTGTCATCACCATTATAACATATACCCAAATTTCTTTTCACATCACACTCCACATAATCATCCGAATAATTACCCAAGTCGGCATCTACCCATTGACCAAACACACAGCTATCAATTGTTTCGGAACTACGGTTAAAAATAGTAGTTCTATAAAATGTCATGTTATTAATTTCATCGTTGGTAGCGTAAGCAAAACTTTGGGTATGTAATTCCAATCCAATAGGCAAACCCTCAGTTTCTGAGTGAATATTTCCTTTGTCATTATAAATGGTAAATAACATCATATCTGGGATATTAGTTATTACGTTTTGGTCAAAGGTTGGAAAGTCTCCATCTGTAGTTTGATAATCTCCATCGTTATTACTATCATAAAAAGGAGCTAGGAATGCTGCTTCACCGAGCACCTTATCGCCATTTCCAGGCCAAGTCTTAATTGCCTCAATTGGATTTGCTTTGTCATCATTACTTTGAAACTCTTCAATTTCAGCTAAGGTTACTTTCCAAATTTTATCATAATACTTGCACCTGTCGGCAGAAATAGAAGCATTTGCAATTTGTAAAGCACCTGGGTAATAATCACTACCACTTTGGCGATAAGTTTGTGCCGCAATCTTCAAGTTACCTTGAGTAATTCCACCAATCCACAATGCACCAGAAAATAGCGAGTGCTTTTTAGTTTGGCCAGTTTCTACTTTTGGAATTTCGTAACGTGCATTTTGCAAATTCCACCACATATCACCACCGTTTAAAATAACGGTACGTACATTGTTTAAATCCAAATCTTTTTGTTGGGTAGCTTGAGCACATCCAGCTCCTTTTTTTAATAAGGTTGATTTAGCAGTTTTTTGCAAACCAATATTCTCCTCTGCAAAACCTTGAAAGCCTATTAAAACTAAGCTTATTGCAAGAAAAGTGTATTTCAAAAAATAATTATTTTTCTTTTTCATTGTCGTTTTCTTTAATAAAGTAATTAAATTAATCTAGAAATATAAGGCCATTCCTAAACGTACAATTCTTGGTGGAGCAAACCTATCTGGATTGATCATTCTCAAATTGTATAGGTCAATGTATGATTGCTGATTGGTTGCAACTTCTTTTTGTTCCTGTGAAGCCGGGGAGGCTAAGAAACCATCGTTGTATGCAGAACCAGTATACCTATATACCGAAGTAACATTAGCTGTATTTAATAAGTTTTGAACCATTATGAATGCACGTAATCTATACATGGTGGTGCTTCCATCAATTTTCTTTTTCTTGAAAATAAAGTTTTTGTCAACGTTTAAATCTAAATTAAACTGTGCTGGCAAATTTGCTCCGTTTGGCGTTCCTTTAATCGGGCTTCTTACCACAACACCAGATTGAACACCTCCAGGAGTTGGGTTCAAATCTTGGGTGTAAGGGCGACCAGAATAAGCAGTAAATGCTAAATTGAAACCGGCATTTTCAAAAATCTTTTTACCGTTTACAATCGGGCCATTATAATCTTTTCCTTCTTTGTAATGGTAATCAAAAATAGTTTTTAAGGTATGGCGTGTGTCAAAATCCATTGGTGTTAGCGTACGTAATGACGGCAAACCAACTGAGATTAATGCCGCACTGGTATTTGGATTGGAACCAGTACCATCAGCAAACATCAACTGATAATTAGCTGTAATAGTAACATTACCTAAATCTCTTACTGTATATTCTAAACCAATACTTTTTACAGTTGAAAAGTCTAAATTACCATAGGTGGTATAATCATTTGGCCACGACTGCACATATTGATACAATTGCGTCATATTTCTAATTTCACTGTAAGAAGCAATAATTGCCAAAGCTGCATCTTGACCAATTTGCTGACGGAAACCAATTTCATAATCCGTTTTGGTTTGCATTTTCAAATCAGGATTTGCAATGGCAGAACCTTGGCGATTTTGCAAAAAGAAATAGTCATCAATTTGTCCAACGTTTGCATTAGGTCTTTGAGCCAAGATATCATAAGTACCAAAAAATTGCGAGGTAGTTGATATTGGGAATGAGAACCAAATACGTGGCAATAATTTAAGGTCGGGCTTGTAATCTGTAAAAGAGGCCGAAGTTGGTAAATTAGGATTTTTAGGATCAACTAAAATTGGTGTATTCCTATTTGTTTTTGCTTCTGATTTAATTTGAGATGGGTCGGTTATAGGGTTGCCATTTTTATCATACCATTTGGTTCCATCGCGGTAACCATAAATCTTTGATCCTGATAACCCAGCAGTTTGTTGATTTGCATCTTTATCTATATAAGGAATAAATTTATCTCCAATGGTAGTTGGTATATTTGAAGGATCGATACCCATAGTTCCGGCTCTTACCTCCCCAACTGTATATACTGGCACAACTGAATAAGGATCTTTCAATACAGGTTGGTTTGCATCAAAACGCTCCAAACGAACACCCACCCTTACAATTAAATCTTTGAAAACAAACTTATCCTGAACCCAAGCCGCAAAATAAGTTGGCTGATAAGCCGGCAAAGCACGCTTAGTTGGATCATTCAAGAAATCATCAATAGTAGAACGCTTCCTTTGAACTTTACCCAAATGGTTGTATCCAGAATAACTTACAAATGAACTACCATTGTTTAACAATTCACCTGCATTAAACATATCCAAAGAATAATCTGTAGGCTTGTAAGAGTTCACATCTAAAAAAGAATATTGGTCAATTGGTTTACCATAGGCATCTACCGCACCTTGGGCCATTAATTTGTCACGTAAATTCTTGTCGAAATTTGTTTGATCATTTATTACTATTTTTCTTTTAAAATTTACGGTATCAGAAAATACACCATTCTCATCAAATTTTAACTCATAATTACCACTATCCAATCCGGAAAACTGGCGATTGACATTTAAACGCATTAAACTCCATAGGCCAGTAGCGCCTAAACCATAATTTCTTCTAAATTGTTGTTCAAGGTTTAAGCCAACCTGAAATTCATGTTTTGCTTTAGGATTGCTTTTTGGTGCAACACTAAACTCACTTTGAACATACAAATTGAATGTTTCTGATAAACTTTTGCTATACCCAGCTTGTTGCTGCCCAACATTACCCCACATATTTGAGTATATTCCATTGGGTGCATCACCATTAATTAATCCTCCAACCTGACGAACAGCGCCAGGATTTCTTAATGCATTTGAGCCAAAATAATCGTAAACAGCTTTGGTGTAATTACCGCGTGTTTGATTTGCATTATCGGCTTGGTCATAAGTATAAAGGGTATCTCGGTATCCAACATGACGGTAATAGTCATTTAAATAAAGTGGATTGTTTTTATCGCCTCCTATATAAAAGGTATCTTGAGCTTGATTAAAACCTTTAATAACACGGCTATATACAGGGGCAGTATAAGTTGTAAACTTTCCGATGTAACCATAATCAAAAAAATCTCTTTGGAAATCTGCATCCATGGATTCGCCAAAGCCTCTTTCATAAGATAACCTTACGGTATAATAGGCATTACTGATATTTGATGCTTTTTTATTTGCTTCTTCATCCTTTTTATCAGACTTAAATGTTTGTGTAAATTGAAAATAGGTTCTTGCAGTATATCCTCTTGAAAAACCGTTTTTCTCAGGTCCAAGCAATGAATGAAAAGTATTATTTCCCCTACCTTGATTGTAATTACCATAATATCCCATGCGCACATTGATATTATTGGTTGGTTGAAAATTGAAGTTACCATTTATGTCCACATTGGTGCTATAAACATTCTGGCGAACGTTGATTTTTTGAAGGTCGTTGGCAGTAATGTATTCAGCTGCTGGAAACAATGTTCCCAATGCTCCTGGCACCAAAGGCTTTTCCTTAATTTCCTTTAATTTATCATCATTTACTTTGTATAAATCTATTACAGAAATACTTTTTCCATAGGTAAGTGAGCCAGATAATAGAAAACCTAATAATACTTTCTCCTCGTTGCCTCTACCTTTATTAATGGTTTTAATAGGACCAGAAACATATCCTTGAAATTGGTTGTATTGGCTATTGTCTAAATAGCCTGTAAAAGGTGAGGCGCTGGTAAATTCAAAGCCTCTAGAAAAGTTTTTAGTTGGAGCTTTGGTTGTGATACTAATGGCACCACCCACAAAGTCGCCATATTGTGCTGGCGTACCTCCTGTGATTACTTGAATTTGATCAATGGCATTGGCAGGAATATTGGTAGCACCAGCTTGAACGCGAACCCCATCAATATAATAGGCTGTACCATCGGCACGCGCACCTCTAAAGTTAGGAGTTGCACCATTTCTACCTTCAACACCTAAAGATAAACCAGCAATACTATTCACACTCCTGGTTCCCAGTGCAAGTATTTCCTTATTGGTAACAACGTTTCCTTTAACCCCACCTGGATCAACCAACTGCTTTTTGAAGGTAACTACATATTCCTTTAAAGTAGTACCATCAGTTGATGGTTCCATGCTAAAGTTTACAAAACGATCCTCCTCTGGCGCAACATTAATTCCTTTAATAACAGAATTGCCGTAACCAACAAAAGAAGCATACAGATCATATTCTCCAGGTTGTAAGGTTTTAATTACATAACCTCCCTCATCATCTGTAAGCGCGGTAGCCTTAGTTACACCATTTAATTTAATGGTAATACTCACATAATCCATGGCTTTCTTGGTTTTGGCATCTTTAATTGTACCACGTATGGTACCCATGCCCGATTGAGCGTGTAGCACAAATTGAAAGCCAAAAAGAACAGCTAATAGTATGTATATTTTCTTCATTTACGCAGAATTAACAATTTTATAACAATATTTAAGAGCGGTAAATTAAGTAAGTAAATTTGAAATTAACAATATGTATTTACCAAATAACCTCAATTATTCACCTTTTTCAATAAAAGTCAGCACTTTATCTAACAAAATTCTAGAAATTTTAAAATAACTTTCTTTTGTCCATCCACCAATATGAGGGGTTAAAAGCACATTTTCTCCGCTTACCAAATAGGCAAATACCTCTTTTTCCTCCTCATTTAGGCTCTCCAAATCTTCATTTTCTAAAACATCCAATGCACATCCAAGCACTTTTTTTCTTTGCAATCCTGCCATTAAATGAATTGTTTTAACCACCTTTCCCCTACTTAAATTAAGCAAATAAAATGGCTTCTTAAAACGCTCAATTTTGGTTTGCTCCAAATAGTAAATGGTTTCTTTGGTAAGTGGCACATGAAACGACAAAATATCTGCCTCTTCATATATTTCTTCCCAAGTACTTTCTTTTACAAAATCATTCCCAAAATTCTTCAAATAAGGATCATGTGCCAAAACTTTAACACCTAGTCCTGAGAGTTTTTTAGCAAAAGCACTACCAGTATTTCCAAAGCCAATAATGGCCACAGTTTTACCCGCAAGCTCTGTGCCTCTATTCTCCTCTCTTAACCAAACCTTATTTTTAACCTGGTTGTTTGCCCTACCTAAAAAATTAAGCATCATGAGCAATAACCCTAGCGCATGCTCCCCTACTGCATCTGCATTGGCCTCACCTGCATTGATGCATTTTATCCCCTTCGTTTGAGCATAATCTAAATCTATGTTGTCTAAACCTGCTCCTGCTCTAGCAATTAATTTTAGGTTCGAACCAACATTAATTAATGCGGCATCTACTTGAGTTTTGGCTCTTATAACAAGAATATCCTGTTCTGGCAAATGCGCTAATATATCGGCCCTAGTTGCGTTTGGTAAATAAAGAACGTGGTGTCCAACTTCACTCAACTCTTGTGGCAACAATTCATGAACATCGTCTACAATTAAGATATTCAAGCCCCTAACTGCGCTGCTTAAGTTGTCGTTCATTTTAATAGTAATATTTTTTTTACAAAAGGTTGCACCACTTTATAAAGTTGTATATAACATTCTCCCCACCGAGAAATAAATAACTATTCCAAGAAGGTCGTTGCTGGTTGTTATAAACGGACCAGTAGCTATGGCAGGGTCTATTTTTATTTGGTTCAAAAACATAGGTATAAAGGTGCCAAATATGGATGCAAAAATTATAACCGTTATCAACGCAATACTAACTGTAATAGCTAATTCATAGGAATGGTAAAAGGCCAAATTATAGGCCAATATTAAGCTAGAACAAATAATTCCGTTGATCAATGCCACCCGTATTTCTTTTAAAATTTTCTGTCCAATATTTTTTGTACCCAAAGTATCATTTGCCAAACCTTGCACCACAATTGCCGAAGATTGCACCCCAACATTGCCGCCCATTGCCGCTATCAAAGGAATAAAAAAAGCCATCTCCGGATGTATCATAATTTGATTTTCATATACACCCAAAATTCTTGAGCTTGCTATCCCGCCTAATAAGCCAATCAACAACCAAGGCAAACGCGCCCTTGACAATACCCATACTTTATCTGTGGCGTCCACATCCGCAGTAATACCACTCATTAATTGATAGTCTTCGTCGGCCTCTTCTTTAATTAAATCTACCACATCATCCACTGTAATTCTTCCAACCAAACGCCCCAATGGATCAACCACCGGTAGCACCACCAAATCATACTTTTTAGTGGTATTGGCCACCTCAATTATTTTGGTAGAGGTAGATACAGAAATAACTGTTTTATTATATACATCGGCTAAATGCGCTTTTGGTTCGGCCAGAATTAAATTTTTTAAAGTTATGATCCCAACCAAACGCTCCATTTCATCTATTACATAAACCACATAAATGCTATCAACATTCTCGGCTTGCGTTCTAATTTCTTCAATGCACTGTTTAACCGTCCAATTTAAATTAGCCTTCACCAATTCTACAGCCATTAAGCTTCCTGCTGTTTCTTCTTCATAGCTAATTAGGCTCAACAAGCTACTGGCATACTCAATATCTTGTAACTGCCCAATTACTTCTTCCTTAACCGAATTAGGAAAATGATTCAGCACATAAGCCGCATCATCACTGTCCATGTTTTCTAAAAACTCATTGGCAATTTCGAAGGGACTATAAGTTGATAAAAATGATTCACGCGTTTGATCATCCATTTCCACCAAAACCTTTACAATGGTAATTTTATCCAAAGTATTCATCACAATCCTTGCTTCGTCATTTTCTAAACGATCAATAACCATTGCAATATCCTGTGGATACATATTTTCTAATTGCGCACGCAAATTTTCAGTTTCATTCTGGCTGAACCAATTTCGAAACTGTTTTATTAAGGCATTGTCAACTTGTAGCTTTTCCATTATTTTTTACTAGCTATTAAATTAGTGAGTTCAATAAATTTGGCTATACTTAATTCTTCCGCACGTTTGCTGGCAAATTCTCCTAACTCCTCATCGTTCAGGCCAAAAGTTGATAGGGCATTGCGCAGTTTCTTTCTTCTTTGATTGAATGCTGTTTTCACAACCGTTCTCAACATTTTTTCATCACAACCTAATTCGCCTTCTTTTCTGGTTAACCTAATTACCCCCGATTTAACTTTTGGCGGAGGGGTAAATACATGCTCATGCACGGTAAACAAATATTCAACATGATAAAATGCTTGGGTTATAACCGACATAATTCCATATTCCTTACCACCATGCGTGGCGCCAATTCTTTCGGCTACTTCCTTTTGAAACATGCCCACCATAAAAGGTATCACACTTCGGTGTTCCAAAATATGAAATACAATTTGAGAAGAAATATTATAAGGAAAATTTCCAATAATGGCTATAGATTCTGGGTACCTTTGGGTAAAATCAATGGCCAAAAAGTCTTCATTCAACAAGCGCTGACTCAATTGTGGGTAGGTAGCCATCAAATAAGTAACCGATTCGGAATCTACCTCAGTGGCCCAAGTTACCAGACCTTTTTCTGCCAATAAAAATTGGGTAAGCACGCCCATACCCGGCCCCACTTCCAATACTTGTCCGCTAGGATACACATCTACCAAGGCCTGCACAATATTGCCAGCTATGTTTTGGTCGTTTAAAAAATGTTGTCCTAGGTGCTTCTTGGCCCTTACGGTTTGTGTCATACTTGCAAATAGAATGTATTTGGTGGAGAAATGAAAAAAAACAATCCTGAGATTTTCTTTTTTATAAAATAACAGGCCTTATTTTGGCAACATCAAATACAGCAAATTAGGAAATAATTATTAAAAATTACCTCATTATTAGCCTTTTTCATCATTTCTTAATTCTGAATTCTTTCCTATTGTTCGGAATAAGAATTCAGAATTAATACCTTAATATTGCCAACAAGAATTTATACAACCCTAAATTCATTACCAATATACATACATGAGCATTCAAATAATTTCGCAAGGCAAGGCTAGCAAAGACCAATCGCAACTTTTTTTAATTAGCAAAAAAGATAAACTAGTCAGTTTTGGCTTTTCAAAAGAGGAACAAACCTATATGCAGAAAAAGCAAAAAGCAGGCGACTCCTATGTTTTATTAAATAGGTTCAGCCAGTTGGTTTTTGTGCAGTTTACCGAAGATTGGGAAAAGAAAAAAACCGCAGAGCAATTAGAAAATTACCGCAATTTGGGTAATAAAATTTGTTCGGCTTTGAATGCCCATCAATACCAAGATGTGTTTTTAGATGCCACTCAAAATACAACTGAAGTGCTAGCTGTTGCTGAAGGGTTAGCTTTGAGTAACTACCAGTTTTTGAAATACAAATCGGATCAGAAAAAAGCACATACCTTACAAAAAATTGCCGTTGCCATTGATGCAAAAGCTAAAAAACAATTAAGCGATTTGCAAACATTAGTAAATGCAGTTTATAAAGCCAGAACATGGGTAAATGAACCACAATCTTATTTAGATGCAGTGGTTTTTGCTAAAGAAATGAAAGCATTTGCCACAAGTGCTGGTGTTAGTTGTGAGGTTTTAAATAAGAAACAAATTGAAGCCCTAAAAATGGGTGGTTTGTTAGCTGTAAATAAAGGAAGCATTACGCCTCCAACATTTACCATACTAGAATACAAACCTAAAAATGCTAAGAACAAAAAGCCATTGGTTTTGGTAGGCAAAGGTGTTGTTTATGATACTGGCGGTTTGAGTCTAAAGCCTACGCCAAACTCAATGGATACCATGAAATGTGACATGGGTGGTGGCGCCGCGGTGGCAAGTGCCATTGTTGCCATTGCACAAGCACAATTGCCTTATCATGTGATAGCATTAATTCCTGCAACCGATAACAGACCAGGCGGAAATGCCTATACACCCGGTGATGTAGTTACCATGTTCGACGGCCAAACAGTAGAGGTATTGAACACAGATGCAGAAGGCAGAATGCTGTTAGGTGATGCTTTGGCTTATGCCAAAAAATATTCACCTTCATTGGTATTAGACTTTGCAACCCTTACAGGTGCAGCCGCTGCGGCCATTGGTTCTTTTGGAACGGTTTGCATGGGTACGGCAGATGAATCAACTAAAGCTGCTTTAAAAGAGGCTGGCAATACCGTGCACGAACGTTTGGTTGAATTTCCTTTTTGGGATGATTATGCCAAACTCATCAACAGCGATTTGGCCGACATGAAAAATATTGGTGGTCCGGTTGGAGGTGCCATTACCGCTGGTAAGTTCCTAGAAAAATTTACCGATTACCCTTGGATGCATTTTGATATTGCTGGTCCGGCCTACTTAAATTCCGCCGATAGCTACAGAGGCAAACACGGCACAGGCGTTGGCGTTAGGTTGATTGTTGAATTTGTAAAACAATTGAGCAAATAAATTGCTTTAAAATAATAAAACTCACATGAGCAAACTTCCTATAATAGGCATTACAATGGGCGATATGAACAGCATTGCCACTGAGGTAATCATAAAAGCATTGGCCGACAGCAGAATCAATGAGTATTGCGTTCCCGTTGTTTATGGCTCCCCAAAAGTAATCTCCTATTGGAAAAAAGTGATTGGGATGCCCGATTTCCAGTTAAATATCATCAAATCTTTGGATCAAATAAACCACAAACGCTCCAATATTTTGGTTTGCTGGGAAGAAGATGTGGAGATAAAACCAGGAGAAGCAACAGAACTGGCAGGTAAGTACGCTTTTAAATCTTTGGAAGCTGCCACAAAGGATGCAGTTGCTGGTAAAATTGATGCAATAGTTACTGCACCTTTAAATAAGAATACTGTAAACACAGCGGCATTGCCATTTGTAGGGCATACCGAATACCTTGCCCAGCAAGCAGGATCAAGTCACTTAATGGTTTTAAGCTCAGATGATTTGAAAGTGGCATTGGTAACAGGTCATATCCCAGTAAAAGACGTGGCAGCAGCATTGAGCATTGAAGGAATTCAGAAAAAAATAAAATTATTAAACGAAAGCCTCAAAAAGGATTTTGGGATTGTAAAGCCCAGAATTGCTGTGCTTTCTTTGAATCCACATGCGGGAGACAACGGACTTTTGGGTTCGGAAGAAAAAGACATCATTATTCCAGCGGTAGAAAAAGCCAAAAATGAAAACCAAATTTTGGCCTTCGGACCATACCCAGCTGATGGCTTTTTTGGTTCAGACCAATACAAAAAATTTGATGGCATTTTGGCCATGTACCACGATCAAGGCTTGGTGCCCTTTAAATACAGCTCCTTTGATTCTGGCGTAAACTTTACAGCTGGGCTGCCTTTTGTAAGAACCTCACCCGACCATGGAACGGCTTATGCCATAGTAGGTAAAAACGTTGCCAGCGAACAATCTATGCGCAATGCCATATTTTTGGCAATCGACATTTGGGAACAACGCAACCATTTTGCCGAAATGACCCAAAACCCACTTCCAATGAATATGGGAAAAAGGGAAAGGTTCAGGATAGATTTCTAAAAAATAACTATTTCTAGGTAAATTAAGGCATTTGGAGGTGCAATTCTTAATTTAGTACATTGATTTTCAAGTAATTTTCAAAAAAGATTGAGATTTTTATCTTCAATCATTATCTTTGCGAGCTATAATAATGGGAACGAGGTCAAAAGAATATCTGATTGAGTTCAATAAGCTTAAAATGGGGCTTAATGAATTCAATTTTACATTAAACGATCAATTTCTTGCTGGCTTCGACTATTCGCCAGTAGAACATTGTGAGGTGGATGTTGATTTAAAATTGATAAAAACAGAGAATATCTATGATCTGAGTTTTGATTTTAAAGGAATTTCAAGGGTAGCTTGCGACACTTGTGCGGAGGACATTGACATGCCAATTAAACAAAA
This sequence comes from Bacteroidota bacterium, assembly GCA_947485745.1. Taxonomy (GTDB): domain Bacteria; phylum Bacteroidota; class Bacteroidia; order UKL13-3; family UKL13-3; genus B1. The sequence continues at coordinate 37,389 of CANKQY010000006.1, forward strand.
ATTTGGTTTGGTAATGAAACTCAGTGAAGCAAATAATTTTGATGATACCGAGATTATTTACATTGCACGCACCGAAATTGAGTTCGACCTAAAGCAGTATTTGTATGAGAGCCTTTTATTGGCGCTTCCGCAAAAAAAGACGTGCGATGGGCTGTCTGAACCAAAACCTTGTAATGAAGAAGTTTTGAGCAGGCTGGTACATGTAGAAAATATTGAAGATGACGAGGATATTGAAAACGATGAAAATGAGGATGAGAATGGTGAAAATGGAAGCGATGATCCTCGTTGGAATAAATTAAAAGATTTACTAAACTAAAAAAATAAGGAGATATATAAAATGCCTAATCCAAAACGTAAGATTTCTAATTCTAGACGCGATAAGCGCAGAACACATTACAAAGGAGCTAATCCAACAATTTCTGTAGATGCAACTTCAGGAGAAACTCATTTGCGCCACCGCGTAACCCCAAATGGTTACTACAAAGGCAAATTGGCCTTTCCTGATATGCAGAAAGATATTTAATTCTTTTTCCTCCCTAACTCCAACAATATGAAAATTGGTTTTGATATCATGGGGGGCGATTTTGCTCCCAAGGAAGCTATTGCCGGAGCTGTAATTGCTAAAAAGGAATTTGGGGAAAGCGTTACTATCGTATTAATTGGTGATAAGGAATTAGCCATTCAGCATTTGGAGAACGAGGGAGCTAATTTAGCCGATTTTGAAATAGTTCATACTACAGAAATCATTGGTATGAGTGAACATCCAACTAAGGCAATTTCCCAAAAGAAAGATTCGAGTATTTCGGTTGGTTTTGGTTTGCTAGCAAGAAAAAAAATTGATGCTTTTGTAGGTGCAGGAAATACGGGTGCCATGCTAGTAGGCGCTATGTTCTCAGTAAAACCTATTGAAGGAGTAATTAGACCCTGCGTAACCGCTCTTGTGCCAAAGGCCAAAGGGGGTGTTGGTTTGATCCTAGATGTTGGCGCAAATGCAGATTGTAAGCCAGATGTGCTTTATCAATTTGGCATACTTGGATCACTTTTATTGCAACATGTATACAAAAAAGCTGATCCAAAAGTAGGCTTACTGAGCATTGGTGAAGAAAAAGAAAAAGGTAATTTAGTAACCATTTCTGCCCATCAAATTATGGAAGATACCAACCAATTTCATTTCATAGGAAATGTTGAAGGCAGGGATATTATCTCCGATAAAGTGGATGTAGTTGTATGCGATGGCTTCACAGGAAATATAGTATTAAAGGCATTGGAATCAATGTACTTTGTGCTCAGAAAACGTGGAATCACCGACGATTACTTAGAAAGTTTTAATTATGAAAATTTTGGAGGCACTCCCATCCTTGGTGTTAATGCTCCAGTGATAATTGGACATGGAATCTCAAATGCCAAAGCCTTCAAGAACATGTTGTTATCTGCCCGTGATGTGGTTGATTCTAAATTAATAGAAATCATACACGATGCATTTCAAAACCTTGTTCCTCCCTCACAATAATGACAAAAATTACCGCAGCTATTACAGCAATCCATGGCTATGTGCCAAAAGATTTGTTGACCAATAAGGACCTAGAATTATTGGTAGATACCACAGATGAGTGGATAACTAGCAGAACTGGAATCAAAGAACGACATATCCTAAAAGGCGAAGGTCTGGGAACATCAGATATGGCCGTAGAAGCGGTAAATGGCTTATTGAAAAAACGTGGCATTTCTGCCGAGGAAATTGACTTAATTATTTTTGCTACTATTACCCCAGATATGGTATTCCCATCATCTGCGTGCATCTTAGCAGATAAAATTGGTGCTAAAAATGCCTTTGCTTATGATTTAATGGCAGCTTGTTCTGGCTTTTTGTTTTCACTAGAAACAGCTTCAAGCTTTATAGAATCTGGCAAATACAAAAAAGTACTCGTGGTGGGTGGCGATAAAATGTCGGCTATCATTGATTACACAGATAGAAATACTTGCATTATATTTGGAGATGGTTGTGGAGCAGTTTTGCTTGAACCAAACGAAGAAGGATTAGGAATCATTGACGCAGTATTGAAATCGGATGGTTCTGGCCGTCATTTCTTGCATCAAAAAGCGGGAGGATCAGTAAAACCACCTACTCATGCAACTATTGATGCCAGAGAGCATTTTGTTTACCAAGATGGTAAATCGGTTTTCAAGTTTGCCGTAACCAATATGGCCGATGTTTCGGCTCAAATAATGGAACGCAATAATTTAACTGCCGACGATATTGACTGGCTAGTGCCACACCAAGCCAATCTGAGAATAATTGATGCAACAGCCGAAAGAATGGGCTTGAGCAAGGAAAAAGTAATGATAAATATAGATCATTATGGAAATACCACCAATGGAACATTGCCCCTCTGTTTGTGGGAATGGGAAAGCAGGTTAAAAAAAGGTGATAATTTAGTATTAGCAGCCTTTGGTGGCGGATTTACTTGGGGTGCCATTTACCTTAAATGGGCTTATGATGGCTCTGAGGTAAAGTAATTTTGCATTTTTTATAAAAACACTTTGCCAAAGCATTTTTTTAGATAAATTTGAGTATATAATTACGCATACATTATGGAATTAAAAGAAATAAAAGAACTAATCAAACTTGTGTCAGAAGCTGGGGTTTCTGAAGTAGAAGTTGAACGTGGCGATTTTAAAATTGCCATTAAGAAAGTAGATGGCAGAACGATGGTGATTAATCAAACTCCGCAATACATTGCTCAAGCGCCTGCCCCAGTAATGAGTTCAGCACCAACAGGGGTAGCAGTAGTTACAGAAACTCCAGCTGCTAGTAATTTTATTACGGTAAAATCTCCAATGATTGGAACCTACTATAAATCTTCATCTCCAGACAAAGCTCCTTTCTTGCAAGTTGGCGATGAAATTAAGCCAGGCCAGGTTTTATGTATCATTGAAGCCATGAAATTATTCAATGAAATTGAGTCGGAAATCTCTGGTAGAATTGTAAAAATATTGGTTGAAAATGCTTCTCCAGTTGAATACGATCAACCATTGTTTTTGGTTGAACCCAAATAATTTGAGTCACAATAAATAATCTATTGTAACTTATTTTCTAGGTCTTTAAAAACTCAATTTTCACATGTTCAAAAAAATACTCATAGCTAATAGAGGAGAGATTGCGTTAAGGATAATTCGTACTGCGCGCGAAATGGGAATTAAAACTGTTGCAGTTTATTCAACTGCTGATAGAGATAGTTTACATGTTAGGTTTGCAGATGAAGCCGTTTGTATTGGGCCTCCGCCTTCTTCTCAATCATACTTAAGTATTCAAAATATTATTGCTGCTGCAGAAATTACCAATGCGGATGCCATACACCCTGGTTATGGCTTTCTTTCAGAGAATGCAAAATTCTCCCAAGTTTGCCGCGATCATGGTATTAAATTCATCGGCGCTAGTCCAGAAATGATCAATAAGATGGGTGATAAGGCCAATGCAAAAGATACCATGAAAAAGGCTGGGGTTCCTGTAGTACCTGGTTCTGATGGACTTATCGCTAGTGCAGCTGAAGGCATAGAATTAGCCAAAACCATTGGATACCCTGTTATCATTAAAGCAACTGCTGGTGGTGGTGGACGAGGTATGCGTATCATTTGGAAAGACGAAGAATTTGAAAAGAACTGGGACAGTGCCAAACAAGAATCTGCCGCTGCCTTTGGTAATGATGGTATCTACATGGAAAAATATGTAGAAGAACCTCGCCACATAGAAATTCAATTGGCAGGAGATCAATACGGAAAAGTATGTCACCTATCAGAACGCGATTGCTCTATACAACGTCGTCACCAGAAATTAGTAGAAGAAAGTCCTTCTCCATTCATGACGGACGAGTTGCGCGAAAAAATGGGTAATGCTGCCATTGCTGGTGCCACTTCCATTGGATATGAAGGTCTGGGAACCATCGAATTCTTGGTCGACAAACACCGTAACTTCTACTTTATGGAAATGAATACCCGTATTCAGGTAGAACATCCAGTTACAGAAGAAGTAATCAATTTCGATTTGGTAAAAGAGCAAATATTAATTGCAGCTGGCGTGCCAATTAGTGGAAGAAATTATTACCCTACCCGCCACTCAATTGAGGTACGTATCAATGCAGAAGATCCATACAATAATTTCCGTCCTACTCCAGGTAGAATCGACTACTTGCACAAGCCAGGTGGGCACGGAGTGCGCGTTGATACGCATATATACGCTGGTTATACTATTCCTAGTAATTATGATAGCATGATTGCCAAAATGATTGTAACAGCTCAAACCAGAGAAGAAGCAATTATTAAAATGGAACGTGCCTTAGGTGAATTTATCATTGAAGGACCAGGTTTAAAAACCACCATTCCACTTCAAATGAAATTGATGCAAAACGAGGATTTCAAAAAAGGCAATTTCACCACTGCTTTTATGAATACTTTTGATATTAACGCATAGGTATGAATTATGAGGTATGAGTTATAAATTTAATTAAGACCTAATTCAGAATTCTGAATTTCTTTATTTTCGTTACCGCTTATCTCTTCCCGCTCATAGCGCTTTTAAGTGAATGAAGTAGCAATCTTAATTTTGGATTTTTTTTGTTGAAATAAAAATTATAACAATCCAAACATGGCTACTTATGAAGAACCATTAATTTCTTGGTAATTTTAGAACGGCCAAAATCAAACTCCACATAATAAGTGCCATTTTCAAAACCACTTACATCCAATTTATAATAGCTTGCATTTACCTCAGCTGTAAATACTTCTTTTCCATTATCGGTAAGCACTTTAATTTTATTAAATGGCCATGTTTTAATTTCAGTATAGTCGGAAGCCGGGTTAGGAACCAAGTTTGTATTTCTATTTAACCTACCCTCAAACTCTTTTAAATTTGCAGGGTTCACATCATTGAATAAATATTGATAAGCCTGAGCAAATTCACGTTTCCAATACCATTCACTATGCGCACCATCGGCATGTATAATTACTGAGGAATTGTATGCTAAAAATCCTTTGCGCCTAAGCATATCATCATATTTATTGATGTTACTTACCATAGTAGCACTTTCATTTGAACCAGCAACATAATAGGCCAAAATTCCAGGATCGATTGCAGCCTTTTGAGCAAAATCGTATAATGAATCACTGATATACAAAGCAGGTGAAAATAAACCTACTTTACCAAATACCTGTGGATTTGATAAAGCAGCGAATAGCGAAATATTAGCCCCTAAAGAACTTCCTGCTATAGCAGTGTGCTTTGGATCGGAGTAGGTTCTATAAACAGAATCAATAAATGGCTTCAAGGTTTGAGCCAAAAAATTTACATACGCTTTACCCTCTCCACTTCCATATTGAGGGTGCCCGTAAGGACTATATTCATTGATACGCTTTACCCCACCATTATCAATACCTACTATTATACACCCCAAATCACCTGATTTTTCTAATTTCACCAACGATTCATCTACGCCCCATTCGCCAGAAAAAGAGGTTTTGGCATCAAACAAATTCTGCCCGTCTTGCATGTACATCACAGGATATCTTTTGGTGGTTGTATTTTTGTAATCAGATGGCAGATAAATCCATACTCTCCTGCTCCTATTTAACTGAGGCATGTAAAATGAATTGGAGATTATTGAAACATTGTTAAGCGCTGTAGAACCTGTATCTGCCGGACTATTCAGCAAATCTATCCATCCCGCAATATTGTTTTCAATGCTTAAATTTGCACTATAGGTAAAAGTTCTATTGGCAATATTTGCGCCAGCACTAGTTGATTCAACTTTTGGCCAACTACCCCGAGTAAATTTATATTGGGCTTCACCATTTCTGCTTGGCAAGGTAATAGTATAGCTTGAGCCTGTTTTAACAAGTTTATACGTCGCATCACCTGGGTTCCAATTATTGAAATCCCCTGCAATATAAATATCATCTGAAATTGGCGTATTGGCTGGTAAATTATTAACAGTAATGGTAACTTGTGCAAATGAAACCTGCATGAATAATGACATAAAAACAAGTTGAAACCCTAATAATTTATTTTTCATTTAGCTAACATTTGAATTTATTACGAACTTAAGCATTACATTCCTATTTTTGCCTTTCATGCAAGCAATATTATTGTTTATTCAACTCTTTCTTATCAGCGCATCCAATCCGCTTGAGAAGATTCCCTTAACAGATTTAATGGGCAAACTAACCTATATTCAATTAAGCGCGGCAAGCAAAGGAACAGTCATTTATTTCCTGTCTCCAGAATGTCCTTTATGCCAGAGCTATTCCTTAACCATCAAAGAAATTGAAATAGCTTATTCAAAAAAAGGATTTCAATTTTATGCCATTATTCCTGGAAAAGAATTTACAAAAAACGAGGTAATTATTTTTAAAAATAAATATAAACTATCAGCGCTTCCATTTCTGTTTGATCCAAACCTAGCGTTAGCAAAATATACCAAAGCAAGCATTACTCCTGAAGTGTTTGTTTATGCGCCATCAGGGCAAAAAGTATACAATGGCAGAATCGACAACTGGGCCTATGAACTGAGCAAAAAAAGAACAGTAATAACTGAAAATGACCTCAGAAATGTTCTTAAAAAATTGGATCAAAACGTTTCCATAAAACCTTACCAAACCAAAGCAGTAGGATGTTTTATCAATTAAGTAAAATAACCTTATTCGCATGCTTATTAGCAATGCTTGCATGTAATAACAACTCCAATATTCCTAAGGAAGACGAAGCTGTTTTATTTGCAGAACACATAGCTCCTATAATCTATACCAATTGCAGCAAATGCCATAGCCAAGATGGTGCTGCTCCATTTCCACTTTTGAGTTTCCAAGACATTGCCAGCAAGGCTAAATTGGTGGCCTATGTTACAGAAAAAAGGTTAATGCCACCATGGCCTGCCGACCCAACATACACGCACTTTGCCAATGAAACGTATCTAAGCGCTGAACAAATACAATTAATCCAAAGATGGGCTGCAGGCAATTGTTTACCCGGCGACACTGCCTCCTTGGTTCAGCCCGAAAATTTATTAAAATCATTGAATTTAGGGAAGCCCGACCTAATAGTAAAAATGCCAAAACCTATCAAGGTTCCAGGCAATAATACCGATTTGTTTATGGTGGTAAAAGTACCTTTTGAATTGCCACAAGATACCTTCATCAAAGCCATTGAATTTGTGCCTGGAAAAAAGCGTTTGGTACACCACATGAATGCGCATATCATTCAGTTTGAACCTAACAAAAAATCCAATTTATGGAGCGGTCAATTTGCCGTGAACCAAGATCAAACAAAGAGTGAAACCATACACAAAGAGCTCAATTTATTGAACGACGATGGCAGCTATGCACCCATGACACCTTCTGTTTGCAATTACTTACCAGGCTCTCAATTTAGTTTGTATCCTGAGGAAATTGGTGGTTATAAAATTGGCAAAAAGAATGCATTTTACTTAAACGACATGCATTTTGGTCCAAGTGCAATTGACGAAGTTGATAGCTCTTATTTTAAAATTTACTATGCAGACAAGGCTCCAAAAAGGCCAGTGGCAGAATTCCAAATTGGCACCTTAGGATTGGCTCCAGTTGAGCCTAAACTAATTGTTCCAGCTAGAGAAGTAAAGAAGTTTACCATTGATTTTCGAGTGCCAGCCGACATCTCAATTCTAACCATTGTGCCACATATGCACCTCATTGGCAAAACCTATTTAGCCTATGCCATTAAACCAAGCGGAGATACCATTCGCTTAATACGCATCAACAATTGGGACTTTAGGTGGCAATATTTCTATCAACCCAAAACACTCCTAAAAATCCCAAGAGGCTCGGTTATTCATGTAGAAGGAACATTTGATAATACCGCCAATAACCCCAACAACCCATTTAGTCCGCCAAGGGAAATTGCAGAAAAAAATGGCAGCATGAAAACTACGGATGAAATGTTTCAGCTTATTGTCACGTACTTGCCTTGGCAGAATGGGGATGAGCAGATTTCGCAGGAATAGCTTATGGCTTCTGGCAGCTGGCTTCTAGCTGCTGGCAATAGCAGGTCATTGCTTGTACATCGTACGTCACCCTGAGCCTGCCGAAGGGCGGTCACCCTGAGCCTATTACCGGTAACTGAGCTTGTCGAAGTACGGTCACCCTGAGCCTATTACCGGTCACTGAGCCTGTCGAAGTGCGGTCACTGAGCCTATTACCGGTCACTGAGCCTGTCGAAGTGTTGTGCGGGAGTGCAGAAATTTATCTGTTAAGGAATAGCTGGTGCTTTCATTGAAGCAGGCTTCGACAAGCTCAGCCACCGGTTATTCGACAAGCTCAGCCATCGGTGCTTCGACAAGCTCAGCCGCCGGTTATTCGACAAGCTCGGACACCGGTTATTCCATAAGCTAAAACACCCATCAAATAATATTCAACAGGCGTTTGGTTCAAACCGAAAAATTAACGAGAGAATAGAAAAAAGCTGCTTGCCTCTGGCTTCTGGCTGCAGGCAATAAGAAATAAAATATTTATAATTTTGCCAGAAGCTAGAGGCTACAAGCCAGTTGCATTTTTAACAATATTCTTCGAAAGCTGCTTTCAAGTTTTGTGAAATCATTTCAGCGCTGCGTCCTTCAATGTTGTGGCGTTCGATGAAATGTACCAAATTGCCATCTTTAAATAAGGCTATGGCAGGAGATGATGGAGGATAAGGCAAAGTGAACTCGCGGGCTCTGGCAACAGCGTCTGCTTCTTGGCCTGCAAATACAGTTAATAATTCGCTTGGCTTTTTTACAGTAGTGTTAATAGCATCAATAACACCCGGGCGACAAGTACCAGCGGCACAACCGCAAACACTGTTGAATACCAATAATTGAGTACCTTGTTTGCTGTTCATGGCGTTTTCAACTTCAGTAGCATTCATCAAAGAAGTAAAACCTACGGTTTCTAATTGTTGTCTCATTGGAGCAACCAACATTTCTGGATATGGCATAGTATTATTTTAATTAAATTTAGAAATACAAAAGTGGACTATTTTTATTGTAATCTCAAGAACTAAACCAAAACAGACAAATCTGCATAATTGGCAGTATAACAATGAAAAATACAAAAAGTTTACCTAAAATAAATTTTTAAATAGGATTCTTAAGCCTACATTTGCAAACTTAATTTTATTTAAACTACTATATGTCAGACGCAAAAAGTGCTCTATCCTACAAAGTAAAGGATATTACCCTAGCAGAATGGGGAAGAAAAGAAATCCGTTTAGCCGAGGCAGAGATGCCAGGTTTGATGACCATCCGCAAAGAATATGGCGATGCGCAACCTTTAAAAGGTGCTCGTATTGCTGGTTGTTTACACATGACCATCCAAACTGCAGTATTAATTGAAACCTTAAAGCATTTAGGTGCAGAGGTTACTTGGAGTTCTTGCAATATATTCTCAACCCAAGATCATGCTGCTGCTGCTATTGCTGCTGCAGGTACTCCAGTTTTTGCTTGGAAAGGCCAAAACGAAGAAGAATTTGATTGGTGTATTGAGCAAACTTTGAAAGCATTTGAAGGTGGCAAGCCTTTGAACATGATTTTAGATGATGGTGGAGATTTAACCAACATGGTTTTTGATCGTTACCCAGAATTAACAGCTGAAATTAAAGGTTTATCTGAAGAAACAACTACTGGCGTTCACCGCTTGTATGAGCGCATGAAAAAGGGAACTTTGGTTGTGCCAGCTATCAATGTAAACGATTCGGTTACTAAATCTAAATTTGATAACAAATACGGATGTAAAGAATCTTTGGTAGATGCAATCAGAAGAGCTACAGACATTATGATGGCTGGTAAAGTGGCTGTTGTTGCTGGTTACGGTGATGTTGGAAAAGGTTCAGCAGAATCTTTGCGTGGTGCTGGTGCGCGTGTTTTGGTGACAGAAATTGATCCAATTTGTGCATTACAAGCTGCAATGGATGGTTTTGAAGTAGTAACAATGGAAGAAGCTTGCAAGCGTGCAAACATTTTCGTAACAGCTACAGGAAACTTGAAAATTATTACTGAGCGTCATTTCAGAGCAATGCGCGATAAATCTATCGTATGTAATATTGGTCACTTCGACAACGAAATTGACATGGCTTGGTTAAACGGTAATTATGGTTCAACCAAAAACACCTTGAAACCACAAGTTGATATTTATGATATTGATGGAAATGATATCATCGTATTGGCAGAAGGACGTTTAGTGAACTTAGGTTGTGCTATGGGGCACCCAAGTTTTGTAATGAGTAATTCATTCTCGAACCAAACTTTGGCTCAAATAGAATTGTGGAACCACAGTGCTAATTATGAGAACAAAGTATACGTTCTTCCTAAACATTTAGATGAGAAAGTTGCCTATTTACACTTAGCACATATTGGTGCTACTTTAACTGTACTAGAAAACGAACAAGCAGATTATATCGGCGTAAAGGTTGAAGGACCATTTAAAGCTGAGATGTACAGGTACTAATTCTGAACATGAATAAATAAAAAAAGCCAGGCTAGCCTGGCTTTTTTTATTTATTCATGTTTGCCATTGGCTTTTGGCTATTAGCCTTTGGCAGTATTGATTAAATGGCTGTTTGTTCCATAGCAACTTGAAACCACCTAGCTATAGGCATGTAGCAATTGGCTTAAAGCTAAAGGCTAGCAGCCAAAGACTAACGGCCAACAGCTGAAGGCCTTCTTCCTTACTTCGCGTCTGCAATTACCTTATCTAGTATTTGAAGAAAGGATGCGGCATCATGGTAACCGGCATCTATCATCAATGATTTCTTTTGCGGATCAATGAAATAGGTGGTTGGAAAACCAGTGCTTTCACCTCTGCTTAATTGTGCAAAGAAATCTCTGGCAGTGAAGGTTTGTCCGTCTATATCGTAGGTTAAATCTCTGAGCTCAGGATTAAATTTTATGACCACAAAATGCTTGTTCAATTTTTTAATTACCTCTGCATTTGAATAAGTATCCCTATCCATCTTTTTGCACCAACCACACCAATCTGTATAAGCATCTACCAATACAATTTTCTTTTCTTTAATGGCAGCTGGGTAGCCTTCATTCCACTTATACCATTTTAATTCATCTGCTTTTGGCTTGGTAAATGAACTCAAAAAAATGAATCCCAATACCATGATAAAAATATTTCTCATTTGCTTCAATTTATTGATAATCTACAATAATTATTCCATCCTTTTTTAAATGCGTGTTTTGGTTCAGCCCGAAAACTTATAGATTTGATTGCTAATATATTAAAAAACTATTTTGCAAAAAAGTTTTTAGCCATTATTGATTGAAATCAATGCACTCGAAAGGGCGCGTATTGCATGATAGAATCCACATTTGTACTTTTTGCACTTTTTTAAAAATTCTTAGGATATATTCAAAATACTTATTTTCGTTGCTCAATTTTGCCCTATGCTAATTTTTAATAAAAAACAATACAGCAACGAACTGCTAATTTCCTTATACGAGGCCTTAGTTAAGCCGAGAATGATTGAGGAGAAAATGCTCATACTTCTTCGTCAGGGTAAGGTAAGCAAGTGGTTTAGCGGCATTGGCCAGGAAGCAATTAGTGTGGGTTTGGTTCAAGCATTACATGCAGATGAGTATATTTTGCCATTGCATAGAAACTTGGGTGTATTTACAGGAAGAAAAATTCCATTTGCCAAATTATTCTCGCAATGGCAGGGCAATATGAATGGTTTTTCTAAAGGCAGGGAACGATCTTTTCACTTTGGCACCAATGAATACCATATTGTTGGGATGATTTCTCAATTGGGTGCCATGTTAGGTGTAGCCGACGGGATTGCATTGGCGAACATACTCAAGGGCGAAAAAAAGGTCACTGTTGTATTCAGTGGAGATGGTGGTGCAAGTGAAGGGGATTTCCATGAAGCATTGAATACTGCTGCAGTTTGGAGTTTACCGGTTATATTTTTAATTGAAAACAATGGCTATGGTTTGTCTACCCCATCTAATGAGCAATTCAAATTTAAAAGCTTTACAGATAAAGGCGTAGGTTATGGAATGGAGGCTTATAGTATTGATGGTAATAATATTTTAGACGTTTATGATACCATTAATAACCTGAGTGAATCTATCCGCAATAACCCAAGACCAGTGATATTGGAGTGCATGACATTTAGGATGCGCGGACATGAAGAAGCCTCTGGAACTAAATATGTACCTCAAGAATTGTTTGAAATTTGGGGCAAAAAAGACCCGGTGAGTAATTATGAAAATTACCTTTTAAATGAAGGAATTCTTACGCAAGAAAAAATTGCTGGTATAAGGGAAATCATCAAAAAAGAAATTGATGAAGGTATTGAAACGGTAGAAAATGAAGCAGATATTATTCCTAATACTGCCTTTGAACTAAACGACATATACATGCCAGCTAGTGTGGCAGATTCGGTTGCAAATTACCATGAATTGCAACATGTAGTTGTTAAGCCTGCAAGTGAGAATAAAAGCAGGAAACGTTATGTAGATGCAATAAGCGACGGACTTAGACAGGCTATGGAAAAACATCCTGAGCTAGTTTTGATGGGACAAGACATTGCAGATTATGGAGGTGTATTTAAAATTACCCAAGGCTTTTTGGAACAATTTGGTAAAGGAAGGGTGCGCAATACTCCATTATGCGAATCGGCTATACTTGGCGCAGGCTATGGGCTTGCCATAAAAGGCATGAAAGCGATGGTAGAAATGCAATTTGCAGATTTTGTGAGTGTTGGGTTCAACCAAATTGTAAATAATTTGGCAAAGAGTTATTACCGCTGGGGACAAAATGCAGATGTGGTGGTGCGCATGCCAACCGGCGCAGGTGTGGGTGCCGGACCATTCCATTCGCAGAGTAATGAGGCATGGTTTTTCCACGTACCTGGATTAAAAATTGTTTATCCTGCTAGTCCGGCCGATGCCAAAGGATTGCTTATTGCAGCCATTAATGACCCAAATCCAGTGTTGTTTTTTGAACACAAAGTACTTTATAGAATGGTTGAATTGGAAGAAGAAGTATATGATGATTATTATATGCTAGATCTCCATAAAGCGAGATTGGTTCAGGCAGGAAATGAAATAAGTATTATTACTTATGGAGCCGGAGTGCACTGGGCCAAAGCTTATGTAAAAGAGCAAGGCATAGATGCCGAAATTATAGATTTACGTTGTTTATTGCCATGGGATAAGGAAACTGTTGAGGCAAGTGTGAAGAAAACAGGAAAGGCTATTGTATTACATGAAGATACCTTAACAGGCGGTATAGGAGCAGAAATTGCAGCACATATTGCAGAGCATTGCTTTAGCTTTTTGGATGCACCTGTTAAACGCGTTGGAAGCTTAGATACACCTGTTCCTTTTAACATGGACCTGGAGCAAAATTTTCTGCCAAAAGAACGTTTCAAATCAGCCTTACAGGAGCTTTTGAGGTTTTAAAGATTATTTTTTTACACAAAGCAACTAAGGAACAATTTTTAAAAAAATATTTTTTTTAAATACTTTTTTTTTATTGCTTTGGTATTAATAACCCTAAAAAAAAATAGTTGCTTTGTTTCGTGGTAGTAAAAACCTTTCATAAAAAACAAATAGTTGCTTTGTTTCTTTGTAGTAAAAACCATCCTACTTAACGATAAATTTATATAGTGTTTCGTTATAGTTTTGGAAGCCGAAGGTGGTGGGCACCTGCCCGTGGTCTGCGCCTTCAATGCGATGCGCTTCTTTGTAATTACCCCCATGATTTTTATAGACTACCTCGCCATGAGTTTTGATACCTAAGAAATTATCTTGGGTACCATGTATCCAACAAAAATCTTGCTTTACTTTCTTTATTTCTTCGGCATTATCTATCTTTAAATTTGTGGTATAAGAAGCAGGCACATTGAGACCGGCACCATCAGCGCTCATTACAGCTGCGCTGGCAAAAGGAGCCTCAAGTATTAATTTATGCGGCCTCATGCTGCGAGGGTTTGCGCTTAATTCTGTTGCCGCAGAAGTACCCATGCTAAAACCATAAATTATCAATCTTTGATCACTTAAGCCTTTACTTTTTAACCATTGCATAGCTGCATCGGCATCGTTGTATAATCCTTCTTCGGAACTAGGACCATCACTTAAACCATAACCTCTGTAATCAATCATTAGCACACCAAAACGATGCTTACCACCAGTATGTGCAATAAGCTTGGCACGTTGCCAATAGAAGTCCATGTGCCATTTATTTCCATGGCAATATAAAATAACAGTATCAGTTGCAATTCGGTTCAAATCGCCAATATAAATGCCATAAATTTTATAGGATTTAGTATCGCCATTTCCTTTCGAATCCATTGTAAATTGATACATCATACTATCTTGAATTTTATAAGATGCATCCAATTTAAAATCTTGCTCGCCGGTATAATTGTCCCACTTGTATTCGGTAATCTTTTCGCTAACATTAAACAAATTACTATCTAAGCGCAAACAGGAGGTAAATAGCAACAAAAATGAAGTAAAAAACAATACTTTATACATTGAAACCTTAAAGAAAATACCAATTAAAAAAAACACTCTGTGCCTCAGTGACTCGGTGGCAAATTGAATTCTCTTAATCATTTAAAACCTCCTTATAAATTGAAAATAAACACCAATAGCACCTTTGTGATTTGGCCCTAAATAATCAACCACATTCGGTTGATTTTTTACACCTGGTGCTACCCATTTTGATTCGACACCATATATCCATTTTTTTGGCGAATATTGAAATCCAATTTGAGGACTCATGAACCAATTTTTAGATTGTTCTTCCCCGTGTGGGCGTATTCCGCTTAATTCAAACCAATTACATAAACCTAAATAAAGCAATTTGTTTGAACCAAACTCTTTATGCAAATTCAAATCTAATTGGGGCCATAATTTTGCTTTCCACTCCCACCTATCCAATGCAAAATTGATAGCTGGGTTGGCACTTAAACCGAGTTTATTTTTGGGATTATGCCAAAGCTCTCTACAAATTCCTATATCCGTTTGAAAGACACCATAGCTCAATGCAGTAAGGTGCAATGAACCAAATACGGTGGTTTTCTCGCTCATTCCTTTGGCATAAAATGCACTGGTGTAAGGTATAAAAATAGGCAAGCCCCCGAAATTAATTAATGGTCCACCAATATTAGCCCCTACAGCCTGCTCCCCTTTAGCAAGTGGCTTTATGATCCTCGAAGGAGCACAGGCAATAAGCAAACTCATTGTTACAATTAAAAGAAATGAACTTCGTATTTGTACCATAACCTATATTTATGAAATGCAATTTAGCATTAAATTCCTAAAACAGTATTTTTAGCCTATTTTCGTATTGAACCAAAATTAAATGAATAACAACGATATTATACGCAGGCTTAGATACGCATTTGATTACAATGATGCCAAAATGGTAGAAATTTTTGCGCATGCAGGATTTAAAGTTTCAAAGGAACAAATAAATGATTGGCTAAAAAAGGAAGATGATTTAGCATACCAGGACATAGTAGACTTACAATTGGCTATTTTTTTAAATGGATTTATCATAGAAAAAAGAGGTAAGAAGGAAGGCGAACTGCCAAAGCCCGAAAAAAGTTTGAACAACAATGCAATCTTAAGAAAATTAAAAATTGCCCTTAACCTCAAAGATGATGATATCTTGGCTATTTTAAAACTAGCCGATTTTCAATTTGGCAAACATGAGCTTAGCGCCTTATTTCGTAAGCCAGACCAAGACCAATATAGACCATGCAAAGACCAAATACTCAGAAACTTTTTACAAGGATTGCAATTAAAATTTAGGCCAGAAAAAAAAACGCCGAGTGCAATTGAAAAAATGTAGATTAAGAAAACAAAACAACAATACCAAATTGTTAGCTGCTAAATTTGACCCCTTCGGGGTCACATGTTTGTAGCAGGATAATTAGTCTATAAACATGCGACCCCGAAGGGGTCGAACAATAATTAAATAGATACTACAACAAAACTTCAATAGAACTTAATAATAAATCGAACCAATCCTTAAGTTATTCATTATCTTCCTTAATAATTATTTTTATCATGAAAAACTTGGTATTATTAGTAGCATTTGCATTGGTTTCGAATTTGGTATTTGCCCAAAAGAAACAAAAAATAGAGGTGCCAACTGAAGTTAAAAAAGCATTTGCAACAAGGTTTACTGATGCAAAAGTTGAGGAATGGCAGAAGGAAGGTGATTATTATGAAGCAGAATTTGAGTTAAACAATATAGAACAATCCGTTTTAATAGATGCCAAAGGCGATATATTGGAGGTTGAAGAAGAAATAAAAGTTAAGCAGTTACCTAGCGCAATATTTACTTATGTAGCTAAGAATTATCCCAAACAAAAAATCAAGGAAGCAGCTAAAATCACCAATGCGGCTGGCATTATTAGCTATGAAGCAGAAATTAAAAGTAAGGACTTGTTATTTGATGCTGCTGGAAACTTTTTGAAAGAAGACAAATTATAATTGGTTCACTAAAAACAATAAGCCTACTTTTTGAGTTTTCTAATCATGCAAATAAAATCTGTTATTTTTTGGTTTAGGCGTGATTTAAGGCTAAACGACAATGCTGGATTATACCATGCTTTGAAATCTGGTTTTCAAGTAATGCCAATTTTTATTTTCGACCAAGATATCTTGGATAAAATTGAAGATAAAACCGACTTAAGGGTCAACTTCATTCACCAACAAATTGAGCAATTAAATACTGATTTATTAGCGCTTGGTTCAGGCCTAATGGTTAAATATGGCAAGCCATTGGAGGTTTTTCAGCACTTATTGTTGAACCAAACCGTTGAGGCAATTTACACCAACCATGATTATGAACCTTACGCCATTAATAGAGACCAAAACATTGCTGATTTTTTATTGACAAAAGGCGCAAAATTCCATTCATTTAAAGACCAATGTATTTTTGAAAAAGACGAGGTTACCAAAGACGATGGGAAGCCCTATACAGTATTCACTCCCTATTCAAAAAAATGGAAAGCAAAGTTAGCTGGCCAAGAAAATTGGAGTTTATCAAATGAGCATATTGCCCAATCTTATTTTATTAAATCTTACCATACAGAAAAATATTTCACCAATTTTATTCAAAAATTTCTGTTTGAACCCATACCCAGTTTACAGGCAATGGGATTTGAAAAAGTTGAATTTGAATTCCCTAAAAAGGAAGTGGCAAGTGGTATTATAAAAAACTATACTGAACAAAGAAATTTCCCCGCAAAGCCCGGTACTAGCCATTTAGGCATACACTTTAGGTTTGGCACTATTAGCATTAGGGAAAAAGCAAGGAAAGCATTTTCATTGAACGAAACATTTTTAAACGAATTGATTTGGCGCGATTTTTACATGCAAATATTGTATCACTTTCCTCATGTGGTAACAGGACCATTTAGACCAGAATACGAAAAAATAATATGGCGTAATAATGAGGTAGAATTTGAAAAATTTTGTGCAGGAAAAACTGGTTATCCAATTGTAGATGCCGGCATGCGCGAACTTAACACAACTGGTTTTATGCACAACAGAGTTCGCATGATTGTTGCCAGTTTTTTAACCAAACATTTGTTGATAGATTGGAGATGGGGAGAAGCCTACTTTGCCAATAAATTATTAGATTTTGATTTGAGTGCAAATAACGGAGGATGGCAATGGGCAGCAGGATGTGGCACAGATGCAGCTCCCTATTTTAGGGTATTTAATCCAACGCTTCAAACAGAAAAATTCGATAAACAATTGGCATACGTAAAAAAATGGGTACCAGAGTTTGGTTCGAACCAATACACTGCACCAATAGTAGTGCATGATTTTGCTAGAAAAAGATGTTTAGAGGCTTATAAATCAGCACTCAGCCAAAAATAATTCTGAATTCAGAATTTTGAATTCAGAATTATTTGCTTTTTAATTTTAATTGATTAGTATTGCATACACAATCAACTCCCCCCAAGGATTTATCAGTAATTAAAAACAAGCCAAACTCCGGTTGATTGATTTATTTAAATCATTTACATGCACGATCTTACTTCGTTAACATCCATGCTCGTTTCAGAGCTAAAAGAAATTGCAAAAAATCACAGTGTCAACACAACTGGATTAGACAAACAAGGACTTATTTCGGCCATTATTCAAAACCAATCTGGCAACCCTGCTCCAGCAGAAGAAGATGGTTCAGCAATTAAGAAAAGAGGTCGCCCAAGGGTTGCCAAAGGCACCATTATTGATGAGCCAATTGTTCATGGTAAGGCGAAAGAAAAAATTACTCAAAAGGTAATGGCATTATCACCAATTGTTGAAACCAATGCGCCGGTTGTAGAAAACAATGTACCCATTGTTGAAGAAATAAAAATAGTAGAACCAATCATCCAAAATCCTTCTTTTGAAGCTCCGGTAGTTGTTTTGAACCCAATTGTTCCTACCAATACGGAAATTCAACCTGAAAAACGCCCAAATCATCCCAACCCTAATCAAAATCAAGATAGGAAGGATAAATGGCGCAATGACAGAAATGACCGCAATGATAATAGAGGTGAAAGGGACGACAGAGGTGAACAAAGGCCTCAAGATAGAAACGACAATAACCGCAATCAACAAAATCAGCAAAACCAACAGCCAAGGCCACCAAGACCAGAGAATGGTAATAACAACCAAGAGCGCCAACCAGAAAGAACATCCTACCAAGAATTAGAAGCATTAGTAAGTTCGGAAGGTGTATTAGAAATGATGGCAGATGGTTATGGCTTCTTGCGTTCTTCAGATTATAACTACATGCCTTCTCCGGATGATATTTATGTATCACCATCCCAAATAAAACTATTCGGATTAAAAACAGGCGACACTACTTTTGGCACGGTTCGTCCGCCAAAGGAAGGTGAAAAATATTTTGCCTTGGTTAAAGTAGAATCTATTAATGGAAGAATACCCTCAGAGGTTCGCGACCGTGTTGCCTTTGAACATTTAACACCACTTTTCCCTGATGAAAAATTAAGATTAGCAGATAATTCAAGCAATTATTCAACACGTATAATTGATCTTTTAGCACCTATAGGAAAAGGTCAGCGTGGCTTAATTGTGGCACAACCTAAAACAGGTAAAACAATTTTACTAAAAGACATTGCCAATGCCATTGCCAAAAATCATCCTGAAGTATATTTATTGATTTTATTGATTGATGAAAGACCAGAAGAGGTTACAGATATGCAGCGTAGTGTGCGCGCAGAAGTGGTGGCTTCTACCTTTGACGAACCTGCCGAAAAGCATGTAAAATTAGCCAATATTGTTTTAGAAAAAGCCAAGCGTTTGGTTGAATGTGGTCATGATGTGGTGATACTACTAGATTCTATTACACGCATGGCTAGGGCATTTAATACTGCGCAGCCAGCCTCTGGAAAAATACTTTCGGGTGGTGTTGATGCCAACGCATTGCACAAGCCAAAAAGATTCTTTGGTGCAGCCCGTAAAATTGAAGATGGCGGATCATTAACCATCATTGCAACTGCCCTTACTGAAACAGGTTCAAAAATGGATGAGGTAATTTTTGAAGAATTTAAAGGAACAGGAAACATGGAATTGCAATTGGATAGAAAGTTAGCCAACAAACGCATTTTCCCTGCAATAGACATTGTTTCATCAAGTACTAGAAGAGATGACTTATTACTCGAAAAAACCGCCTTACAGCGCATTTGGGTGCTCAGAAATCACTTAGCAGATATGAACCCTGAAGAGGCCATGGATGTAATGTTAAAAAACATGCGCTCAACGAAGAACAACGAAGAGTTTTTGGCCTCGATGAACGGGTAAAGAGGGAGACTTGGAAAAGGGGAAACTTGGAGAAGAGGTGAGAAAATATAAAGCATAAAAAAAGTGGGCTAGCCCACTTTTTTTATGTCTCGTATATAATTTGTTTTCTTCTTCTCCACATCTTCCCTTTAAACATAATTTCGTTTCCATCCCGGGTGAGGGCGAAATATTTTTCGCCCCTACGATAAATCACATAATCTCCACATCACCAAATCTCCCCTTCAAAAATAATTTCCTTTCCATCCCGGGTGAGGGCGAAATATTTTTCGCCC
>CANKQY010000007.1 GCA_947485745.1 Bacteroidota bacterium
GGGTCGATTAATTATTTTTTAAAATAAATTTCTTGAACATACAATCCTTTATAGGTTGATTAAATATAGCATAAGCTAATTGCTATAAACATACGACCTCTTCAAGGTCGATTAATTATTGGTAAGGCAAATTTCTATAAACATACGACCCAGAAGGGGTCACATGTTTATAGAATTAACATCCACAAGAAAATTACGACCCAAAAGGGGTCGCATATTTATAGCCAAACACTATTTAGTTTGATAAAGACCCTGAAGGGGTCACATGTTTATAGAATTAACATCCACAGGATAAACAACGACCCAGAGGTGGTCGCATATTTATAGCCAAACATTATTTAGTTTGATAAAGACCCTGAAGGGGTCACATGTTTATAGAATTAACATCCACAGGACAAACAACGACCCAGAGGTGGTCCCATATTTATAGCCAAACATTATTTAGTTTGATAAAGACCCTGAAGGGGTCTCATGTATATAGAATTATCACCCACAGGATAAACAACGACCCTGAAGGGGTCGAATAAGATTGAAACAATAGGAAATTGAACACCATTGAATAAAGCATTCAATTCTTTAGACTGTAATTTGCCTTATATTATTCAAAATAATAAATTCTAAAAAAAACCAAATGTCAATTGTAATTCACTAAAATTTCATTCAAAAATCACTATTTAAAAATCAGATATTCTAGTTATTTTAATATTTCTGCCAACCCCTACTTATCCATATTCAATCCCATCAACTCAAAGGTTTTTTGGGCGGCCATTTGTTCGGCTTTTTTCTTGGAGGTGTGCTCGGCAATGCCTTGAATTTCTCCGGCATATTTTACCGTAATTTTATAGATTTTGTTTTTGCCGTCCGAAATTTCTTCTACTTCAAAATCCATGGTATTGCCATTTTTTTGGGCAAATTCAATTAAGCGACCCTTGAAATTGGTTTCGGTGCTTTGCAGTTTGTCAACGTCAATATGAAATCTTAATAGGTTGTCTACGATAAATTGTTTGCAGCCCTCAAATCCTGCATCTAAGTATATTGCACCAATAAATGCCTCTAGGGCATTGCCAAAAATGCTATTCCGCATGTTAATATTCTGCATGGCCTTGCGGTCATAATCCAATAGTAGGTTCAAATTAATTTTAATGGCCAATTCATTGAGGCTTTCCCTACTCACTATTTTTGAGCGCAATTGGGTCAAAAAGCCCTCATCTTTGAATGGATATTTTTTAAATAGAAATTCTGCAACAATGGCGTTGAGCATTGAATCACCCAAATATTCCAGGCGCTCGTTACTATCTTTATAACCATTGTGGTGAATTGTACGCGAAACCGAATGGTGGCGCAATGCTTGTTCATAGGCGTGGAGACTCATAGGCATAATACCTGTAACCGATTTTATCTTAAGCGCAAATGAACGTTGGTCCGCTGAACGCGGCTTTAAATGTGTAATTAAGGTCCGTAACAAAACCTAGTCCACAAATTTTTTCACAATAACTGATGCATTGTGACCACCAAAACCAAAAGTATTACTAATAGCAGCATTTACTTCGCGGTGTTGAGCCTTGTTAAACGTTAGGTTCAAACCTGAATCTACAGCTGGATCATCTGTAAAATGGTTGATGGTTGGAGGAATAATCCCTTTGTGTATTGCCAAAATACAGGCTATGGTTTCAATGGCACCGGCTCCACCTAATAAATGACCAGTCATAGATTTGGTAGAACTGATATTCATTTTGTAGGCATGATCGCCAAAAACCGACATAATAGCTTTTATTTCCTGTGGGTCACCCAAAGGCGTTGATGTTCCGTGAACATTTACATAATCAATTTCTTCGGGTCTCATCCCCGCATCTTCTAATGCATACTTCATCACGTTGGTAGCACCCAATCCTTCAGGATGTGGAGCTGTCATGTGATAAGCATCTGCTGAAAGGCCGCAACCTACAACTTCTGCATAAATTTTTGCGCCGCGGGCTTTGGCATGCTCGTATTCTTCGAGAATCAAAGCGCCAGCACCTTCACCTAAAACAAATCCATCGCGATTTAAATCGAATGGCCTTGAGGCAGTTGAAGGATCATCGTTTCGCTCGCTCAATGCTTTCATGGCATTAAAACCACCAATGGCAGCCTCATTTACACAAGCTTCTGAACCACCTGTGACAATAATGTCTGCTTTATTTAACCTGATATAGTTAAATGCATCGGCTATTGCATTGGTAGAAGAAGCACATGCAGCGACGGTAACAAAATTAGGACCTCTATAACCATGTCGGATGGAGATCATGCCAGCAGAAATATCCCCAATCATCATGGGAATAAAAAACGGACTGAACCGAGGGGTTCCGTCGCCTTTGGCAAATTCTGTTACCTCATGCAAAAAGGTATGCAACCCGCCAATACCGGTACCCCAAATAACTCCTACTCTGTCTTTATCGATAGAATCATCCAAACCTGCATCTTTGATCGCTTCATCAGTGGTTACAATAGCAAACTGCGTGAAGCGGTCCATTCTGCGGGCCTCTTTCTTATCAATAAATTGGGTTGGGTCGAAATTTTTTACCTCACAAGAAAACTTGGTTTTAAATTTAGAAGTATCAAATTGGGAAGTGAGCGCTGAGCCACTTACCCCATTTGATAATCCTTCCCAATACTCTTGTAACGTATTACCGATTGGTGTAATTGCACCTAAACCTGTTACTACAACTCTACGAGTAAGCATCAGCAATTAATTTACTGCTAAATTAGCTTTTTACGTTTTGTTCAATGTACAAAACAGCTTGTCCAACTGTACCAATCTTCTCAGCTTGGTCGTCTGGAATAGCAATGTTGAATTCTTTTTCAAATTCCATAATTAACTCAACGGTATCCAATGAATCGGCACCTAAGTCGTTTGTAAAACTTGCTTCATCGTTGATTTCACTTTCTTCAACTCCAAGTTTGTCCATAATAATGGTCTTAACTCTTCCTTTGATATCTGACATTTTCTTAAGATTTAATAGTTTGCAAATAAACTACTTTTTGTAATAAAAATGCAAGTTTTCAAATAAAGTGTTTATTTATCTGCTATAAGTTTGGTTTTCTTTTGTTAAATTATTCTATTTTCTGGGCTTTTTCCTATAAAAAGGCTTATTTTGTGTGCTTGAAAAAGTTGCAATTGGAGGTCGAGGAGGATTTAGCTTTTCTCCTTTTTGGATTAGTTTCGAGCCATAAGGTGAGCAAATTGGTCTTTTTTTTGAACCAAATTGGCAATTTGGACTTCAGAAGAAGTGCAGATTTATTGCTCCCAGATTTCAATCCTAAGTCGGAAACAAGCTTCTCTAAGTTCGATTTTATCGACGAAGAAAACCACTTGGACTTCTATTTGTTGGCGAATAAAGAGTTTGGTCTTTGCTTATTTAATGACCTGAGGCAATTTGATTATTTGGTTATTGTTAGGGGAGGCCTAGAATTTTTTGATGCCATCAACTTTGCCAAAGAAAGCATGAAGCTGCCAGGAATACAACTTGCAGCGCCAATAGAAAATGAGAAAATAAAAGCAACAGTAAGTTGGATAATATAATATATGAGTGAGTTAAAGTTTAATAGAACAAAGATTATTGCAACCATTGGGCCTGCAACAAGTAGCTACGAAAATTTAAAAGAAATTATTTTAGAAGGTGTAGATGTGTGTCGCCTAAATTTTTCGCATGGTTCTTATGAAGATCACCAGGTTGTTATCAATAATATCAATCAGTTAAATGAAGATCTTGGAACTCATGTTTGCATGCTACTCGATTTACAAGGGCCAAAATTGAGAGTGGGTGAAATGGAGAATGGCAAAATTGAGCTAAAAACCGGTTCAACCATTGAGGTAACAACAGAAAAATGTATTGGTACTGCCGAAAAAATATATGTGAATTTTGAAAATCTTCCCAAAGATGTTAATAAAGGTGAACGTATTTTATTAGATGATGGCAAGTTGGAATTAATTGTTATTGATACAGATAGAAGAAATTCAATCAAAGCAGAAGTTCTTGTTGGCGGATTTTTAACCAATAAAAAGGGATTCAATTTACCCAATACCAAAATGTCGATTCCAAGCATGACCCAAAAGGACATGGATGATTTGAAATTTGGACTAGAACAAAAAGTTGAATGGGTGGCCCTTAGTTTTGTGAGAAATGCAGATGATGTTATTTTTATCAAAAACCTCATTGAGCTCAATGAATGGAAGCCACGCGTTATTGCAAAAATTGAAAAACCTGAGGCCATTGTTAACATAGATAGAATTATTGCGGTGTCCGATGGCATTATGGTGGCTCGCGGTGATTTAGGTGTTGAAATGCCAATGGAAGAGGTGCCTGTTTTGCAAAAAATGATTGTTAAAAAGTGCATCGAGGCATCCAAACCAGTAATCATTGCCACCCAAATGATGGAGAGCATGATCACCAGCCCTGTGCCTACCAGAGCAGAGGTAAATGATGTGGCCAACGCCGTAATGGATGGTGCCGATGCAGTAATGCTAAGTGCCGAAACTTCTGTAGGGGCTTTCCCAACTTTGTGCGTAAGGGCTATGCAAAAAACCATTGCTCAAGTAGAACAAAAAACCAATGCGCCTTATTTTAAAGGCAAAAGACCTGATGATAATTCACCCACTTTTATCTCCGATGAAATATTGTTTACCGCAGTGCGAATCTCTGATCACATGCGCGCCAGAGCTGTAATTGGTATGACCTTCTCTGGTTATTCAGCTTATCGTTTGTCATCGTATAGGCCAAAAGCTGCGATTTATATTTTTACCACCAACCCCAGGTTATTAAAAACCATGAGTTTGGTTTGGGGTGTTAGAGGATTTTTATACCGTGGTTTTGAAAGTACCGATCAATCTATACAAGATATCAATGACCAATTGAAACATATGGGCCTATTAAAATCAGGTGACATTGTTATCAATACTGCCAGTATGCCTATTACAGATAGGTCTAGAACCAATGCAGTTAAAATTAGTGAAATTGATTAGGCACGATAATTATAATTGTTTATTAAGTTAATTTATAAAAGATGAAAATACCTTCCTTACTTTTACTCTTTGCAGTCCTATTTATTATAGCTTGTGGTAAATCCAATACCGTTACACC
Organism: Bacteroidota bacterium; assembly: GCA_947485745.1. Classification (GTDB taxonomy): domain Bacteria; phylum Bacteroidota; class Bacteroidia; order UKL13-3; family UKL13-3; genus B1. The sequence continues at coordinate 5,118 of CANKQY010000007.1, forward strand.
TACAGATGGCGGTAATACTGTTGTTACCATAGATAGCTCCGAGTTCAATGGCCGCTTATTTGTAACTACCTACGATTATCAAAGTGGCAACAGAGTTGGTGGCACCGATGTATATATTTACACCAATTACGACGATATCAAAAGGCGTTTGTTTTTGCATTATAAGAAAACAAATACAAGTAATGCCGAAGCAGATTTTGGTTACTTGTTGCAAGGTAATTATTATATTGTTTCTAATACCATAAATAAGTATGATACCAGTTTGGTTCAGATATTGAGCAAACGAATCATTCAAAGAAGTGTTTACTTACAATGAGCGAATTGGAAATAGAAAATAAGGTGGCTGCATCCGGACTCATTACTTTGAATTTGGAAGATTATGCGCCAGCTTTTGAAAGGGTTGAATTGGATATTAAGCCCTGGCTGTTTCGTGAAATGATTTTGAAAGAAAAAGATTTTCGCGAGTTTGTGAAGCTGCATGATTGGGCACAATACCAGAATAAAATTGTGTGCTTTGTTTGTAGTGCAGATGCCATCGTTCCTACTTGGGCATATATGTTGTTAGCCATATCGGTTCAGCCTTACGCTGTAAAATATTTTTTCGGTTCGAACCAAGAAATTGATGCAATTCTTTTTCATGAAGCCATTAATAAAATTGACTTTTCGCAGTTCCAAGATAAACGTGTAATTGTAAAAGGTTGTGGCGATATTCCTTTGCCCATAAATGCTTTTGTGGAGATTACCGCAGGCCTTCAACCTTATGCAAAAAGCATTATGTACGGCGAGGCTTGCAGCAATGTTCCTATTTATAAGCGGAGGTAGCTTAAAGGCCTGGTCTAATCATTTTGTGGGTTAGCGAATTAAGCTTATTTTTGTAAGCCAATTTTTGGCAATTCACAACTATCAACATGGCAAACTCAACTAAAATAAAATTAAGTCCTATCACCAATTTGTCTGATGCACGCTTTGCTGCAGCTGCGGGAATTGAATACATGGGTTTTTGTTTTGATCCAAGCTCTCCAGATTTTTTATTGCCAATCAAAGCACTTGAAATTATTGAGTGGACCAGTGGCTCCTATGCAATTGGCGAGTTTGGCAGCCAAGAGATATCAGAGATCAGTGAGTTGAGTGAATTGTTAAACCTAGACGTGGTGCTGCTAAGTAACCATATTCTACCAGATGAATTGCCCCAAATTGGAAAGCCTATTATAAAGGCCATTCAATTGGATGAAATGGGGCCAGTTGAATTGGCCAATGAACTCTGTGCTTATGCACCCTATGCAGATGCTTTTCAATTGAACGGAACCCAACCTATTGCTGCGCGCAAGGATGAATTGATGGAAGCCTGCTTGCAATATAAAATTGTATGGAACTTGCCTTATAACAATATCAATGTGCTCGATATTTTGAATACTTACAAGCCTTATTCCTTGGTAATTTTGGCTGGTTCAGAAGAAAAAGTTGGCATGAAAGAATACGATGAGTTGAATGAAATGTTAGATTTATTGAAGGCTTAGCACTTTCATAAACACTGTTATTTTAAACTATCAATTTCCTTTTTTACTACTTCCATTAACTTATCTACTTCGCCTGTATTGTTGTAAATATGCGTAGAAACTCTCACCGAGTTTAAGCTGTTTTCTTGAACCATTCTTATGCGCACTTTTGCTTCCGCACATTTGGCATAAAATTTACTGAAGTCGAAGCCTTTTATTCTAAAGCCATTTACGCCACCCCGCGAGCGTTCTTCGGTTGGAGTGATGAGTTCAACCCTATCTCCAAAACTCAACAATTGGTCTTGTGCATATTTGCTCAAATACATAATGCGTTTGTGTATGTTATCCATGCCAATACTTTCAATAAAATCTATTGCGGCATCTACTCCTTTATATAAACCTATGTTTTGGGTGCCGCCATAATACCTATGCGCAGTATCTGCATAAGCCCCTGTAGAAATGGGCACTGTGGCCATATTCCATTTGCCATTGTCGCTACCACCACCTACAAAATAGGTTTGTAAAGTGTTTTGAAAATCTTTTCTCACATACAAAAATCCTGTTCCTTTAGGACCAAGCATCCATTTGTGGCAACAAGAAGCGTAAGCATCGCAGCCCATATCGTGCAAATCTAATGCTAACATTCCAGGACCATGCGCGCCATCAATAAAGGCAAAAATTCCCTTCTCTTTGGCCCAAGTGCAGATTTCTTTTGCAGGTAAAATTTGTCCTTGCGTACAAGGAATATGCGGCACAGCCACCACCCTTGTTTTTTTAGTATAAAGCGCCTTGATCCTATCCAAGGTTTCTGCTGCAGTTGATGCAGGTGTAAAAACTTTGATCACAATGCCATGCAACATTTGTCGGTTCAGCCAAGGAAAAGCATTGCCCACATGTTCGTGGGTTGTCATTATCACCTCATCGCCTTTTTTCAAAGGAAGTCCCCAGCAAACAATGTTGATGCCATCTGTTACATTGTGTGTAAGTGCAATTTCATTTTCATCGGCACCTACAAATTTTCCTAGTTTAGCAGAAGTTGATTCCCAGCCACCATAATTGCCCAACACGTCGCAATCATTCATGCCTTTTTTTACTGCTTCAATTACAGGGTAAGGCGATGGACCCATAGTACCATTGTTTAAATAGGCCCATTCCTTTTGTAAGGGAAATTGTTGCCTCACCAATTGCCAATAATTTTCGTCGTTGGCCGCAATTAAGCCATTGCTAATAGGCAGTGGCGTAGCCAATAAATCATTGCTCAGTGCAGGAATTGCCATGGCACCAAATAGTGTTGCTGAACCCTGCTTGATAAAATTTCTTCTGCTAGCTTTCATAAGAGTAATTTAAGCACAAGGTATATTTTTTTTTGTAAAGTGTTATATCTTGCCACAACTTATTGCAAGTTGAATGAAGGAAAATTATCGTGTAATTGGACTCATGAGCGGCTCTTCTTTGGATGGAGTGGATGTAGCTTGTTGCGATTTTTGGTGGAAGGAGAATAGTTGGCATTATAAAGTGATTGAGGGCAAAACCTATCCTTATTCTGAGATGTGGGTGGCTCGCTTGCAACAATTGCCCCAACAAAGTTTGGAGGTATTTCCTAAAACCCATGCCTTTTATGGCAGGTATTTGGGACAATTGGTGAACCAATTTTTACAAGAAACAAAACTTACGGCAGATTTTGTGGCCTCGCATGGGCATACCATTTTTCACCAACCCAATGCAGGTTTTACAGCCCAAATTGGCGATGGGGCAGCCATTTCGGCTATTTGTGGTTTGCCGGTAGTGAGTGATTTTAGAAGCATGGATATTGCCTTAGGTGGCCAAGGTGCACCGCTAGTTCCAATTGGCGATCAATTGCTTTTTGGTGAATATGAGGCTTGTTTGAACCTAGGTGGAATCTCTAATATCTCTTATAAAACCAATAACAAAGTTGAGGCTTATGATATCTCTCCTTGCAATTTAGTGCTTAATAAAATGGCGCAAATATTGGGTCAGCCATACGATAACAGAGGGATGTTGGCAAAGAGTGCTGAACCTAATTTGGAGCTATTGAACCAATTAAATGCCTTGGCCTTTTACCAGCAAAGCGGCGCCAAATCATTGGGCATAGAATGGGTGAACCAATATATTTGGCCAATAGTTGATCAATTTAAGCAATTAAATGAATTGGAAATCTTGGCAAGCTTATCCAAACACATTTCTTTTCAAATTTCTTCGGTGATAAATGAACAGCAAATAAAAAGTGTTTTGGTCACGGGTGGCGGGGCTTTCAACGAATTCTTGATGCAACAAATTCAAGAAAATACCAGTGCAAAACTCGTAATTCCAGAACTAGAATTGGTTCAGTTTAAAGAGGCGCTTATCTTTGCATTCCTGGGGGTACTAAGAATTTGCAACCAGAACAATGTTTTGTGCTCAGTTACAGGATCTAACAAAGACCATGTAGGTGGGGCACTTTACGGGAATTTTAACTTACTTATATAAACTAGAATAGAAGCAACATGCAATTACAAAAACTCATTAAAAAATACGAGGAAAAACAACCTGAAATTGTTTTTGAATGGAAAGATAGTGAAACAGAAGCAGAAGGTTGGGTGGTAATTAACTCACTCCGCGGTGGTGCAGCAGGTGGTGGAACTCGTATGAGAAAAGGCTTGAACAAACATGAGGTAACTTCTTTGGCAAAAACCATGGAAATTAAATTCACAGTTGCTGGTCCTGCTATTGGTGGCGCTAAATCTGGTATTAATTTTGATCCTGCCGATCCCCGTAAAAAAGGTGTTTTGGAGCGTTGGTATAAAGCAGTATATCCTCTTCTTAAAAACTATTATGGCACTGGTGGCGATTTAAATGTAGATGAAATTCATGAGGTGATTCCAATTACTGAAAAGTTCGGTTTATTGCACCCACAAGAAGGTGTGGTGAATGGCCACTTTAAAGTAGAAGGAGATAACAAACAAATACGCATAGATAACCTGCGTATTGGTGTTTCAAAGGTGTTGACAGATGATAGGTTCACACCGGAAATTGCACGTAATTATTTGGTAGCAGACATGATTACGGGCTTTGGTGTGGCTGAAGCGGTGAGGCATTTTTATAGCATTTGGGGTGGTAATGTGGTGAACAAAAGAGCCATCATTCAAGGTTGGGGAAATGTTGGTGCTGCTGCTGCTTATTACTTGAGTTTGTATGGTGTGATTATTGTAGGTATCATCGACCGTAATGGTGGTTTAGTTAAACCTGCAGGATTGAGTAAAGAAGAAATAAAAGATTTGTTCTTAACCAAGCAAGGAAATACTTTGGTTCACCCAGAGATGTTGAGTTATGAGGAAGTGAATGAGAAAATATGGGAAGTAGGTGCCGAAATTTTTGTGCCTGCAGCTGCTTCGCGTTTGGTTACTCAGGAGCAAATTGATAACATGATCGACAATGATTTAGAGGTAATTAGTTGTGGTGCCAATGTGCCATTTGCAGATCAAGAAATATTCTTAGGTCCTGTTGCAAATTATACCGACGACCATTTGGCTATTATCCCAGATTACATTGCTAATTGCGGCATGGCGCGCGTGTTTGCCTATTGCATGAGCAATGATGTGGTTGATTTGAGCGATGAAGCTATTTTTAAAGATACTTCCAAAACTATATGGCAAGGAATGATGCGTTTACATCAGTTTAATCCGAAGCAAAAAGGTTTGTTGAAGAAGGGTTTAGAAATGGCTTTGGTAAACTTAGTTTAATTTAAATAAATATGGATCTTAGTTTTCTAAATGAACAACTCCTCAGTAATACCTATTGGAAATGGGCTACTTGCGGGTTAATTCTTTTGGGAACAATTGTGTTCAATCATTTATTGGCTAGGTTGGTTTCAAAACTTACTTACCGTGTTTTTAAAAATGTTTCGAGGGCACAATATTATGATGAGTTCAATAGGTTGTTCCATCAACCTTTTGTGCAACTCATCAATATCATTGCGCTTTATATAGCCTTTTCGCAACTTGCCTTTCCAATTGAATGGGAACTGGTAAAGGTGGATGAGTTTGGTATTCGTTGGATCATCCATAAATTTTTGGTGGTAGTTGTAATTTGGACCATTACCAATTTGTTCTTAAAATCAACGCTGTTTTTAGAGTATGTTTACCACAACCTCGAAAATTCAAAAATCAGTAAGGACCTAGCCACTTTTTTAAGGGAGCTTACTCGCGTTTTAATTTATATCATCAGCTTTTTTGCCATACTTGGTAAGGCCTTTGAGATAGACATTACAGCACTCATTGCAGGTTTGGGTATTGGTGGTTTGGCCATAGCTTTAGCAGCCCAAGATACACTCGCAAATTTAATAGGCTCCTTCATTATTTACCTCGACAAACCTTTCCAAGTTGGCGAGCTTATTGAGTTAGGAGAAGTAAAAGGTATAGTAGAAAAAATTGGGTTCAGAACAACCCGCATTCGTACTTTAGATCGTTCTTTATTGATTGTTCCCAATAAGAAAATCATTGATTCGAACCTTAATAATATTACGCAAAGTTCGCAGCGCAGGGTAAGGTTTAATTTGAGTTTGACATACCAAAGTGAGGCTAATAATATTTTAGGGATTATTGAGGATGTGAAAAAAGCCATTTTGGAAGAGTCGCCAATGACGGCAGAAGACATGACAGTTCGCTTTTCAGATTTTGATGCCAGCTCTTTGGTGCTAATTGTGATTTATTACGTTAATTCAAATGAATACGATGAAATGATAGCCGTTAAGGAGAAAATCAATATCAAAATCATGGAAATTGTGAAACGTCACGATTGCCAATTTGCCTTTCCATCACAAACGGTTTATTTGGCAAAATAGCTTACGGCAATCCTAAAATTTTCCCTACCTTTGCTATTCATTTTATGAGTGATCCAATAAAACATGAGTGTGGAATCGCATTGATTCGCCTCCTTAAGCCGCTTAGTTTCTACGAAGAAAAGTATGGCTCGGCGCTATACGGATTAAAAAAGCTTTACCTATTAATGGAAAAGCAACACAACCGCGGGCAAGATGGTGCCGGTGTGGGTGTGATTAAATTTGACCCTAAGCCAGGCGAATCTTTTATATACAGACAACGTGCCAATGGCAGCAATGCCATTGCCGAAATCTTTGATAAAATTAACTCTAAAATAGCTAAATCTGGCACTAAAGAGCAAGTTAAAGACAGCGATTATTTAAAGAAAAATGCACCCTTTGTAGGCGAGTTGTTGTTAGGTCATTTGCGCTATGGCACCCATGGCGGCAATAGCAAAGACCTTTGCCATCCTTTCATCAGAGAAAACAATTGGATGAGCCGTAACCTCATGCTAGCGGGTAATTTTAACCTCACCAATGTTGATGAGTTATTTGAGCTCTTAATAGAATTGGGTCAGCACCCCAGAGAAAAAGCCGATACAGTTACCATGCTCGAAAAGATGGGCCACTTTTTGGATGAAGAAGTAAAAAGAAACTTTACCAGATTTAAATTAGAAGGCCATTCAAATAGAGATATCAGCCATATCATGAGTCAGCATGTAAATATTGAGTCAATCTTAAAACGCTCCCTCAGAGATGCAGATGGTGGCTATGTAATGGCCGGAATGTTAGGTCATGGCGATGCTTTTGTGGTACGCGATCCTAATGGCATTCGTCCGTGTTTTTACTATAAGAATGATGAAGTAGTGGTGGTAACTAGCGAAAAGCCGGCTATCATGACAGGTTTCAATATTGCATACAACGATATCAAAGAACTTGGTTTAGGGAATGCAATTATCATCAAAAAAAATGGTGATTTACAAGAGATAAACATCCAAGAAGCAGGAGACCGTAAATCATGCTCGTTTGAGCGCATTTATTTCTCGCGCGGTAACGACCGTGAGATTTATAAAGAACGAAAAATGTTGGGTCATTTATTGGCCGATAAAATAATGAAGTCGGTGAATTATGACTATGCAAACACCGTTTTCTCTTACATTCCAAATACTGCCGCTGTAGCCTTTTATGGCATGATGGAAGGTGTAAATGAAATTTTGGATAATTGGAAGTTGGATCAAATAGTAAAATTAGGGGCCAAGGCCGATGCCACAAAAATAAAGTCCATACTTTCTGTTCATTCTCGCAGGGAGAGACTGGCTGTTAAAGATGCCAAGCTTAGAACTTTTATTACCGATGATGCCCACCGTGAAGATATGGTAGCGCACGTTTACGATGTTACTTATGGTTTAATCAATAACAGGGTTGATACCTTGGTGGTAATTGATGATTCCATTGTACGTGGAACAACATTAAAGACCAGCATCCTAAGAATATTAGACAGGTTACATCCTAAAAAGATTATTATAGTTTCCTCTTCTCCTCAAATTCGTTACCCAGATTGCTATGGAATTGACATGAGTAGGATGAATGATTTTGTGGCATTTCAGGCAATGGTTTCATTGCTAAAAAGCAATAAAAAGGAGCATTTGCTAACGGAGGTTTACAATAAATGTAAGGCCCAAGAGGAGTTGCCTAAAGAGGACATGGAAAATTATGTGCAAGAACTTTATGCGCAATTTACCGATGATGAAATAAGTGCACGTATTGCCGAAATAGTAACGCCAGATGATATTGATGCCGAGGTGGATGTATTGTATCAGAGCATTGATAATTTGCACATTGCTTGCCCCAATCATTTAGGCGATTGGTATTTTAGTGGCGATTACCCAACCCCTGGAGGAAATAAGGTGGTAAATAAAGCGTTTATCAATTATATGGAAGGCAATTCGGCTCGAGCCTATTAATTTTACAGCATGATTTTACGCAGCGAAAACTTAGTAAAGCGATATAAAAAAAGAACCGTGGTGGATCAAGTTTCCATTGAGGTAAATCAAGGTGAATGCGTTGGTTTATTGGGACCAAATGGTGCAGGAAAAACTACCACTTTTTACATGACGGTAGGTTTAATAAAACCAGATGAAGGCGATATCTACCTCAATGATGAAAAGATAACCCACTTACCCATGTACAAGCGCGCTCAAAAGGGCTTGGGATATTTGGCTCAAGAGGCATCTATCTTTAGAACATTGAGCGTAGAAGACAATATAAAGGCAGTTTTGGAAATGACTAAATTATCCAAAATTGAACAAGCAGAAAAGCTAGAAACATTGATGGAAGAATTCGGTTTGAACCGAGTGAGAACTAGCATGGGAAATGTGCTCAGTGGCGGCGAGCGCAGAAGAACAGAGATTGCCAGGGCCTTGGCAGTAAACCCAACTTTTATTTTATTGGATGAACCTTTTGCAGGCATTGATCCAATCGCAGTAGAGGATATTCAGCAAATTGTAGCCAAGTTAAAACACAAAAACATTGGTATTTTAATCACCGATCACAATGTACATGAAACGCTATCAATTGTAGATAGGGCCTATTTGTTGTTTGAAGGAAAGATCTTAAAAGGTGGCACAGCTCAAGAATTAGCCGATGACGAAATGGTAAGGAAAGTTTACCTCGGGCAAAATTTTGTGCTCAGATAAATATTTTTTTGTAGTTTGCACATTGCTTTTTAAAAAGAATAAAACCCAAAAGTATGAAAAAGTTTATAGCCGTACTCAGTTTAGCAGCCATTTTATCTGCTTGTAATGATGATCCAACATTAAATCAGCAAGAAGAAACTGCAGTTGAAAATCAATTGAGCTCTGATCAAAAAGCAATGGATTCATTGGAAGCAGCCATTCAAGCACAAATGGATGAAATCAACACTGATAGTGTTGAGATGGATAGTTTGTAGGCAAAAATTTAAATTCTAAGAAATTTCTTGTTCGAACCATTGAAATTCTTATTTTTGCCCCCTCGCTAATCCAATTAGCAGGGCCTATAGCTCATTCGGTTAGAGCATCTGACTCATAATCAGGGGGTGCCTGGTTCGATCCCAGGTGGGCCCACAAAAATCAGTGTGAGTGTGAGCGCAAGAGCGAAGCACTCACCTTGATTTTTTCCTTGAGCCCTTTTCTTCCTTTACTTATTGTAACATTCTCTTTTGAGTAGTGATAAATTCAATGTTGTAATGACAATTGCAAACATCATTTTTTTATCTTAAATCATTGCTCCATGGGTTTTATCAAATGGTGTTTGTTTAAAATGTGATTTTAACAATTTCTTTTTCCTTATAATTGTTATATTTTTAATTTCACTAATCTATTATGAAACGTGTAACAGGCTTAGGTGGTGTGTTTTATAAGGCAAAAGACAAGCCAGCATTGTTAGCTTGGTATAAAAAATACCTTCAAATTTCTGCGGAAGAATGGGGAGCTATTTTTTCTCCTAAAGATTTTTTGCAAATGCATCCCAATGGTTATCAGGTTTGGAGCCTGTTTCCGGCCGATACAGATTACTTCGGGCCTTCTAACTCTTCATTTATGCTTAATTTTACTGTTGAGGATTTAGATGCCTTATTGCCAATTCTAAAGTCGGAAGGTGTTAACGTGATGGAGAAAACCGAAAGCGGAGAGTTTGGTAAATTTGGCTGGATACTTGATTTGGAAGGGAATAAAATTGAATTGTGGGAGCCCCCAAAAGAGAATAATATATGATAACGTGGTTTGAAATTCCGGTGAATGATATTCACAGAGCAATGGCATTTTATGAAATTTTTTTGGAGGCCAATATTAATTTTCAAGATATGGGCGAATTTAAAATGGCTATATTAGGTGGACAACAAGGAACTTTGGTTCAGCACAGCGCTTATAAGCCAAGTTATGCAGGCGTAATGATGTATTTAAACGCGCATCTACCCATTGTTGAACAAATGGCTTTAGCCGAGCAATTGGGTGGAAGAATTTTACGTCCTGCTGCGCTCATTAGTGAAGACTTTGGCTACACGGGCATTATTGAGGATATAGAAGGTAACAGAATTGGTATATACTCTCGAAAATAATTATGAAGCCTCCTTTTAAATGGTATTATGTTTTGATTGCTGTGCCACTTTATGTGATGGCCTTGTTGCCAATGCCTATTATTTATGGTCTTTCCGATTTTTTGCGCTTCATCTTCTACACTTTATTTTCATATAGGAAGGATGTTGTTTTAACTAATTTGAGAAATTCATTTCCCGAGAAGGATGAAAAATGGATCAAGGATACTGCGTTTAAATTTTACCAAAATTTGTTTGATGTAACACTTGAAACAATCTCTATTGCCATAAGGAGTAGGGGATATTATAAAAGTCATATTAGGTATGATAACATGGATTTGATGAACTCCTTTAAAAATAAAAATCAGCCTTTTATTTTGGTTTGTGGACATGTAGCAAATTGGGAATGGGCTGGGCAAGGGCTACATCAGCAGGGTATTCAAGTGGATGTATTGTACCACCCTTTGAGTAGCAAATTTTTTGATTGGTTTATGTATACCATTCGAAACAGGCATGGAGTTTATCCTATTACCATGCAAAATACCGTGCGGGAAATGATAAGCCGAAAAAATATACCTTCAGCTATTACTTTTATTGCCGACCAAACTCCTAGTTCCACAGGCTGTCATTGGATGGAATTTTTGAACCAAGATACTCCTGTTTTTTTAGGTGTAGAAAAAATGGCGAAGAAGTTAAATTACCCTGTTGTTTATGGTGAAATGTATCGTTTAAAGCGGGGATATTATGAAGTGCAATTTGAGTTGCTTTTTGCTGAACCTAAGCTAACCAATGATTTTGAAATAACCGAGGCACATACGCGTTTGTTAGAAAAGTGCATAAGAAATTACCCCGAAAGCTGGTTGTGGAGTCACCGCAGGTGGAAACATAAGAGGCCAAATATTGAATAAAATAAAACTCAAATTAACCCACATAATAATGAATATGTTTAAACTACTTATTGTAGGCATTTTATTGCTACAATTTTTTGCTTGTAAGCCAAAACAGCAAGCCGATTTGATCATTATAGACGCGCAGATACAAGCGGTTGACTCTAATTTGAATAGGTACGATGCCATGGTGATTGGTGGGGGAAAAGTACTTGCAGTGGGTAATTCCAAAGATTTGCTAACGAAGTTTCAGGTTGATTCTCAAATGAGTTTTAAGGGCAAATTTATTTACCCCGGTATTATTGATGCACATTGCCATTTATATGGCTTGGGTATGTTTATTCAAATGGTTGATTTAAGTGAAACAAAATCCTTTGAGGATGTAGTAGATAAATGTATGAATTTTTATTCTAAGCAAACCAAAAATTATTTATTGGGCAGGGGTTGGGATCAAAACAATTGGGAGGGTAAAGCTTTTCCTACGAACCAAAGTTTAAACAATGCTTTCCCTGATATTCCAGTTATTTTGAAGCGCGTGGATGGCCATGCCGTTATTGCCAATGATTGTGCTTTGCGATTGGCGGGTATTACTAAGAACACTAAAGTTGCAGGTGGAGAGGTATTAATGTATAAAGGAAAACCAAGTGGGGTATTGATTGACAATGCAGTTGATTTATTAGATAAAGTTGTTCCAAAACCCACGAGAATAGAACAGATTAGGGCTTTATTAGACGCTGAACGGGCTTGTTTTAATTATGGCATAACAGCAGTTACAGACGCCGGTTTAGATACGGATGTGATTCTATTGATTGACTCCTTACAAAAGGCAAATTTGTTAACTATTCGAATTAACGCAATGGTAAGTTTAACCAAAGAAAATTTGGCATATTGGCTCAAACGTGGTCCGTTAAAAACAGATAGGTTGCAAGTAAATAGTTTTAAAATGTATGGTGATGGTGCCTTGGGTTCAAGGGGTGCGTGCTTGCTAAGTGCTTATTCGGATCATCCAAAACATAGCGGCTTTTTATTAACACCAGCAGTAGAAATGGAGAATTATATTGAGCAAATTTCGAGATCGCCTTTTCAATTAAATACCCATGCCATAGGCGATTCTACCAATAGGCTATTACTAAAATTATATGGAAGGTATGTTGGAAATTTGCCAAATAAGAGGTGGCGAATTGAGCATGCCCAAGTGTTAGATCCAGCAGACTTTAACTTATTTGGCCAATACCAAATTGTTCCTTCGGTTCAACCAACCCATGCCACAAGCGATATGGTTTGGGCACAAGAGCGTTTAGGTTCAAACCGAATAAAAGGCGCTTATGCCTACCAAACCTTGCTCAAACAATTAGGCTGGCTGCCACTTGGAACTGATTTTCCTGTAGAATCTGTTTCGCCTTTTTATACCTTTTATTCTGCTGTTGCACGCAAGGATAAAAATGGATTTCCATCAGCGGGTTTTCAAATTAATGAAGCTTTGAGCAGAGAGCAGGCTTTGATGGGCATCACTACTTGGGCTGCTAAGGGTTCTTTTCAAGAAAATGAAATGGGGTCGTTGCTGCCTGGTACTTTTGCAGATTTTGTGATTTTGGACAAAGACCTTTTTACTGCCGATTTAGGTGATATTAGGAAATTAAATCCAAGCGCTACTTTTATAAATGGCTTACCTGTAAAAAATAATTAATTGATAATTAAACTATTATATAAATTTTAATTAATTTGTTTGGACATTAAATGTATATACATGTATTTTGTGTTGTAAATGAAACTCGAGGAGGCTATTAAACAAACTAAATTTAACCATGAACATCACAAAGTTTTGTTGAATCTCATTTACACGGCTGGTGTGATTAATGCGGCGCAAACACGTTTTTTTAAGGCCTACGATATTTCTCCGCAACAGTATAATGTGTTGCGAATTTTAAGAGGTCAGCATCCAAATGCTGCATGCGTAGGTTTGGTTCAAGAAAGAATGTTAGATCAAATGAGCAATGCATCTAGGTTGGTAGAGAAGTTGAAGCAAAAGAAATTGCTATCACGCAAAGAGTGTAAATTAGATAGGCGACAAGTAGATTTAGTGATTACAGAAAGTGGGTTGAGTGTATTGGCTGAAATTGATAAAAATTTTGAGGAATTTGAAATGAACTTGGCAAAATTAAATAAGGATGAGGCCCAAGCTTTAAATTTGCTCTTAGATAAACTTTGCGAATAAACTTTAAAAAAAATAATATGAAAAAAACAATGATTCTATTAAGTCTAATTGGCTTAACAATTTCTGCCATTGCTAATCCACCATCAAAAAAAGCAGATGCAACCTATAATATTGATGTTAATGCTTCTACCTTTAGATGGCATGCAACCAAAGTAACCGGTGAGCACTTTGGTGTTGCCAAATACTCAAAAGGCTCTATTACCACAACTGGTAATACTTTAAAAAATGCAGAAATTTTAATAGATATGAACACTCTTGATGCAACAGATTTAACTGGTGAATACCATGATAAATTAGTTGGTCATTTAAAGAGCGAAGATTTCTTTTCTGTAGCAAAATTTGGTTCTGCTAGCATTAAAGTAAAATCAGCAACTGCTATTAAACCAAATGGTAAAGATGCAAACAATTACACTGTTGTTGCAGATTTAACTATCAAAGGAATCACCAATGAAGTTACTTTTCCTGCCATAGTTGTTGTAAATGCAAAGCAAGTAGTTGTAAATGCAGATTTTAGTATCAATCGTTCTAAATTTGATATTCGTTATGGTTCAACGAGTTTCTTTGAAGACTTGGGCGACAAAGCTATCTCAGATAATTTTGACGTAAAAGTTAGAGTAGTTGCAAATAAATAAGAGTTAAATAATTTACTAATTAAGGCGCTAAGTGTTAAAACTTAAGCGCCTTTTTTATTTTCTTCTTTTTTCTGTTTTTGCAAAATAAGCAGAGCTTACATCAATCCCAATAAGGTTTTCGCCACTAACTTGAATAGATTTTTCTGTAGTAGTTGGATAGATTTTGGTTTTACTGCCATCAGGATTTTTTACCAAAATAGGCATCACAAAATCATCTGCAACATTGGTCCACTTGTAATACAATGTTTGTTCATTCGATTTGTCTGATGCATCAATGTAGTAGTCAAGTTTGGGCGGTTGGTGCTTGTATAAATATTGATTAAAAAACCAAGAATAGTTGCTGCCCGTTTTTTCATTTACCATATCAATGAAATTTTGAGAGGTAACAGTTTGATGCTTGTATTGCTGGTAAAATGATTTTAAAACATCAAAAAATATACTGTCGTTGCCAATGCTAATTCTTAAACTGTGCATCATCAAGGCGCCTTTCATATAGGGGTCTGAGTCTTTGTAATTCCAGTAGTTAACCCCTGTAGGTCCAACAACAGGTTTTTTGTTTTTGATAAGAATGCTATAAAAGTATAAATAATTGTTATAGGTTTCTTTTCCCATTGTTTCTTCAAAATATAAAGCCTCGCTGTAGGTGGCCATTCCTTCATGTATCCAAATATCGGCATAGTCTTTTACAGAAATTGCATTGCCCCACCATTCATGAGCAGTTTCATGCAGAATGATGTAATCTACTCCAAAGGCCGTGTTTGTGTAACCATTTCCATAGGCAATGGCAGTTTGGTGCTCCATTCCTTCGTAGGGACTTTCAACCAACTTAAAATCATCTTGCCAATAAGGATATTCACCATACAATTTTTCGAATGTTTGAACCACTTTTTTAGTTTGTTTAAAGTGATTTTGGGCTTTTTCTAAATTATAATCCAGTACATAAAAGTGCAAACGTTTTTTTTCTTCTTTGTTATAAGAAATACTAAAGTGTTCGAACTTGCCAATATAGAAAGTAACATTGTAGGTATTAATTGGGTAACTTACTTTATAAGTAAAAGTAGTTTTATCAGCGCTGTCTATTTGATCTAAAAGCTTGCCATTGCTCACACAAATTAGTCCTTTAGGAACAGTATAACTCATCTGCATGCTATCTGGTTCAGCAGTTAAATGGTCTTTAAGTGGCCACCATAAATTTGCGCCAATTTGTTCGCAAGCAACACCAATCCATGGTCGTTTTTCTGTATCCTTTTTCCAAACAAATCCGCCTTCCCATGGCGGTCGTTTTGCTAATACTGGTTTGCCGCCGTAAGAAATATCAACAGTTAAATGCTCACCTTTTTGAATAGTTTTAGGAAAGTTAATCCATAATCCAGTATATTTTCTTCTATAAGTTAACAATTGACCATTGTACTTAATAGAATAGATTTTCATTTGCTCATTTAGGTTCAATAAAATGGAATTGAAATCTGTTTTAGCAAGTATGAAAATTTTATTAGAACCCTGAATGGATTTCTCTTTGATATTGAAATCAACAGCCAATTCATAATAATAAGGATGGTAGCAATCTCTATCCTTACTTAAATAGCCAATCAAAGAATCTTGCTCCTTAAACTTTGGATATTTACCCGCATGCTTAGGTGCCTTGCGGTTAATATTGATTCCAATTAAGGAACAAGAGCTAAAGGAAATTAAAATAAAATAGAGAAGTAAATTTTGGTGCTTCATAGGGTTTATTTTTTACTACAAAGAAACGAAGCAACAATTTTTGAATAAATTAATTTTCATAAGTTTAGTTTTTACAACTAATAAACGAAGTAACAATTTTAAAAAAATTAAATTTTATTATATTTTACTACAAAAACCAAGTGAAAATTTTTAAATAAAAAATTTCAGTAAAGAGAGCATCGTTACTTTGTTGCTTTGCAGTAATAACTAATCTATTTATCCCTCAAACGTTCTTTGATATCGAGGCGGTGTTTACGGGCGGTATCTATGGCAATATCGTAGCCTGCATCTGCATGGCGGATTACACCCATTGCAGGATCGTTGTGCAATACGCGCTTTAATCTGCGAGCTGCATCATCTGTGCCATCTGCCAATATTACCATACCGGCATGAATGCTATAGCCCATTCCTACTCCACCTCCATGGTGCACACTTACCCAACTTGCACCACCTGCGGTATTGATCAATGCATTTAAAATTGGCCAATCTGCAACGGCATCACTGCCGTCTTTCATGGCTTCAGTTTCTCTGTTTGGTGAGGCAACAGAACCTGTATCCAAATGGTCTCTACCAATTACAATTGGTCCTTTTACTTTACCTGTTCTCACCAATTCATTAAATGCTAGAGCGGCTTTTTCTCTTTCTCCCTGTCCGATCCAACAGATACGCGCAGGTAATCCTTGGAAGGCGATGCGTTCGCGTGCCATGTCTAACCAGCGATGTAGGGAAGTGTTTTCTGGAAACAAATCTTTCATTACCTGATCTGTTACATAAATATCATTTGGATCACCACTTAATGCTACCCAACGGAATGGTCCTTTACCTTCGCAGAAAAGTGGGCGAATATAAGCAGGCACAAATCCAGGAAAATTAAATGCATTGGCCACACCTCTTTGGTCTTTTGCTTGGCCACGTAAATTGTTTCCGTAATCAAAAGTAATGGCACCTCTACTTTGCAATTCGAGCATTAATTTAATATGGTGAGCCATGGTATCTAAACTCAAACGAACATATTTATCAGGATCAGTTTTGCGCATCCTATCCGAAACTTCTTCTGCAATATCTTCGGGGTAATAGCCATTTAATGGATCGTGGGCCGATGTTTGATCGGTTAACAAATCAGGTGTGATATTGCGTTCAATCAATCTTTCTAATAAATCAATCACGTTACAAACCACTCCAATAGACAATCCTCTGCCTTCTGCTTTTGCTTTTAGGGCCATATCTATTGCTTGGTCAATATCTCTGCTCATAACATCCAGGTACCTGGTTTCAATGCGCTTTTTGATACGCCATTCTACCATTTCGGCAGCTAAGCAAACACCATCGCACATGGTAACCGCAAGTGGTTGAGCACCACCCATACCGCCAAGACCAGCCGTAACTGTTAAAGTTCCTTTTAACGAACCTCCAAAATGTTGGCGAGCTGCCTCTGCAAAAGTTTCATAGGTTCCTTGCACTATTCCTTGGGAGCCAATGTAAATCCAACTTCCTGCAGTCATTTGACCATACATCATGAGGCCTTTTTTATCTAGCTCATGAAAGGTCTCCCAGTTGGCCCATTTAGGAACCAACATGCTATTAGAAATAATAACTCTTGGGGCATCTTTATGGGTAGGCAAAATGCCAACAGGCTTGCCGCTTTGAATAAGTAGGGTTTCGTCTTCCTCTAGATCTCTTAAAGCTTTTTCAATTAATTCAAAGCTTTCCCAATTTCTGGCTGCTTTGCCAATTCCACCGTAAACAATTAAATCTTCGGGTCTTTCTGCAACATCTGGGTCTAGGTTATTATGTAACATCCTTAGGGCTGCTTCTTGAACCCAACCTTTACAACTCAATTTATTGCCAGTGGCGGCATGTATTTCTCTACTCATTTCTATGATATTTGTGGCGAAAATAGCGCTAATATTTTGTGTTCACAAATCACATTTATTTTATAATTGGTTACATAATGTGATTAGTAAATTTACATCTTGAAGAAATTAGCTTACTTTTGGCATAATGTTGTTAGGTAAAAAACATATAGCCGTATTGCTAACCATCCTATTGGGTGTAAGTTTGCTGCCATATAATGCCTTACATTACCATCAAGAAGACCACCATCTTGAGGCTTTGTATGCCTCAAATGAAGATGCGCACCATTGCGATTTAGATATTAGCAATTGTCAAGGTGAGTTTGATAAACAATGTAATCATGGTCAGCATTTATCTAGTCATCATGCAAAGTGCTTTACATGTCAGTTTCATTTTGTTAAAGGATATATAGGTTCAGTTTTTTATTACCATATACCAAATATCATAGGTGTTGCCTTTGAAGGTAATTACGATCAAAAACTTATAGTTCCTATTCGTTTTAATACTGGAAATAAAGATCCGCCAAGCTTGGTATAAGCCAGCATTTTTCTTTTTTCTTTTATTTTAAATTTACAATGAAACAATCATTTCAGGTTGCTTTCACTGCTTTTATTTTATTTGTATTTTCATTTTTAGCACCTCACAAAACTTGGGGTCAAGATTGGTATTCAATTAAAATAAAAGTGATGGATAGCTTAAGTAGTGAGCCTTTATTTGGTGCTACTATTGGTATTGATAAACATAGGCATTATCACATAAGCGACATACATGGAATGGCAATGATAGATTCTTTGCCAGGCAGTGAATGTTTGTTGCATGTATCCTATTTAGGTTACCACCATTTTGATGCAAGAGTGAAGCTTCCATTAAAGGGAACTTTTTTAGTGAAGCTTTGCGCTGAATCAAATCATTTGCATGAAAGTTTGGTAATTGATAAAGGCCGTTCAAGTGGCTTTAACAATGCCATTACCCATTATTTATCGGCCGAAGAAATTCAACAAAGGCAAGGGCAAAGTATCAGTGATTTGCTGAAAAACATGAATGGCATTACCTTGATGAATTCTGCCGGTGGAATATCAAAACCAGTAGTGAGAGGATTGCATGGCCAACGTTTGGTGATGTTGCAAGGTAATGCCAGAATGGAAGGTCAGCAATGGGGCGACGATCATGGGGCAGAGTTGGATCCTTTTCAAACCAATGGTGTAGATTTAATTAAAGGTAGCGCGGCAATAGAGTATGGACCAGAAGCTATAGGTGGGGTAATTCGTGTTTTGCCACGACCATGGAAAACAGCAAATGGCATTGAAGGTACACTTAACTTACAAGGTTTTAGTAATAACCTTCAAGGTGCAAATTCGCTTATGTTGGAAGGCAGATATGGAGGAGAGAAGTACTTTGCTTGGCGCGTTAATGGTAGTATGCGAAAAGCAGGTGATGCGCATGCTCCAACTTACAACATGAGCAATACTGGGTTTGAAGAAAACAACCAATCTTTTAACATGGTATTTGGTAACAAGAAGTGGAATTGGGAAACAGGTATCAGCAGGTATGCAAGTACACAGGGTATTTTTATTGGTTCACACCTAGGAAATATCGACGATTTAAATGAGGCATTGCAATCACCCGAGCCTTTGATTATTCTTCCATTTACATATGCTATTGGTAGACCATATCAAGAGGTGGAGCATGTTATGTTAACTACACAATGGAGCGTACAATTGAGTTCAAAATCGAAGTTTAAATGGCAATACACCCAGCAAGTAAATAGGCGAAAAGAATATGATGCTGATAGGCTATATAACCAAGCATTGCAGGGTAAGCCGGCAATGGATTTGGAAATACAGAGTTTTTTGATGGAGCAAACCTATGAGCGTAAATTTAGTGACCATTGGGCGTTTAAAGTAGGTGCGAGTGAAATGTATCAAAATAATACTGTGGCTGGCTTGCAATTTATTATTCCAGCCTTTCATTCTTGGTCTGTTGGTACTTATGGTTTGATCCGAAAAGAATGGCTAGACGCAAGTTTGTCGTTCGGACTTAGGTATGATGTTCGGCAATTAAATGTACCAAGATTTACTCGCTACCAAAAGAGCTATGCATACGAACGATTTTTTAATGGGGCCACTGCTGGTTTAACCTATACTAAAAAGTTTGAGCATAACTATTTGTTGGCAGCTTCATTGCAAACTGGTTGGCGACCACCGGCAGTAAATGAACTATACAGTTATGGGCTGCATTATGGGGTGGCCAGTTTCGAGATTGGTGATTCATTACTTGTTCCAGAAAGAAGCTTTATGCTTGATATTAGCGTGAAGAAAAATAGCAACTCTTGGTTTTTTGAACTCAATGGATTTGCGCAATTGTTCAATGATTTTATTTATAAAAATCCATTGTCTGATCCAATACTCACAATACGAGGAGCCTTTCCTGCTTTTCAGTTTACCCAACAAAATGCAAGTTTAATAGGTAGCGAGGCAAGTGCCTCCTATAGGCCTAATATTGCTTGGCAATGGGAAAGTAAGTTGAGTTATTTATATGCACAAAATTTAGGTTCAAACCAAGCGCTTCTTTGGATGCCTGCCAATAGGATGGAACATATTTTAGGCTATAATTTTAAAGATACTAAAAGTTTGAAGGCAACAAGTATTGAGTTACAAAGTATTTGGGTAGCCAAGCAAAACAGGTATGTTCCAGGAGTAGATTATATAGATCCACCCAAAGGATATACACTTGTTAACTTTAATATTGCCACTTCTTTTAGGCCCTATTCGAGCTCAAAATTATGGCTTCTTCATTTATCTTTTCAAAACATCCTGAACCAAAGTTACCGGGATTATCAGAGTAGGTTCAGGTATTTTACCAATGATCCCGGTTTCAATTTTATTTTTAAATTACAAATACCTTTTTAAACAAAAAATCTTTTTATAACAATTACATTTATGAAAAACCAATTGATAATTACTTTAGTTTCTGTTATATTTTTTACTGCTACATCCTGCAAAAAACTGATTAATTCAGATAAGACTCCAGATGAAGAAAACGAACTCATTACAACTGTATCTTTGCTATTTATTGACGCCTTAAACTCCGATACTTTAAAATTTGATTGGAGTCAGCCAGGCGGCCCTGGAAGCGGTATTGCAATTGATACAATAGTGTTAAAACCAAATGTAAATTATATAGCAACTATTTCTATTTTAGATGAAAGTAAAAATCCTACTTTCAATGTAAGTGGGGAGATAAAATCAGACGCCAATAGCCATAGGTTTATTTATACCCCAACCAACGCTAATTTAAGTATTAAGATTTTGGATTTTGATACCCATACGCCACCCATTGAATTGGGATTGAGTTTTGAAGCAATTACATTAGGTGTTAGCCAATCTATAGGTAATTTTAATGTGGTATTGAAACACTATACAGAAAGCGCACCTAAAACTGGAGGATTAGCAAATGGAAGCACAGATATTGAAGTTGATTTTCCTCTGGTGATAGAGTAGTTTGGGTTCAGGCAGCAAAAGGGCTTATTTTTTTATAATTAGCAAATCATTTGTGCCTTGCACCCTTTCTATTGTTTTTACCAAAAGGTTTAAATTTTTAAATGATTCTTGCAAACGCTGTCTCTTTTCTAGTGACAGCGTTTGCCTCATGGTATTAAAAATAATACTGCCTTTTTTTGTCAATTGTGTAGTTAAATGCTGAACAAAATCAAGGCCGATAAACTTTTCAGGAATATTGTTGTCAATGAATAAGTCAACAATAATTAAATCGTATTGTTGCTTGCATTCTTTGAGGTATTGATGAGCATCAGCCTCTATTAATTTAACATTTTTATTTAGGTGAAGATTAAAATGTTGCTTGGCTATTTCAATGATTACTGGGTCAAAATCTACTAAGTCAATTTGTGCGTTTGAGTTAAAATCATTTCGTAAAGTTTCAACAACAGACCCAGCACCCATACCAAGAACTAAAATGTTGTTAGATTGCTTTACTAAAGGTATTTCTTGTATTCCTCTTTCTAAAATTTTTTGTAATGAACCAAAAGAGTAATTGCTATGAGAGGAATCTAAAATCTTTTTGCCATTCACTAAATTTACTTCCAGAAGTCCGTTTAATACTGACTTTTGCTTTAGAATATTTTGGGGGAATAAATAACTGAGTAGGTTTCTCATTTGCCTGCAATATAATTTATTTTTCCCCTTTCGCGGCTATTTAGCACCTCTCATCAAATATACGTTTGGATTACCACTTTGGAGGACTTAATTTGGTAGTTAATGTTTATCAGATGAGTATATCAAAATGTTTGTTGGGTGGTTTATTTTACTTGAGTATTTTAGTTTCTTGCACAGGAACTAAGAAAACAGAACAAATTGAGGCACCTATTGTTCCCATGGAGGATTTTTTTAGGAATCCAACCAATGCTTATTTTGTGCTTTCCCCTTCGGGTAATCAAATAGCATTCACCAAACCTATTAATAAAAGAATGAATGTTTTTGTTACAAAAATTGGATCGGGTGATACCTCCCAGATTACTTTTTTAACAGATAGAGATGTTGCCGGATATTTTTGGAAAAGCGACTATCAAATTGTTTATATAAAAGACAATGGTGGAGATGAAAATTTCCATTTGTATGCTGTTGATGTTCTCACCAAAACACAAAAAGATCTAACTCCTTTCCCTAAAGTGAATGTCCAAATAGTAGATGATTTAGAGGATCGTGAGGATGAGATTTTGATAGGGATGAATAAGGAGAATGCTGAATTGTTTGATGTGTATCGCTTAAATATTAAAACAGGTTCTCTTGTAATGGAGGCCAAAAATCCAGGAGGAGTTTCAGATTGGATTACCGACCATAATGGGGTTATTAGAGCTGCCGTTCAATCGGATGGGGTAAACAATGTAATGCTTTATCGCAACGATGCTAAAACACCTTTTAAACAAGTATTGCGAACGTCATTTAAGGAAAGTGTTAGTCCTTTATTTTTTACATTCGATAATAAGTATGTGTATGCTACCTCAAATTTAAATCGTGATAAAGCTGCTATAGTTAAATTTGATATTGCCAATGGAAAGGAGATGGAAGAATTATTTTCACATCCGGAGGTAGATGTTAATATGCTAGAATATTCTAGAAAAAGAAAAGTGTTAACAGCTATCAGTTATAACACTGCTAAAATGGAAATGAAATTTTTAGATGCAGTTACGGAGTCAATTTATAAGAAGTTGCAAAATAAATTAGGTACTAAGTATGAAATATATATTGCTGGTCATAATCGCAATGAGGATAAATATTTGGTTCGAACCATAAGCGACAGAAGTCTTGGAACTACCTATTTCTATGATGTTGCCAAAGATGAACTTACAAAAATAGTTGATAGAGCGCCTTGGTTAAATGAAACGCAAATGTGTGAAATGAAACCTATCACCTACAGAACTTCAGATGGTATTTCTATAAATGGGTATTTAACCTTGCCCATTGGTGTTAGCTCTAAAAATTTACCCTTAATAGTAAATCCACATGGTGGTCCTTGGGCTAGAGATGAATGGGGTTGGAATCCGGAAGTTCAATTTTTGGCAAATAGAGGCTATGCGGTTCTACAAATTAATTTTAGAGGCTCAACCGGTTATGGAAGAAAGTTTTGGGAGATGGGCTTTAAGCAATGGGGTAAAACCATGCAAAATGATATAACAGAAGGCGTAAATTGGTTGGTTAAAGAAGGTATTGCTGATCCAAAACGCATAGGAATTTATGGTGGAAGTTATGGGGGCTATGCAACCTTAGCAGGATTAACGTTTACGCCAGATTTATACGCTTGTGGGGTAGATTATGTAGGTGTTTCTAACCTATTTACTTTTATGAAAACGGTTCCGCCTTATTGGAAACCTTTTATGCAAATGATGTATGAAATGGTTGGCGATCCTCAAAAGGATTCTGTTTTATTAAGAGATGCTTCACCTTTATTTCATGTAGATAAAATTAAGGCTCCTCTGTTTATTGCCCAAGGTGCAAATGATCCAAGGGTGAATAAAGCTGAAAGTGATCAAATTGTTGAGGCATTAAAGAAACGCGGGGTGAAGATTGAATATATGGTTAAAGACAACGAAGGACATGGCTTTCAAAACGAAGAAAATCAGTTTGATTTTTACGGGGCAATGGAAATATTTCTTGCCAAAAATTTAGGTGGTAGAATTCTTGTGAAGAATCCTTAAGAATGATTCAGTTAAAAAATATCCATAAAACGTATCATACTGGTAGCAGCAGTTTGCATGTGCTAAAAGGTATAGATGTTTCTATTGAAACTGGTGAAATGGTTTCTATTATGGGCTCATC
Source organism: Bacteroidota bacterium (assembly GCA_947485745.1). Classification (GTDB taxonomy): domain Bacteria; phylum Bacteroidota; class Bacteroidia; order UKL13-3; family UKL13-3; genus B1. The sequence goes on from CANKQY010000007.1 coordinate 29,147, forward strand.
TGGCAGTGGGAAGTCTACCATGCTCAATATACTCGGGATTTTAGATGCTTATGATGAGGGAGAATACAGGCTAGGTGGGGAGCTCATTAAAAGTTTAAATGAAAAACATGCTGCACAATTGCGCAATCAATTAATTGGATTTGTTTTTCAATCTTTTAATTTGATTACCTTTAAAAATGCGATGGAAAATGTGGCTTTGCCCTTGTATTATCAGAATGTGAGTAGAAAAAAAAGAAATGCAATAGCCTTAGAATATTTGGAAAAAGTTGGTTTAAAAAATTGGGCAGAACACATGCCTAATGAATTAAGCGGAGGTCAAAAGCAGCGTGTGGCAATAGCAAGAGCGTTGATTTCAAAACCAAAATTGATTTTAGCTGATGAGCCTACAGGTGCGCTCGATTCACAAACCAGTTTAGAAGTGATGGATTTATTAAAAGACATCAACAAGCAAGGCATTACCGTTGTGATTGTTACTCATGAACACGACATTGCAGCAATTACCCAAAGAACCATTCATTTAAAAGACGGACTGATTGTTTAACCATGTTTGAAATAGATAAGTGGCAGGAGATACTGGCTAATATTGCCAAAAATAGGTTAAGAACGTTTTTAACTGGTTTTAGTGTGGCTTGGGGAATCTTTATGCTCATTGTTTTATTAGGCGCTGGAAATGGTTTAGAAAATGGTGTAAAGAATCAGTTTAATAAAGATGCCGTTAACAGTGTTTGGTTAAATGCAGGAAAAACGGCCGAGCCTTATGCAGGTTACCAAGCTGGAAGGGAAATAAAATTTACCAACGATGATTATGCATTGGTGGCAGATAATTATAAAAAGGTGAAACACATGAGTGCACGCATGCACATGTGGGAAATTAGTTTAATTAGCCATAAAAATAAGTATGGAAATTTCAATGTAAAAGGGGTTAATCCTGGGATGATATTCCCTGAAAAAATTAATTTGATTAAAGGGCGATTTATCAATGAATTGGATATTATTCAAGTTAGAAAAGTAGCTTGTATAGGCAGAAAAATGGATGAGGAATTATTTGTTGGAGAGGAGCCTATTGGGCAAGAAATTAATGTAAATGGAATTTTATTTAAGGTGGTGGGTGTGTTTTATGACGATGGTGGCGATCAAGATAACAGGAGGGCCTATGTTCCTGTAACAACAGCTCAGCGTGCATTTACTGGTAATAATAGGATCGACCAAATTGTGATGAGCATTGATGAAAAAGACATTGAAAACAGTGAAGCCATCACACAAGATTTACGAGCCATGTTAGCCCAAAGACATCATTTTGACCCAAATGATAAGAAAGCCATTTTTGTTTGGAATAACTTAACAGAATACCGAAAATTAATAGGCTTAATGCAAGGGATTAATTTGTTTATTTGGATTATTGGGATAGGAACATTGATTGCGGGAATTGTAGGTGTTAGCAATATCATGATGATTGTGGTAAAAGAAAGAACGGTTGAAATTGGTATCCGAAAAGCACTTGGTGCAACCCCAATTAGCATTGTTAGTCTCATTCTTCAAGAGGCTGTTTTTATAACTTCTTTGTTTGGTTATTTCGGTTTGATCCTAGGGATTTTTTTACTGGAAGCCTTTAAGAAATATATTCCGGATTCTGATTTTTTTAGGAAGCCAGAAGTGGATTTGAAGGTGGCACTTTATGCCATGTTTTTGTTAGTAATAGCTGGACTTTTGGCAGGATTTTTACCTGCAAAAAGAGCGGCTTTGGTTCAACCTATTGATGCATTAAGAGGAGAGTGACCATGATTGATGCAGATAGAATTAACGAGGTACTACAAACTTTGAGTAAAAATAAACTCAGAACTATACTTACTGCATTTGGGGTATTTTGGGGTATTTTTATGCTCATCATTATGTTGGGTTCAGGCCAAGGATTGCAAAATGGAGTTACCCGTTCATTTGGAGGCTCTGCTACCAATGCAGTGTATTTGTGGACACAACAAACTACCATTCCCTATAAAGGTTTGCCTAGAGGTAGAAATTTTAATTTTTTAGAGGATGATATTCAAGCCATCAAAGACAATGTTCCAGAGCTAGATATATTAGCGCCTTCTGCTCAACTAGGCGGTTATAGAGGAGAAAATAATGTGAGTAGGGGAATTAAAACAGGACCATTTGTGGTACGTGGAGATTTTCCTGAAAATAGGTTTATTCAAATTTTTAAAATGACTTCTGGTAGGTATTTAAACGATTTAGATATCAAAGAAAAAAGGAAAGTTTGTGTTATTGCGCAGAGGGTTTTAGAGGTATTATTTAACAAAAATGAAAATCCTTTGGGTGCGTACATTCAAGTTAATGGAACCTACTTTAAAGTTATTGGCACCATAACCTCCGAAAAATCTGGCGATGATGCGGAGGAAAAAATGCAAACTATATATATTCCTTTTACAACTTTCCAGCAAGCCTTTAATTGGGGTGGAAAAATTGGTTGGTTTAGTTTAACGGCAAAGCCACAATATGAAGCTTCTCTGGTAGAAGAAAAAATCAAAAAATTGTTATCACAAAGGCATAAAATTTCACCCCATGATCCATATGCAATTGGCAGTTGGAATAGTCAAAAAGAATTTGGAAAAATACAAGGTTTGTTTGTTGGAATTAGCTTATTGGTTTGGGTAGTTGGCATTGGAACCTTAATGGCAGGAGTTATTGGTGTGAGTAATATCATGCTCATTATTGTAAAAGAAAGAACACGTGAAATTGGTATCAGACGTGCGTTAGGGGCTAGTCCGGCTTCTATTATGCTACAAATCATTACCGAATCTGTTTTACTAACTTCTCTTGCAGGCTATTTTGGTTTAATTGCTGGTGTATTTTTACTTGAAGGCATTAATATTGCCATTGCTGGTGAGGATACTGGCATGTTCTACCAACCTGGGGTGCAATTGGTGGTGGTATTAAAAGCCTTGGGTATACTGATTTTTTGTGGCGCATTGGCTGGGATCATACCGGCAAGAAAAGCAATTGCCATTAGTACCGTTGATGCGTTGAGGTATGAGTAGTTTTTTTGCCACCAAGGCTCCAAGGCACGGAGTTTTGTTTTTTGGTGTTGAGATTATGGGTATTTCTTGCCCCCAAGGAGCCAAGACATGAAGGTTTTTTCTATGTGCGCGCTAAAGGGCAAAGATTTTTGTTTTTTGGAGTTATTTAATGTTAGGATATTTGTAAAATAAAAAATATATAAAATGAAAAATATAATTCGAATTGGGTTCTTCTCTTTACTGTTTTTGTTGTTTGTTTACACCATTTGGTTTCTTTATAAGAAGTCGGAGCAAAAGCCAATTGTATATAATACAATATCTGTTTCAAGGAACAATATTGTGCAGAAAACCGTTGCAACTGGCGCTGTGGTGCCGAGGAAAGAGATAAATATAAAGCCGCAGGTTTCTGGAATTATCGAAAAACTTTATGTAGTTGCTGGTGAAAAAATTAGGAAGGGAGACATGATTGCCCAAATTAGAATTATCCCTAACATGATTAATTTGGCGAATGCCGAAAGTCGTATGAACCGAGCTCAGTTGAGTTATGATAATGCTAAAATTGATATGGACAGGAATCAAAAGTTATTGGATGCCAAAATGATTTCATTTTCTGATTATCAGCAAGTGAAATTGGCATATAATAATGCCAAAGAAGAAATGAATGCAGCAGAAAATAATATACAATTAATCAAAGAAGGTGTGAGTAAAAACTCTGGTAAATCTACCAATACTATTGTGCGTTCAACTATTGACGGCATGATTTTAGATATGCCATTAAAGGAAGGTAGCAGTGTAATTGAAAGCAATACTTTTAATGAAGGTTCAACCATTGCCATTGTTGCAGACATGGGAGAGATGATTTTTGAAGGAAAAGTTGATGAGAGTGAAGTAGGCAAAATTAAGCCAGGCATGGATTTAATTTTAACGGTTGGCGCCATTGATACAGATAAATTCGGTGCCATTCTAGAATACATTGCGCCTAAAGGAGTGAAGGAAAACGGTGCCATTCAATTTCAAATTAAGGCAAAAGTTGAACTCAAAAAGAATACCTTTTTACGCGCGGGTTACAGCGCAACGGCAGATATTGTTTTGGCCAGAAAAGACAGTGTTTATACCATACCCGAATCAGTATTGCAATTTGATAAAACGGTCCCATTTGTAGAAGTTGAAACAAGTCCTCAAACATTTGAAAAACGAACCATTAAAACAGGTTTAAGCGACGGCATAAACATAGAAATCATAGACGGCCTTTCACCATCAGATAAAGTAAAAGACCCCAACATTCCGCCAGAGGATAAGAAGTAGGGGCGAAAAATATTTCGCCCTCATCCGGGATAAAAACGAAACCAATGTCAAATGTGTAACGGCGAAAAATATTTCGCCCTCATCCGGGATAAAAACGAAACCAATGTCAAATATGTAGGGGCGAAAAATATTTCGCCCTCATGCGGGATGCAAATGAAATTAAAGTCCAAGAAAGCAGATTTTTAACGTTTGGTAGTGGTAATTTGTTCAATGCGTTTTTCGTAGTTTTTACCTTGAAAAATGCAATTAACATAAATACCCGGCGTATGAATCATATCTGGGTCTAAGGTGCCAGGTTCAACCAATTCCTCTACTTCTGCAATAGTAAATTTACCAGCCATTGCCATCAATGGATTAAAATTTCTGGAAGTAGCTCTAAAGATTAAATTTCCTTGGGTATCGCCTTTCCATGCTTTTACAATGGCAAAGTTTGATTGAAATGCGTGTTCTAACAAATAGGTTTTTCCATCAAATTCGCGGGTTTCTTTTCCAATGGCCACTTCTGTTCCAACACCAGCAGGGGTATATATGGCAGGCATTCCATATCCTGAGGCTAAACACCTTGTTGCTAATGTTCCTTGAGGAATAAGTTCAACTTCCAATTCACCGCTAAGCAATTGTCTTTCAAATTCTGCATTTTCACCAACATAAGAAGAGATCATTTTCTTCACTTGTTTGGTTTTTAACAAGAGCCCAATACCAAAATCATCTACTCCAGCATTATTTGAAATGCAAGTTAAATTTTTGATGCCTTTTTCAACCAAGGCCGATATGCAATTTTCGGGGATTCCGCATAAGCCAAAACCTCCAAGCATAATTACTGCATCATCTTGTATATTTTGAATGGCCTCTGCGGCGTTATTTACAACTTTGTTTAACATAGGTTATTATTATTCTACGGCTGCGGCAAGGTCTCTATTGCACAACGCTTCGCAAATGTTTTTCATTTCTTCAATCTCTCCAACTTTTACAACAGCTTTCCCTTTGTAATGAACCAACAGTGCACATTGCTCTGCTTGTAATTCGTCGTGTTTGCAAATATCAATGAGGCATTCAATTACCCAATCAAAAGTATTTACTTCATCATTGTAAAGAATCACTTTATATTCCTCACTAATCTCATCGAGGATTGCAACTTCTTCTTCTTTTATAGTTACTTCTTTTAGCATGTATTTCTATTTTACTTTACCTTCTATTTCGGGTTTTTTGCCAAACGAAAATCTACTTTCTGTTCCTTCCCTTAATCTTTTTATATTGCTTTTATGGGTATAAATAACCATTAAAGCCATTAGGCAGCAAAAATACATGAAAAAAGTTTCATCTTGTCCATATTTCATTCTAACAAAAATTGGACTAAACAAAGTGCCTAAAATAGAGCCCAATGAAATGTATTTGCTGATCCAAACAATGAGCACAAAGGTAATGGCGCACAGCAATGAAACTGGCCAGCTAACTCCAACAACCATTCCAATCAAGGTGGCAATTCCTTTTCCACCTTTAAATCGAGCAAAAACAGGAAAAACATGACCAATCACAGCCGCCAATCCCAATATCAATTGGATTTGTCTAAATTCTTGGGTGCCATATTGAATATCGCTTTGCAAAAACATCAAACTACTTGCAGCAAGACCTTTAAGAAAATCTAATAATAAAACTACAATTCCTGCTTTTTTACCCAAAACCCTTAGGGTATTTGTTGCACCAGCATTACCACTTCCATGCTCTCTTACGTCAACATTAAAGAAGACTTTTCCAACCCAAACAGCATTAGGAATAGAGCCCAATAAATAGGAGGTTGCTAAAGCTAAAGACAAAAATTTTATATCCATTTTTATTTCTTTTGTGCGCGAACAAATTTGTTTCTATCCGAAATATTTGCTTGCCTAATTTTATAATCTTCTTTTTCTTTTGATACCTTATCAATATTTACCTTGATAATTTCGTTGAACAACACGTCGGAACTCAAAACTGCCATCACCCCTTTTTGGTATTTAAAGAAATACCAAGAACCTTGTGGTTGTTGCAAGTAAATGATTAAATCATCGCCACCACGTTTTTTTGTTATTTCAATTTTGCCTTTTATTTTTCTTTCAATTAAGTTTTTGTCTATGCTTCTAAGCCCTATATCACCAATACTTCCAAAAGACCTCGTTGGTGAATTCCAGCCCAAGGTAACATCAGTAAAAAAGAACGTTTTTTGCAAGTCCTCCATATTTTTGCTACTCAATTCATCTTCCATATTTTCACTCAACCTCTTGTATATTTTTTCATCTACTAATTCAGGTATACTAATTTTTATTACGCGTTTATCAAAATAATCACTAGAAGCAGCTAAAGATTGTTCTATCAAAGAATCTACCATCATTTTCACTGCAGCATTCGGAAGAATCATATCTACTATCATGCTCAATTTCATGCCAAAAGTTGTATCAGCCAAATTAAAAGTTCCATAACCAGCGCCATTGAGAGAAAATCCTTGGGTATTAAATCCGAAATTAAATTTTCCTTCACCATAAATGATCTTCTTTTTTTCACTCATGGCAATAAAATTACCTCGTTTACCATCGGCAAAAACTTTGTCGTAAGTACCTAACCTAAATTCGTCAAACTTTTCAATATAAGTAAAGGTACCTTCGCATTTAAGTAACTCCTGATCGCTTGTATTTCTTTTGCGAGAGAACAAGGCTGGATAAACATGGGAAGAATCTGTACTCACAAAGAATCCATTGGTTAATACTGCCCTATTTAAGTTGGTTAAAGGCGGAGTTAGATTGATATAAACCGAATCTGGGTTAATGGTTGCAGATGCCTTGAACCAATCTGTTTTAGGTAAAAATTGTTCATGAATTCCTTTAAAAAAGCCATTGTATTCAAGGTTTTTGTTGTAAGAGTGTAAAATAGTATTTCCTCGAAATCCAATTTTTGGTCCTACCATAAAATTAATAGAATCTGGTATCAATGTTTTTCCTTCTAAGTATTTTTTATCGGCAACATATATTTGATCTAAATAAAATTTTTGAGGCTTTTTATTGCGGTCGAAATAGGTATATGTACCAGCGCCAATGCAATCGGTTCGGCCATTAATTTTGATATTTACCTTTTCAATTTCATGAAATTGGTTAACAGTATCAGATTTAATTTTTGCATTTAAGAGCATGTCCATTTCCGCATTTTGGCGCAAGGTGGCCTTGCCGCTATCTGGAAATACTTTGCTATCTGCAATGATAATATAAGGGATTTTCCCTACCTTCATTACATAATCTCCTAGGGTTAAAAAGGCAGAACCTGCTGCAAATTTCAAACTATCTTGCATGGGTTTTTTGCTCAAAAGGTAACTGCCTGCGCTGGCACTTTGAGCGTTTGTAGGACCAGTAAATTCAAGTGTTTTGGGTATCATATCCCATTTTAACTTTTCAAAAGAACCTGAATAATTATTTAAAATAAAGGTATTGTTTATTCCTGGAAAGTTCTTGTAAGTAAACTCTGCATATTTTTGTTCTAGGTTCACATAGGCCTTTACTTTACCCGTGGCAAATGCCACCATAGTAGTGTCTTTTGGGTCCATTTGTTTAAAGATTGCATCTTCTGAAAGCACTTCAACAGGTTTTAACTCAAACATAGAAGCTTCTAACTTACCACCTTCAATATCCATTTTTCCTCTAGCTTTCATAAATTTTGGTGTGAGAATAATAGTGCCATATAGTTTTGCGCCATCATAGGCAATTTTCATTGGTTCGCCTTTATTGGTAATGAACATGGTATCTTGATAGGGAATCCAATGAGTCATTACATTGGGTGATTTAATTATAGTTGGAAATAGGGATGTTCTGTCATTTTCAAAAAGGTGACTATTCGAATTCATTGAGTCGAGCATGAATTCAAATCTATGAGAGGAATTTCTTGAGGCCAAGTAGGAGAGGGTTCCATCCCCAATTAGCCCGTCGTTACTTAATCGCAAATCCATCACAGCTTTACCTTTACCGCCATATAAATGGTATTTGGTTGTTTCGTCATTTGGGATAAAGAAACCCAAAGATTTATCAGGTTGTAGGTAAATTTCCTGGCGCATTTCTGGTAATATACCACCTGAAACAAAATTGCCACCAAGCGCCAATGTATAAAGGTTCAAATCAGCCAAACTGTCCAAAACAAATGGATCAACATCAAAGTAAAAGCGGTCTTTACTATACGAGCCTTTCATGGTAGTTGGGTAATCATAAAATACTTTTGAACCAACTTCAGATGTAAAAACAGGGTATTTAGGGTAGCGCTTTCTTCCCGATTTATTATAAGGATAATCAATTTCTAATGTACCATAAATATTTTGAATTACACTTTTTACATGCATCATCATGCCCAATGAATCATCTGGGTACAGAAACTTTAAAGAGTCAATATTGTTTAACCGGATTTTAAAGCCGTTGTAATCAAATGCGAAATTGTTTCCATAAAAATCGGCCATACCTGCCCTTAGTTTTCCACTAAAATCCATGGACCTGTTCTTCTTTAAAGTAACAACTTGGTCTTTTGGAAGTATATAAACAGTTTGCGAATCACTAAAGTAAAATTTAGGCACACCCTGAACCACCATGTCGAAGTTAATTAAACTGATATGCGCATTTGGTATTGAACTAATGAGTGAGTTAAATGAAATGGCATCATAGTCAGTTCTTCCATTGTGTGCATTTACATAATCAATCAATTTTCTTTTCACATAAACTATGTTTTTAGCAGCATCAAAGTTAACATAGCCCTTGTCGTTTAAGTCGATCATTTGTATGCGTATATCACTTATATTGCTTTTGAATGTGGCAGCATACACCTCAATTCTAAAGCTCGTTACCTTATTTTCTTCACAATATTTTTTGATTCTTTGAAGTGGGTTATAAGACAGCATGCCGCCAATTTTTTCATAATTAACATCTCTAAAATAATTGATAGATTCAAATTTTGCAGGAACATCTCCCGAGATATTATCGAGTTCTATTTTTGGGCTGTTTAAATCCCATTTAATTTCATCAATATAGAATTCTACATTGTGAAAATTATCCATGAATGGAGCTGATGAAATACCAACTTTATTGTCGCGGTACAATGATACTTTATCTTTGTCTATTAGATAGCTAAAAGTAAGTTGAGGGTGGTAAATTGAATCTTTATCCAAGAAGATGGTTACCTCTGCTTTTTCAACCGAAATGCGATTTTCTCTCACAAAAAACTCGGGTGATTGAATGCGCATAAATGGCTTATTTTTAAAGGTGAACCAAAGCTCTGCTTTTTGTTCGCTATTGCCTCTCCCTAAAACAAGGGCACCTCTCATACCAAATCCACCTTTAAATTTAGCTCTTCCATAACTTGCTCCCGTAAAGGTTGCAAAATATCCTTCAAATTGGGGGTAGGTACTTTTTTCACCTTGAGATTTCCCCATGGGTCTATCTGTAACCTTTCCTAGCATAGGTTTAGCAGAAATGTCTAAATTAAAAAAGCTGCTTGAGTCGGCTACCAATTCTCCATCATTGAGGTTAATTTTATAATTCTTGATGTTGGCATATACTTTGTTCGAATCGAGCCCAACTCTTGTCCAATCTATTTTTCCTCCTTTACCAACCCATAAGTTTTTGCTCGGATAAAATTTTCCTGAGGTATTGTATAATTCAAAAGTATCGCCTGGTGTATAGCAAATTAGGTTAAGCTTTTTAAACAAGAACAAAGGTTCACCTTCTACAATTAAATCGGCATCACTTGTTGATACCACCCAAGTAAATCCACCTAATGAAAGTAATTTATTTTCGGCAAACACATTGGTTGAAACCAATAAAAACTTTTGGAAATCGTCTTTAGATTTTTTAAGTGAGGTGGATAAGGTTTTGTGCCAGCCATCAAACTTTAGTAGGTTATTATTTGAAACCAGGGCATTGATTGTTTTCATATACCCTTCAAAATCGTGACTAATTTGACAATTCCCATTAAGCATTTCATTGCATAACCTAATGATTTGATTCTTTTGTGCAGTAGTAAATTTTCCTGCATTGTAATAGCCGCTAAATTCTTCTGCTAAATCCCTCACATCCTTTTTTGAGGAGCTTGAAACAAAGGTTTCAAACTCACCAATGAAAACAGAAGGATCAAACGAAAAACTATTGGGTCTTTGTGCTTGAAGGGAGGTAAATCCTAACAGCAACATAACAACTAACGCTACTACTTTTTTCATAATTTAAAAAAATCAAATAAATTAATTAATGGTATTTGGTGCCCAATATTAATTTAAACAGGTAAAATTCTTGGGGATTGTATGATAGGCGAATTATTAGGCCATTGCTTTCACAATAGCAACAAAACTTCTGCTTTCCAAAGCAGCACCACCAACCAAAGCGCCATCAATATCTGGAGCAGAAAATAGTTCTGCAGCATTTTCTGCTTTAACACTTCCACCATACTGAATGGTTGTATTATCTGCAGTAGTAGCGTCATATTTTTTCGCTATTAAGCCGCGAATAAATGCATGTATTTCTTGAGCTTGTGCCGTGCTGGCCGTTTTACCTGTGCCAATTGCCCAAACAGGTTCATAGGCAATAACCACTTCGCTGAATTGAGTTACATCTAAATGAAAAAGTCCTTCGCTAATTTGTTTTTCAAGAACGGCAAAATGGGCATTGGATTCACGCTCTTCCAAAGTTTCGCCGCAACAATATATTGGGTTCAAACCGGCATTTAAAACAGCGTCTGTTTTTTGGGCTAACCATGCATTGTGTTCGCCAAAATACTGCCTACGTTCACTGTGTCCAATGATTACGTATTTTGTTCCGCAGCTTTTTAACATATCTGCACTAATTTCACCGGTATAAGCACCACTTTTATGGTTGCTACAATTTTGAGCACCTAAAGCAATTACTGGGTTTTCGGCAATTAATTTGCTCACCGAATTAATATGAATAAAAGGAGGAATGATCACCACTTTTGCGCTCCCCTTGTATTCATCCTTGAGCATGTTACTCACTTCCGAAACTAGTCCCATGCCTTCTTCAAGGTTTTTGTTCATTTTCCAGTTACCTGCAATAATTTTCTTTCTCATTTTTTGCTTATTTTATAATGTTTTAAGAAGGATTTTGCTCCCAAAAACGGTATTGTTTACTTTGATCAAAAACTTCTTTTAAAATAGCTCTTTCTATTTCTGTGAATGGAACATTTCTTCTTTTGTATACTGCTTCAGCTGTTTTATAAAATTTATTCAATACAAAAGTTTCAAAGCCTTGGGCTCCTCCCCAGCTATAACTTGGCACAAAATTTCTAGGGAATCCTGAACCAAAAATGTTGGCTCCAACGCCTACAACGGTTCCAGTATTAAACATGGTATTGATGCCGCACTTAGCATGATCTGCCATCATTAAACCACAGAAGGTAAGTCCGGTTTTTTCAAACTTCTCGGTACCATAATTCCATAATTTTACCTCATCGTAGGTGTTTTTTAAATTAGAGTTATTAGAATCGGCTCCTATATTAACCCATTCTCCAATAACTGCGTTACCTACAAAACCATCGTGGCCTTTATTGCTGTAGCCATAAAATACCACATTGTTAACTTCTCCACCTACTTTGCAATGCGGACCAACGGTTGTAGCACCATATATTTTGGCATCCATTTTTAAACCAGCGTCTTCACAAATGGCAAAAGGGCCTCTTATTTTGCAGCCTTCCATTATTTCAGCATTTTTACCGATATAAATTGGGCCATCGCTCGCATTTAATATGGAAAAGTAAATCTTTGCTCCTTCTTCAATAAATATTCTTTCGGGGTATAAGCATTGTGTTCCCTCCGGGATAGGTTGGGAGGCTCTGCCTTTGGTGAGGAAGTCGAAATCTGATTTAATGGCGTCTGCGTTTTTTGAAAAGATATCATAGCAATAATTCAATTGAATAAAGTTATATTCTTCTGTTTCAGTACATTGTAATAGACTGATGTCTTCTGAAAAGGATGAAACATAGATTTTATCCAAGAATACTGCGATGAGCTCGCCCTTACAAATAAGTGCTTCTTTATTATTCTTAAGTTTAGCTATTTCCTCTACCAATTTGGGTGTTGGACAAATACTGCCATTGATTAAAATATTTTGGGTGCCAATATTTTTAGGGAATTTATCTTGCAGGTAATCTTGTGTAAAGTAGCCATAAGTGGCTGTTCCAAGATGTTGTTGCCACTTTTGATCTATGGTTAAAATACCACATCTTAGGTTGGCAACCGGACGTGTATAGGTGAAAGGCAGCAGGTTTATTCGGGTTTTTTCCGGATCAAAAAACAAATAATGCATGAGTAAAGTGGTATTACTTTGAGCCCACTAAATTACTCAGGAACAAGATAAAAAAAAAGCCCCAACTGTAAGTTGGGGCTTTTTGTATGATTAATCAGCTTTTTTCTGATAGCGTCTTTTGAATTTGTCAATTCTACCCGCGGTATCTACGAACATTGTTTGTCCGGTGAAAAACGGATGAGATTTGTAGGAAATATCCAATTTAAATAATGGATAATCGTTGCCATCTTCCCATTTGATGGACTCTTTGGTTTCAACTGTACTGTGACATACGAACATGTAATCGTTTGACATGTCCTTGAAAACCACTTTTCTATAGTTTTTTGGGTGAATACCTTCTCTCATTTTATTTACAAAATTTAGGACCGCAAAAATATGTATTTTTATTCATTTACAAAATTTATAAACAAATATTTTTTCTTGTCCTATTTCACAACAAATCTAATGGGTTTATCCGAAATTCCTTTAAATTGCCCCAAGAATTTAAAATATATTATAAATTACGCGTTAAATTAAGTGATCTTACAAGAATTTAGGCAATGAAAACACAGATTTTAAACCACCAGCAAGTTCAAAAAATTCTCAGGAGAATGGCTTATCAAATCTATGAAAAGAACTTTGACAAGAAAGATTTAGTATTTGCTGCCATAAAAGGTCAGGGAATTGAGGTAGCAAAATTGGTTCAGCAAGAATTAAAAGATATTTCAAAAATTAAAATTAGTTTGTTGGAAATTGAAATCAGCAAAGACAAGCCAACTTTTAATTCGGCTCAGGTTAACTTCAATCAATTATCGGTTCAGGGAAAAACGATTATTATTTTTGATGATGTATTGAATACTGGCAGAACCTTGGTTTATGGCATGTATCTGTTTTTGCATTTGGATCCTTTAGCTATTCAAATAGCAGTATTAGTTGATCGCAATCACAAAACATTTCCTGTGGCAGCAGATTATATAGGCTTATCTTTGCAAACCACATTGCAAGAGCATGTGAGTGTATTGATGAAGTTAAATAGAATAAGTGTTTATTTATTATAACTGAGGTAAAAACTTACTATTATTCTGTAAAATTTATCACAAAAAAAGCCCAATGCAATGCATTGGGCTTTTATTTTAGTAAAATTAAATTACTTGATTTTAGCTTGTAAGCCTGATCCAGCTTTAAATTTAACAACCTTTTTTGCCGGAATGTTAATTTCTTTACCTGTTTGAGGGTTACGGCCTTTTCTTGCTGCACGCTTAGTTACAGAAAAAGTACCAAATCCTACTAGGATAACTTTGTCGCCTTTTTTCAAAGCAGATTGAGTTGAACTCATGAATGCATCTAAACCAGCTTGAGCTTGCACTTTAGTTACTCCGGCAGCTTTTGCCATTGCATCGATTAAATCTTGTTTGTTCATTTGAATTAAATAATTATAGGTTTTACATAACAAACTTAACAAACAGATTTGAAATGTCAAGCAATTTCAGCACTCAATGCAAAAAAAAAGCATTTTTTTATTTCACACTTTTTCAACAAAAAGCCTGATTTTGCTGATTTTGTCTATTTTAGGTTTAAGTTAAATAGCTTGTAAGCCTTTTTTAACAGGGCTTTGCCGCCTTCATGTGGAATATCTATCTGGGCTTTTGCGAGAGAAAAAAACACCTCCCTTTTGGCCCTTAATTCTATAATTTTCGACAAAATTTCTTCTTCAGAGAGCCCTAAAAACATCGGTCGAGGCATTTTTGATGCCTTTATTCGGCTCAAAAGAAAATTATTAGAAGCATTTAAGTATAGGCTAGCGCCATGCAAATTGATTTGCTTCATGTTATCTTCAAATGCAATTGTTCCACCTCCACAGGCTATAATAACGCGATTTATTATAAACGTTTTCTCCAGTGCAGCTTTTTCTAAATTTCTAAAATACATTTCTCCTTCATGTGCAAAAATAGTTGCAATACTATTTCCTGCCATCTCCTCAACTAATATATCTAAGTCAATAAATGCCCAGCCTAAGTATTTAGCTAATTGTTTTCCTTCTGTGCTTTTACCAGAGCCAGGCATTCCTATTAAATAAATTCTTTCTGTAATCAATGAGCAGGGCTTATTTCATATATTTTTTAACAATCTCGTAGCTTGGCAAATTATAAGAGCTCCATTTTTTTACGATGGTATTTTTTTTCATGAGCATGAGTCCTGGGTTCGACCTAACCATAGATTTCAATGGAATAGCATCCATATTGTAATAAGTAAAAGGCAATTTATTTTCTGTTGCATATTTGCTTGCATCTTCCAGGTTGGTTGAGGTGAGCGCCCAAAACTCATAGTTATTTTTCTTCCATGCTTCAGCTAGGATTGCAATAGACTTAATGGTTCCATTTCTACTATCAGCAATTTTGGTTTGAACCAACACTAATTTATAAGTATCATTTACAAACAAGCTATCGGTATATTCTATGCCAGCACCATCAAATATTTTAAAATCATGAATGGGTGGTTTAAATCCTTCTTTAATTAATTTGTCTTTTCTGTCAACAAAATTATAGGCATCTAAATCCTCAGGTAGATTGTTTGCATTGAACTCAAAATTTTGTCCGCCTTTTTCATAAATAAATACCATTTCTACAACATCTTTTTCTGCATCTGGCGGAACAATAGTTAATGCCTGAATATTATTACCAATTTTATAAGGGAGAAAATCTTTTACCGGTAAAAACATATAGGTGTAAAAGGTGAAAAAGCAAGATACCAAGAAAGCAACAGATAAGGCAATATTAACAATTGCCTTATTAAATAGTGGTTGAATGTATTTGTTGCCAAAGAAAACAAACAGGATCAAAACAAGTAATACCAAATCTTTTATAAAGCTGGTGAATGGGTTGAGCTTAATGGCATCGCCAAAGCAGCCGCAATCAGTAACCTTATGCGTAATTGCGCTGTAACCCGTTAGTAAGGTGAAAAAAGTTATTAATAATAATAGCATCCACGAATTAAGCTTGTTATAGATTCCTAAAAGTAACGCAACGCCACTCACAATCTCGAAAATGCAAATGGCCATGCTTAATGCAACTGCATAGCCATCCAAAAATTGTACCTGAAAAATTTCAAAATACTCTATCAGCTTATAACTAAAACCTAAAGTATCATTTGCTTTTATTAACCCAGAAATAATAAATAGCACTCCTACAAGAGTTCTACTAATTTGCGTGATCCACTTCATATTAAATGATTTATTTTTTAACTTGTTTTTTCTTTTGTATTCATTTGTATCAGGGCAAAAACGGAGTAATTAATCATATCCATTAAATTACTTTCTACTCCTTCACTTGCTATGGTTTTGCCTTCATTGCTTAAAATTTGGTGCATTCGGTTAACACGCATCAATAACATATCAGTAAATGTGCTTACCAACATACTTCTCCAAATTTCACCATAGTCGTGGTTTTTTTGCAGCATGAGGTTTTTTGTTTCAACAACTTTTTTCTCATACAATTCAACCAAATCCTTTTCGGCTAAATTTTTACCTTCCTCATCTTTGGTGAGTTGAATGAGTGCCATAATGCAATAATTAATAATACCCATCCATTCAGATTCTACTCCTTCTGCTATCATTTGGGTGCCTTTTTCTTCAAGGGTTCTAATTCGAGTGGCTTTAATGAAAATTTGGTCGATAATGCTAGAAACTCTCATGATGCGCCAACTTGGGCCATAATCATGGTTTTTCTTTTCAAAAATGCTTTTGCACTTTGAAATAATTTCGTCGTATTGGATTGTAGTTTGATTAATCAAGGCGATTGTATTTAATTTGTTCTGCCACAAAAATAAGCGAGGAGATACAATTGCAAACATTATTAACTAAAATTTCACTAAATTGTAAAGGAAGCCTTATTTCATTGCTTGAACCAAAGGTAATGGGAATCCTAAATATTACTCCTGATAGTTTTTTTGACCAAAGCAGAATGGGTTCTACCATTCATCTCTTAGAAAAAGCCAATCAAATGCTTCAAGACGGTGCCACCTTTTTAGATATTGGTGGCCAATCTACTCGACCAGGTGCGGAAACAGTTGGTGTTGATATTGAGTTAAATCGGGTAATTCCAGCTATTAAGGCAATTATAGAACAATTTCCTACAGCAATATTGTCTATTGATACCTTCTATTCAGAGGTGGCTAGGCAAGCCGTTTTGGAGGGTGCTTCTATAGTAAATGATGTATCTACAGGGGATGACGACCCCAAAATGTTTTCAGTAATAGCTGAATTAAACGTTCCTTATATCATTATGCACAAAAAGGGTAAGCCAAAGAACATGCAGGATGCCCCAATTTACCATGATATTGTGTTAGAAGTTGCAAATTACTTTTCTAAAAAACTCGCTGAATTGAATGCTCTCGGGGTGAAGGATATTATTTTAGATCCTGGATTTGGTTTTGGAAAAACCTTAGAACATAACTACCAATTATTGAATCAATTAGATAGTTTAAAGCTACTAGAATGGCCAATCCTAGTGGGTATTTCTCGCAAGCAAATGGTTCAAAAGGTTATTGGTGCAGAGGCAGCAGATGCATTAAATGGTAGCACTGCTTTGCACATGGTTGCACTATTAAAAGGGGCCAAAATTTTACGCGTGCATGATGTAAAAGAAGCCATGGATTGTGTGAAAATTTATAAGGCCTTAACTATCTAACTATCAGTTAATATTGCTGAAAAAGTTAAAAATAAATTGGCATTTTTGGAATAAAAAAGCTAAAATCGTAAAATGTTCGATAGTCAATTTGAATTCCTTTCCTACAAAATTACACCAGTAATCGTTATTGATTTATTGTTGGTGTTGTTTTTGTGTTTTCAATTATTCAAACTTTTAAAAGGAAGTTTAGCCTTTAATATCTTGATTGGTTTAATTACCATTTATATGTTTTGGTTAGTGGTACGATATTTTGAAATGCCATTAATGTCAGGGGTTTTGGGCGAATTTGCCAAAGTAGGAATTATAGCTGTTTTGATTGTTTTTCAACAAGAAATAAGGAAATTTTTGCTGGTAATAGGCAATAGTTCTTTGTTAGGTGAAAATAAAAAATGGTGGAATATTTTTCCTTGGAAATGGAAGATTCAAGAAAGTTTTCATACGCCATTTGATGAAATTTTGGAGGCTTGTAGAGATTTAGCAGCCCAAAAATCGGGTGCCATCATTGTATTTCCAATTACTTCGGAAATGAAATTTATTGCTGCAAGCGGGGAGGCTTTAGATTCAATTATCTCAAGGAGGTTGTTATTATCTATTTTCAATAAAACCAGTCCATTGCATGATGGAGCAGTAATCATTTCTGGTGGAAAAATAAAGGCAGCTAATTGTGTGTTGCCTTTGAGCGAAAATCCTCAAATTATTAATAAATATGGCCTGCGACACTTATCTGGAATTGGCATAACTGAACAAACTGACGCAGTTTGTTTGGTGGTAAGTGAGGAAAAAGGAACCATTAGTTTTATTAAAGAAGGGAAAATAGAGGAAGGACTATTGGCCGAAGAAATAATAGACAAGCTCAACGCCCTTTTTTCAAAGGAAATGGTCACAATTGGAGAATAGTTAGCTCCTGAAATTATCAAATTGCAAAGGCACCTCAAAATCTTGTTGTCTCAATTCGGCCATTAATTCTTGTAAATCATCAATTTTCTTCCCTGAAACTCTTACCTGGTCCTCATGAATAGCAGGCTGTAACTTTGAATTGAACCCTTTGATATGAGAAACTATTTTCTTAGCTGTTTCTTTGTCTAAACCTTCCTTGATTTTTATGTCTTGTAATACCAATCTGCCGCTGGGTCTGGGTTCAGAGCTTAAATCCAGTATCCTTACATCTAAATCTTGTTTGCTAAATTTCCCTAGAATGATATCAATGAGCGTTTGCATAGCCATTTCTTGCTTTGCCTCAAGCTTTATTAATTTCCCTTTTTTATCAAATTCAATTGAGCACAATTCATCTTTTAAATCATATCGGTTTATGAGTTCTTTTTTTGCAGTATTTACAGCATTATCAACCCTTTGAAGGTCGGTTTTGCTAACTATATCTATACTTGCCATATTTTTAAGTAAAAATTAATTTTAAATTTGAAATACAATACTTAAATTGCCTAGCAAATATATAAATCTTAATGAACAGATTTATGCAAAATATAAGATGATTAATAAAAATAGCTACAACCTACTTTTTGTTTCCCTACTTGGGCTAGTATTAATTTTGGGATCATGCAAAGAAACTGAAACTACTGCTCCAGATAGCACTGTTAATGTTTGGGATACGGTAACAAATTTTCAAGGTATTGTTAATCCTTCCAATTCTGGTACGCTTACCTTCAAAATGAATTATGCATACAAGGGAGCTGCACTAGAATTAGGCTCAAAATATTATACCAATGCGGCGGCTGATACATTTACCATCAAAGAATTGAGACATTATTTGAGTAATATTATCCTGCACAAACCCAATGGGGATCAAGTTAATTTAAAAAATTACAACTTATTAGATGCAAGTATTGCAGGCTCTCAAACATTCACCATTCAAAATGTTCCTGCAGGTAATTATACGGGCATTTCCTTTCTGTTGGCTGTTGATAGTTTTGCCAATCACAACGGACTTCAAGAAGGGGCTTTGGATCCATCTTGGGGTATGTTTTGGACTTGGAGTACTGGGTACATATTTTATCGAATTAACGGAGCCACCACAAAAGGTAAAAATTATTCCTTTGATTTAGGTGGTGATGGAAATCAGCCCAGTATTAACCTTGATTTGAAAATGTATAAAGTAAAATCTAATAAAGCAACTTTTAATATGCTAATGGAGGTTAATGAAATGTTTCAAAGTCCAGAAAATTATAGTTTTGAAGTGGATGGGTATACTATACACAGTGAAACCGAACCCTCTGCCAAAAAGTTTGCGAAAAACATGGCCGATATGGTTAGTATTAATACCATAACTCCCTAAAAATTTAATATGAAGAAGATTGCTATTGTTATAAGTTTTGTATTTTCATTATTGGCTTCTTGTAA
This sequence comes from Bacteroidota bacterium, assembly GCA_947485745.1. Classification (GTDB taxonomy): domain Bacteria; phylum Bacteroidota; class Bacteroidia; order UKL13-3; family UKL13-3; genus B1. The sequence goes on from CANKQY010000007.1 coordinate 48,791, forward strand.
AAAAGATCCTGTAGTTGGAGATATTTATGCTTATGACCCAGCACCATATCAGCTCAATTTACCAACCAATCTAGGATGGTCAACTTTTCCTATTCCAGAAACGAATCCCCTAACTAATGCGGGAGTAGCATTAGGAAAAAAATTATTTTTTGATCCAATTTTATCTGCCAATAATACCCAGAGTTGTGCAACTTGTCACCAGCCAGCTTATTCTTTTGCTGATCCCAATAAATACAGTATTGGTATAACCGGACAAGTTGGTAACAGAGGCGCTATGCCTCTTTTTAATCTCGCTTGGACTGATAAGTACAACCTAACTAATCATAGATATTTTTGGGATGGCGGAGCCAATGATTTAGAAAGGCAAGCTCTTGGACCAATTTTGAACCCAATTGAAATGGCCAATAAAAGCCTTTTTGATGTTGTTGCAAGACTTCAGAATAATGCTGAATATCCTGGTTTGTTTCGCAAAGCTTTCGGTTCAGACAGTATTACCTCAGTTAAATTGGCTCGCGCGCTTGCCCAATTTGAAAGAACATTGATAAGTGCTAATTCAAATTTCGACAAAGCTGAACGTCGCCAACGACTAAGAACACCGAGTGAGATTAATGGAATGGCGATTTTTGGGTCTGAAAAGGGCGATTGCTTTCATTGTCATGGAAATTTAAGTTCTCCTTTTTTTACAGATTATGGGTTTCATAATAATGGTTTAAGTGAAGTGCAGCAAGACAGTGGTTTGTATCTTATAACGGGAAAGCCAGAAGACATTGGTAGGATGAAAACCCCGTCATTGCGAAATTTGTCTTTTACCGCTCCATACATGCATGATGGGCGCTTTAATACACTCATGGAGGTAGTTGAATTTTACAATTCTGGAACTAAAAATTCTCCTACGGTTGATCCAATGATTAGCAAAAGTTTTGATCATGGCGGTTTGAACCTAACCCCTCAAGAAAAATTGGATTTGGTAGCTTTTCTACTGTCACTGAATGATTCCGCTTTTGTTAATGATACGAGATATAGAACGCCTTAATTTTGTTTTTTTTAACCAAATTTCCTATTCTTGATTGCTAATTTCAAAAATTTAGACCACATATTGATTGAAAAAATAGATAAATTATTAATAAAATGAAAATACAATTACAAATTAGAATGTTAATAGTCTTGCTCTTTTTTATGAGCACTGGAGCTATTAAAGCGCAGTATTGCACCACTACAGGTGCACTTTCTGCTGCAGATGATGATATTTCAAGAGTTGCTTTAACGGGTGCATTTGGAACTTCATTCAACAACCTAACTACCTGTTATACCAGTACACCTCAGTATGTTGATTTTACCACAACTGTGCCAGGTGTTTCTCTAATTCCCGGTAATTCTTATACCATCACAGTGGAGTTAACTCAATGTAGTGGTTTCTTTTATAACAATGTTTGTAATGTTTGGATTGATTATAATAGGAATTTCACATTCGATGCAGCTGAATTGGTAACCACAATTACTGCAACCAACCCTTTCCCTTCTTTGCATACTTTCACTTTTACAGTGCCAACTACTGCAACTTTAGGTGTTTCAAGAATGCGTTTAGTTGATGTGGAGGGTGGTACAGCAACCTCAGTAGTCCCCTGTGCAACTTATACCTGGGGCGAAACTGAAGATTACCTAATCAATTTAGTTAGTGCAGCAGGTGGCGGCCCAGTATTACCACCAATAGCCAACTTTTTCCCAAGCCAACCAACAGTAAGTTCAGTACCAACAGATACAGTTTGGATCAATAGTCCTTATGACTTGGTATCCACTAGTACCAATGCAACACGTAGCTATTGGGATTTA
>CANKQY010000008.1 GCA_947485745.1 Bacteroidota bacterium
CAATTCAATAAAATCCGTCTAAAAGTAGTTTATACCATTCATAAAAAAATTTGACGCACTCAATGTAAAGTACTTAAATTGCGACTGATTTGAATAAATAAGCTTTATATTCATTCAATGTTCAACATACCTTAAAAACCATTAACCAAAATATCAATACAATGAAAAAAGGTTTATTATTTGCTAGTGCTTTTGCTTTCCTACTTGGATCACAAGTTACTAAAGCACAAGTCCCAGCTGCGGCCAATGCCAATCAAACCACTTTATTAGAGAAGGTAACAGCCACACCAGGCGAGATGAAAATCTCCTATGAAAAGTACCGCTTACCTAACGGACTTACCTTAATTATTCATGAGGATCATTCCGACCCAATTGTGCATGTTGAGGTTACTTATCATACCGGTTCAGCGCGTGAAACTCCAAATAAGTCGGGATTTGCCCATTTTTTTGAGCACATGATGTTTCAAGGCTCAATGCATGTGAAAGATGAAGAGCATTTTAAAATTGTTCAAGGCGCGGGCGGTCAAATGAATGGAACTACTAATCGCGATCGTACAAATTATTTTGAAACATTACCCGCCAATTATTTGGAAACCGCACTCTGGTTAGAAGCCGACCGCATGGGATTTCTATTGGATTCAGTGACTCAAAAGAAATTTGAAGTTCAAAGGGCTACTGTAAAAAATGAAAAAGGACAAAATGTAGATAATATTCCTTATGGAAAAAGAGGAGAAATAAACGACGCAGCTTTGTATCCAAAAGGTCACCCTTATAGTTGGCCAACCATTGGATATCTGGAGGATTTAGACCGCGTGAATGTGGAGGATTTGAAGAATTTTTTCATGCGCTGGTATGGTCCAAACAACGCATGTGTTGTTGTTTCAGGAGATGTTCAAGTTGCAGACGTTATTAATTTAACTGAAAAATATTTTGGTCCAATCCCTAAAGGTCCAGAAGTGCGTGCACAAAGAGTTGAAGCAGTTAGATTGCCCGATAATAAATATGTAAACTATGGCGACAATGTATTTGCGCCTATGTATGCTTTTACCTATCCAAGTGTAAAGAACTACCATTCAGATGAAGCTGCTTTAGATGTATTAGGATACATTTTGGGCAATGGTACAAATTCTATTTTATACAAGAATTTTGTTAAGCCCGAAAAAGCTTTCCAAGCGGTCTCTTTCAATTCTGGTTCAGAGTTGGCAGGAGAGTTTGGAGTTATTTTTGTTGCCATGCCAAATTTTGAAGGTGACAATGATATTGAAAAAGGTTATTTAGCTACCTTAAAGGAATTTGATACAAAAGGTGTTTCAGATGATGATTTGAATCGTGCTAAAGGCCAATTCGAAACTAGTATTATTCAAAGCATGCAAAGTGTTGGAAGTGTTGCCAGTATCTTGAGCTCTACTTGGTATTTAAGTCATGGGACACCGAGATTGGATAAAAATTATAATTTGTCTGATGAATTAGTTCGCTATACAAAAATCACCAAAGAAGACGTAATGCGTGTATTTCGCCAATATATTTTAGGTAAAAATTACGTATTGGTGAATATCTTCCCTAAAAAAGCAAATGCAGCTGCTAACAAAGAAGAGGCAAAACCAGCAGAAACTGCAGCAACTGCTCCTGTAAAAACTGAGCTTGAATACAAAGGATTATCATACACCACACCTAAAGATAATTTTGATAGAAGCAAACGCCCTGATCCTGGTGCAGCTAAATTAACTGAAATCCCAAATTTTTATACAGCAACATGGGACAATGGTATTAAGGTAATTGGAACCGAAACCAAAGAATCACCAATTGTTACCATATTATTGAACATGAAGGGTGGAAATATAGCAGTTGGAGATCCTGCTAAAACTGGCTTGGCTAATTTAACTTCTGATATGATGAATGAGGCAACTCAGAATTTCACGAGTGAACAATTTGAAAATGAAATGGATAAGTTAGGTAGCTCAATTATCTTTGGTTCAGGATTAGAAAGCCATTTTATGCAAGTGGTTTGTGTTAAGAAAAATTTGGATGCTACACTAAAGTTGGTTGAAGAGAAATTAATGCGTCCAAAGTTCAATGCAGATGAATTTAAATTGAACCAATCGCAAAATTATCAAGGAATTAGTTCAGAAAAATATGACGCCGCAACAACAGCTAGTTTGGCTTTTAGTAAATTGGTATATGGTAAAACCATTGCAGCAGAGCCAGTAGGAGGCACGTTAAAGTCGATTAAGGCAATGACAATGAAAGATGTTCAAGGCTTTTATGATCGATTTTATGCACCAGATTTTGCCACTTTAACTGTTGTGGGAGATGTTACTGAATCAGAAATAATGCCTAAGGTAACTTTCTTGAAATCATGGAAGAAAAAAGGTGTTGTATATCCTCAAATTGCGCCACCCACAACCACTGTAAATGCTGGTAAACAGGTAATGCTAGTTGATAAATATAAAGCAGCTCAATCTGAAATTCGAGTTGGTAACTTGGGTCAAACTTACGACTGGAATGGAAAATTCTTCAAAACAAATGCTATGAACTACCCATTGGGTGGAAGTTTCAATAGCCGTTTGAACCTAAACTTACGCGAAGATAAAGGTTTTACATACGGTATTCGCTCATCAAATTCAGGTTATAGAGACCGCCAAGGTGCATATGTAATTTCTACAGGTGTGCGCACTTCGGCCACTGATAGTGCTCTTAAAGAAATTATGTATGAGGTAAATAACTATAGAGACAACGGGATTACTGATGATGAATTAAACTTCATGAAAAATTCAATCACGCAAAGTGATGCCCTACGTTATGAAACAAATGGTCAAAAAGCAAGTTTTCTAAACAGATTGCTTGAGTATGATTTACCTAAAGATTATATACGTCAGCAAAATGCTACTATAAAATCTTTAACCAAAGAAGAAATCAATGCCATTGCAAAAGAAGTATTGCAACCAGATAAAATGATTATTCTAATTGTAGGCGACAAAGAAAAAGTAAAAGCACCAATTGAAAAATTAGGCTATAAAATTCAGGATTACAAAGATGTAGAAGTAGCTACATACGAAAAGAATTAGCCTTGCTTATTTTATAGAATCGTTCACTATTAAAAAGGGCTTTGGAAATTCCAAAGCCCTTTTTAATTCAAAAAAAATCAAACTTTAGGTTTAATTTTTAATTTGAACCCGAATAAGAATTGCCTTATGTTTGTATAGAAATTGAGCAAGCATTCAACCTTTTCAGTTTTTTATTGACTATTAATAAAAGCCAAAATATAAAACCGGTTTGAACCAAACCACAAAAAAAACACTAACCAAATGAAAAAATTATTGTTAGCTGCATTGGCAGTATTGAGTTTGCAGACATTTGCACAAAAAAGCATGGTAGAAAGCGCGGCCATCTACCTTAGAAATTCAGAAATGGAAGATGCTAAGAAAAGTATCGATGTTGCTATTGAAAATCCGGAAACCAAAACAGATGCTAAAGCATGGTTTTACTATGTGGCAATTTTAGATACTATTTATAGAAATCCTGCTTATGAAAAGTTTGTAGATGCTGATTTAGCTGAAAAATTTTTTAACGGTTGTAAAAAATGTATTGAGTTTGATGCCAAAAAACGCTACGAATATTATTGCAAGGATAACGCTATTTTAAATAGTGCATTTATGTGCTTTAACAGGGGGATAAGTGCCTACGAAAAGAAAGATTACAAGGCAGCTATCAACTACTATCAAATGGTATTGGATGTAATTCCATACGATAAAAATGAGGTTTTAAAAACCAATAACTTATCTGAGAAAAACATATACTTATACATGGCATATTCCACATTACAACTAGGTGACAATCCAAATGCGAAAATATACTTGCAAAAATTAATGGACCTAAATTATGATGATCATTTGATTTATATGCAAATGGCAAATATTTATTTAGAAGAAACTGATACCACCAACGCATTAAAATATATTGATTTAGGCAGGAGTAAGTTTTCTTCAAATAAAGAGTTAATCAACCAAGAGTTAAATGTTTATTTGGCAATGGGCAGGCAAGATATTTTATTGACTAAATTAGATCTAGCATTAGAAACAAACCCAGATGATTTCCAATTGTTCTATGTTAGAGGAAGTGTTTATGATAATTCTGCCAATGATTTAATAAAAAAAGCAAAACATAGCAGAGATACCGCAACAACACTAAGAAAGAAGGCTCAAACGGAAAAGGTTCCAGCTAAAAAAACATCTTTAACCACAGCTGCAACTAACTATCAAAAATTAGCAGAAGAACAAGTAATAAATAGTAAAGAGTCTGCAGCCAAAGCTGAGACAGATTATAAAAAGGTAGTTGAATTAAACCCTGATTATATTGATGCTTACTATAATTTAGGGGCATTAACTAACAATAAAACAACTGAAGTAGCTGAGAAAATCAATGCTATTCCAGTTAATGTTACACAGGCAGAGTATGATAAAAGATACAATCCATTAAAAAAACAAAAAGATGAGATTCTAAGTGTAGCCTTAGGTTATTTTAAACAAGCATTGGAAATTGCTGAAGCGAAGAGTGAAGATACACCGGTAAAGAAAAATGAGAAATATGCGTACATGAGAGATATTCTTTACAGCATGCAGCAAGTATATGCCAACCTAGACAATGAAAAGATGGCTATTGAAACAAAGAAAAAACGTGATTTATACGAATAGGGTATATTCAACACAAAAGAATCCTCAATCATATTTTTTATTGGGGATTTTTTTTGTCTAGGGGTGTAAAGACTCCCGATTAATTGTTGTTTTCATCTAACGTTAAAGTATATTAATAGAGTGGATAGAAGCCAGATAATCAAATAATCTATTTAACATAATATTAATTATGAGACAATTTAAAGTGGAATTATAACATTAACAATGTATTAAGATTCGTAATGTTTTGGGGTATTCCTATCAAAAGCGCAATTTCCAATGCTACTACCCATCTTGTAACTAATCAATTTGGATATGTAGCATTTAATTAAATATATTTAAAGTTGAATTGAGGTGCATCATACAAAACACTTTTAAATTTAACATTTTATTATATTTTTGCCATACATCATATTAAAACAAATAAAATGAAAAAAACAATTTTAGCACTAGTAATGTTCATGTTTTTCGCTCCAGCTTTTGCGCAAGAATCTAGCGACGACATCAGAATTATTCAATCAATTTACGGTAAGGAAAAGAGAGATTTAGTTGGACAATTTTTAGCGCTTTCACCTGAAGATTTAGCTAAATTCGCGCCAATTTACGATGCATATGAAGTTGAAAGAAAAGAGATAGCAAAGCAAAGGCTAGAGAATATTGCTGAGTATATTTTGGTTTATGGTACTGCCGACGAAAAAGAAATCGACAAATTAACTTTGAACAACCTAAAATTAAACTCGCATTCGGATAAAATGATGGCTAAATACTATGCGAAAGTTAAGAAGGCAGTTGGCACTAAAAATGCAGCTAAATTTTTCCAAATTGAGAACTATTTAGCATTGTCTGTAAGGATGTCGATTTGGGATAATATTCCTTTCCTTGATGAATTAGATAACAAGTAATTTAACAATTAAGTTAATGATATTAAAGGGTTGAGCTAATTTGCTTAACCCTTTTTTTATGCCTTTTCATTTAACTCTTTATATAACTCTATTAGGCATGATGAACATAAGCAATCCATATATTTTTCTTTTAGGATTGCTTGGGTTTGTTGATTCAGTTGGAATTTGCTGCATTCGCAGTTTATTATATCTTCTGGAATGCATTTAAACTTTTTGTTGCAACGCTCACAAATCTTAATCATGGATTGACAACAATTTTTAGATTTACAGATTTACCAGATTTAGCTTGAATAGAAAGTATGTAAAATCCAGGCGATACATTTAAATCTAGACTATGTTCGCCAGCTGGAATAGCTTGGTTTAATTCTAAATACACCAATCCACCAGCATTCATTAATACTAATTTGGAAATTGCTTCCTTTGAATGAATGTTTAGTTTTTCATATCCAATTATGGGATTTGGGTAAACTTGAACATCAAGTTTTTTATTGATTTCATCCTCCCCCATTAGCATCAAATTTATAAACCCAATTCCAGATAAATCAAAGCCACTTGATGGAAAAGGCGTTGGCCAAGGATCGTTGATTGTTTGTCCCCTAGAGTCTCTTGACCCATATTTAGGGTCGGTACTACCAACAACATCAACTATTCTAATAAAATTTATAGTTGAATGTCCATCTAAAGAATCCCTTATTTCACTTAAGTCAAATGGCACCCCGTATGGTGCTGTATATTTTCCTGCTAAATTGTGTATTTGATGGGCTTTTAAACTTCCAAATGCACCCACTTGAGTAATGGTATCTGTTTGGCTAAAGCTTGGAAACCTTACGTATTTTTTCCCATCATAACTAACTTCCACAAATGCTAATTCCAAGAAAAATGAATCCTTGCTAAATGAAAAACCATTCTCAAATATCACAAAATCTGGTCCGGGACCATCAATAACACTAAATAATAATTCGAATGTTGCCGAACCGCCATCTCCCAAACTCAGTAAAAAAGGTTGTATTCCAATGCTATCTATTGATCCAACTGAAGCCTTTCCAAAACTGGTATCAGCAATATTTTGCCATCCTCTGATTAATTGTTTGTTATTAAAATAATAATTATTAAAAGTGAAAATTATTGAGCTGTCTTTATGAATTGCTGTAGATCCAATATTACCAACCTGTGGCGCATATTGCGACAATAATTTATTAGCAAAGAAACTGCTTTGAATGATGAAGCTTACAAGAAAAATAACAAGAAAACGCATAGATGATAATCGCAATAATTCTTTTCAAATATAGGCTTTCAATTTTCAAAATCCCTTTTAAAATGGAATGTAAAAAGCCTTAGATAATTTGAAATATTTATCCATTTAGAAGGGTCATGCAACTATTTTATAAGAAATCTCGACATTTAATTGCAAGAAAATGAGGAAAGGAATAGTAATCTTTTATTTGTTCTTTTTTGGATTTTTGGTTCAAACCGAAGCCCAAAAACCAGAATGTACAAGCGCATTTCAAAAAATAAATGCCGATAGCCTAAACCTAAGGTTGGAAGAATTAGTTGGAAAGAAACAAGTTTTCATAAACGAGATTCCAAAACTCATTCAATCAAAGTATGCCCATCACAGCAACAATGCTTTGGCTGCTTCATACATTGAGGATAAGTGCTTATCATATGGCTATAGCATTCGGAATTTTGAATTTGGGGCAGCTGGTAAAAATGTGATTGCAGAAAAAAGAGGAACCCAATTTCCTAATCAATCCATCATGTTATGCGCCCATTACGATTGCGTTGGTGGAAAATTTACCTCCTCACAAGGAGCAAATGACATCGCAAGTGGCGTGGCTGCATTGTTAGAGGCAGCCAGGGTTTTAAAGGATATCAATTTCCCGTATTCCATTCAGTTTACTTTTTGGGATGAAGAAGAACTGGGACTTTTGGGGGTGGTTTGCCTTTCCTGCTTCTGGGGGTGGTTTGCCTGAACCAATTCCTGTTATAAATCTTGATATGATAGCTTGGGATGGTAATAACGACTCCCTTGCGATGTTCCATACAACTCCTTCCCTGCCTATATCGCTTGAATTTGCAGATAGAATGTATTACCTAATAGGCAAGTATAAACTTCCCTTGAATGTTATTGTAAAGAACCCTGGCGAACCAAACCTTTTTACCAGTAAAATTCATTGTTGAATAATTGGTAATTAAATAAAAAAGGCCGCAAACACCGTGATTATTTTAACCAGATGTATGCAGCCTTTTAAAGTCTGAATTTTTATTACCTATTCTGCAGGCGGTGTTTCTTCTTCATCTTCCACATCGTCCTCTTCTTCAGTTTCATCTTCAGTTTCATCTTCAATAATTTCTGGTCCAACCTCTTCTATCTCTTTATCGGTTCCGGCAATTACCTCAAATCCTTCTACAATTTCGCCATCCTCTACCTCTGGATCTCCCTCACCCTCCTCTTCTCCAGGGATATAGTTTATTTTAGCCACACTTGCAATTTCATCCTTACCACCAATATTGATTAAACGAACACCTTGAGTTACTCTACCTAAAACTCTCAAAGAACTAACACTTAATCGAATGGTGATACCACTTTTGTTGATAATCATGATATCATTGGTATCATCTACATCCTTGATAGAAACCAATTTGCCGGTTTTTTCGGTAACATTCATGGCCATAACTCCTTTACCACCACGTTTGGTGATACGGTATGCTTCCACTTCGGTACGTTTACCCATACCATTTTCGCTCACCACCAAAACATTGGTAACCTTAGGATCTTCAATTGAAACCATTCCAATTACCTCATCACCATCGGCCAATCTAATAGCTCGAACACCGGTAGCACTTCTGCCCATTGGCCTAACGCCACTTTCGTTGAAGCGAATTGCTTTACCTTCTCTACTTGCGATAATGATTTCACTGGTGCCATTTGTTAATCTTGCTTCAACCAAAGTATCTCCTTCACGAACATTCATTGAATTGATACCATTGGCTCTTGGACGGCTATAAGCTTCTAAAGTAGTTTTCTTGATAGTGCCCTTTTGAGTAACCATAATTACATTATAGGTATTCAAATAATCAGGGTCGCTTAATGTTTTAACGTTTAAGAAAGCCTTCACCTTATCTTCAACAGGTATGTTGATTAGGTTTTGAATAGCCCTTCCTTTGCTGGTTTTCTCTCCTTCTGGAATTTCAAATACACGTAACCAGAAACACCTACCTTGTTCAGTAAATAGCAACAAGTAATTGTGGTTTGTTGCCATAAAAATATGTTCAACAAAATCTTCCTGACGTTTTGCAACTCCTCTACTTCCTCTGCCACCGCGGGCTTGGGTTCTGTATTCATTTAAGCTGGTACGTTTCATGTAACCCAAGTGAGAAATAGTAATAACTACTTCATCATCTGGAATTAAATCTTCCATACTCATTTCATTGCCCACCATTTCAATTACACTTCTGCGGGTATCGCCATACTTATCCTTCATTTCAATTAACTCATCCTTGATAATTTGCATACGAAGGGTTTCGTTTGAAAGGATTTCTTGCAACCTGGCAATCAATTCCATGATTTGGGTGTATTCTTCTTTAATTTTATCGCGTTCTAGACCTGTTAAACGCTGTAAACGCATGTCTAGGATTGCTTTTGCCTGGATGTCGGACAATTTAAAATTCTCCATTAAGCCACTTTTGGCTTCATCTGGCGTACGCGATTTACGGATTAAGGCAATTACTTCATCTAAATGATCTAAAGCAATTAATAAACCTTCTAAGATATGTGCGCGTTTTTGTGCTTCTTCTAAATCAAATTGTGTTCTGCGAACAACCACAACATGGCGGTGATCCACAAAATGAACGATCAAATCTTTGAGGTTAAGCATCTCTGGGCGACCTTTAACCAAAGCAACGTTATTAACACTAAATGAGGTTTGTAACTGAGAATATTTAAACAATTTGTTTAATACTACATTTGGCACGCAATCACGTTTAAGATCGAATACCATCCTCATACCTTCTCTATCACTCTCGTCTCTTACATCACTAATTCCTTCAATAACCTTCTCATTTACTAGGTCGGCAATTTGCTTTATTAAAGTAGCCTTGTTAACTTGATAAGGAATTTCACTAACTACAATTTGGTCTTTACCAGTTTTTGAAGTTTCGAAACCAGCTTTTGCACGCATAACAATTCTACCGCGACCAGTTTCTAAAGCTTGTTTAACACCTTCATAGCCATAAATGATACCTCCAGTTGGAAAATCAGGAGCTTTGATGTATTTCATTAACTCAGAAATGGTAATATCTTTATTGTCTATATAGGCAACAATACCATCCACACACTCAGATAAATTATGAGGGGCCATATTGGTGGCCATACCTACGGCAATACCAGAAGCGCCATTCATCAATAAGTTTGGAACTTTTGAAGGAAGTACGCTAGGTTCAGTTAAACTATCATCAAAGTTTGGCCTAAAATCAACTGTATTTTTATCAATATCAACCAAAAGTTCTTCTGCCATTTTGCGCAACCTTGCTTCGGTATAACGCATTGCTGCTGGTGGATCACCATCAACTGAACCAAAGTTTCCTTGGCCATCAACCAACATGTAACGCATGTTCCATTCTTGCGCCATACGCACCATTGCATCGTAAACAGAGGTATCTCCATGTGGGTGATACTTCCCTAAAACTTCTCCAACAATACGAGCTGATTTTTTGTGTGCTCTGTTTGATGCCAAACCAAGCTCTGTCATACCGTATAAAACACGGCGGTGAACAGGCTTTAAACCATCACGTACATCGGGCAAGGCCCTACTAACGATAACCGACATCGAATAATCGATGTAGGCGGTTTTCATTTCATCTTCGATGTTAATCTGTATAATTCTATCTTCTGCCATAATCTTGAGTTAATTGCTTGATTTATAATACCTGATAAGTGTTACTGTTTTAATAGTTTATACAATCCTCAAAAACAGCTAGGCCTTATGGTTATAAATCATTGCAAAATATGCTATTTTGGACGATTTACTGGCATAAAATTCCCACAAAAAAAAGATAGTTTGTGGATAAGAAATTGTTCCTTTTTTTCTATTACTTTTGGGACTATATGATAAAGAAATTAAATGTTCTCATACTAGGTATTGTTTTGAACCTAAATATCTCAATATTATCGGCCAATCGTGTTGATTCTATTGATATTATTCATTATAATATTGAAGCCAATTTACGCAACATAAGCAGTAAGCAAATTTCTGGTTCTGCCACGCTTGTTGGTTTGGTTAAATATGCCCAAACAAAATCGTTGGTGCTCGACTTGTTAAAATTAACTGTTGGTTCGGTTCAATGCAATGGAAATACAACTACATTTTCTCAAACAGATTCAACCCTTCATTTGCGCTTGGGTCAAACCTATAACATTGGTGACACCTTAAGAATTACCATTGAATACGCTGGTGCCCCAAAACTTGATGCTCGTTGGGGAGGCTTTTATTTTAGTGGAAACTACGCTTACAATATGGGCGTTGGCATGGCAAGTAATCCTGTTAATTTTGGCAGATGTTGGTATCCTTGTATTGATAATTTTACGGATAAAGCCACTTATGAATTTCATATAACCACGGATACGGGCTTTATGGCGGTTTGTAATGGCATTCAATCTCCTGCCACACCTGCAGCAAACAACGGTCTTACTTGGCATTGGCGCTTGGGTCAGGAAATACCTACTTATATAGCCAACCTTGCAGTAAGTAAATATGTAATTGTGAACCAAGTTTACCAGGGAATGAAAAGAAATATTCCAATTACGCTTGCTGTTGAACCTAAGGACACCAATAATGTAAAAGCCTCTTTTGCCAAATTGAACAATGCTTTGCAGTGTTTTGAAGATAAGTTTGGTCCTTATGAATTTGATAGAATTGGCTATGTTGGCGTACCCTTTACGTCAGGTGCTATGGAGCATGCAGGTAATATCTCGTATCCTTTGTATGCCATTGATGGCTCTAGCACTTATGAAACATTAATGGCCCATGAGCTTTCGCATCATTGGTTTGGAAACCTTGTTACAACAGGTACTGCTGGAGATATGTGGCTCAACGAAGGTTGGGCAAGTTATTGCGAGGCAATTTTTTTAGAGTGTGTATATGGTATAGAGGCCTATAACAATAAAATAAACAGCGAGTTATTTGAGGTACTTCGTTGGGCTCACGTGAGAGATGGCGGGTATTTACCTGTATCTGGAGTGCCATTGGCTCAAACCTATGGCACGCATGTGTATACTAAGGGTAGTTTGATGGCGCATAGCTTGAGAATGCTTGTTAATAATGACACCGCATTTTTTAATACTTGTAAATCTTATTTGACCAAATACCGTTTTAAAACTGCTTCTAGTGCTGATTTGCAAAGCCATTTTAAAAGCAGATTTGGTTCAGAAATTGATGCCTTTTTTGATTCTTATATTTATGACAAAGGGCACATTGACCTGCAATTAGAAAGGATTGAGTTCCTTGGAGACCAAGGAATCTCTAAACCTTATTTTAAATTAATGTCGAGACATAAGACAATTATTCCAAATAGCTTATTTGTCTATTTGCGATATTTTAATGATCCATATTTGCCTCAATTTATATATCCAGTTATGTTGACTAGAAATCCAATTACAGATGAGTTTGTTGGACCTGCAGGTATATATTTGGCAAATGATGTTTTAGCAGGAATTAATCCAGGAATGATGTTGGGGGCTACAACTTATTTGGGTTGGGTTAAAGGAAATGGCGTTCAAAACTTGCAAAATGTTCTCCTTACCATAACACCAAACTTTAATCCAACAACTGACTCCACCTATTTAATGATTCAACATCATTTTGCAGGTCCATGGATAGGAAAAAGAGAAATTCCAAAAGGAATTAGGGTTTCATCAGAAAGATACTGGCATATAAATGGTTACTCTTGGGAGCCAAATTCTAATTTCACTGCATTCTTTAATTATGATGGCACCACCAATAATAAGAGCTCTGGGCATCTCGATAATGAACTGATTATTGGAACAGAAGATAGCCTAGTGTTGCTATACAGGCCAAATGCACAATCTCCATTTGTAGTTGAAACTAATTTAACTTTTCAACCGGGAGGCAATAAAACTGATAAATTGGGAAGATTTTGGGTAAACAACCTCAAAAAAGGGGATTATGTTTTTGGTTATAGAGATGCTGCTGCCTCAGTTAATAAAATTGAAGAAGAACAAAGAGCCATCAAGTTGTATCCAAATCCAAGCGATAGCCATTTTACTGTTGAATTTCCTGCCAATCATGCCTCAGGAACTATAAAGGTAATAGACATGAAAGGTAATGTTGTTTTTGAATCCAAGTTTAACAAGAACGATCAAGAATTAAAAATGAATAGCTCATCTTGGCATGATGGAAATTATGTTTTGATTTTTGAAGATTTGAAAGGTAAAATAACAAAGAACTTCATAGTTAAATAAGATGGAGAAAGCGCCTGTTTCTGCTATTCGTTTACTTCGTATTACTGATGGCATTGAAGAATACAAAGAAGATTTGTTGGCAGTTGAAGAGCCATTGGAAATAAAGTTGGGATTTGGTGAAATAGGTAATAGGCAGCAGCAAAGAATATCTGTTACCATGCGCACTCCTGGCAATGATTTTGAATTGGCTTTGGGATTTTTATTCACGGAAGGAATCATTAAAAATGCATCAGACATTGCTAGCATAAAATATTGCACCGATTTAAATACCAAAGAAAATGAGTTCAATGTAGTTCGGGTTGAACTCAATGAAAATATTGATTTTGATTCAGCTTCTTTGCAGAGAAATTTCTATACAACATCTAGTTGCGGTGTATGCGGCAAGGCTAGTATTGATGATGTTTTTCAGCATTGCGACAAGCTAATTTATACCAAAGAAAAGTTAGCTACTTCTACCCTACTTGAATTACCAAAAACACTTAGAAACAAACAGCAGGTATTCACTTATACTGGAGGCTTACATGCTTGTGCATTATTCAATTTTAACGGAGAATTGGTGTTAAGCAGAGAAGATGTTGGTAGGCACAATGCGCTCGATAAATTAATTGGGGCAAGTTTAGGTTCGAACCAAAACAACTTTGATAACAGCGTTTTGTTGTTAAGTGGAAGGGCGAGTTTTGAATTACTTCAAAAAGCCGCCATGGCTAAAATACCAATAGTAGCTGCTATTGGCGCACCTTCAAGTTTAGCGGTTGACATAGCCAAAGAAGTTGGTATAACCTTGATTGGCTTTTTAAAAGAAAATAAGTTCAATATTTATTGTGGAGAAGACAGAATTTTAATAGAAAAGCAAGATTAAACCAGTTCTTCTTCCTCTTCCTCCTCTTTGATTACCGTATCCTTTTCAATTCTTAGGTTATCTATAATAAATGCTTGCCTATCCATGGTGTTTTTTCCCATGTAGTACTCTAACATTTTTTGTATTGGCATATCAGGAGTAAGCAATACTGGCTGCAAACGCATGTCTTCACCAATAAACAAACCAAACTCATCAGGTGAAATTTCACCCAAACCCTTAAACCTTGTTATCTCTGGCCTTACACCTAATTGCCTGATGGCATCATGCCTTTCTTGGTCGGTATAACAATAGATTGTTTTTTGTTTATTCCTCACCCTAAACAAAGGCGTTTCAAGAATATAAATATGTCCGTTCTTCGCTAAATCTGGGAAAAATTGCAAGAAGAAAGTGAGTAAAAGCAATCGAATGTGCATGCCATCTACGTCTGCATCTGTGGCCACTACAATTCTGTTATACCTGAGGTCTTCAATGCTTTCTTCAATATTAAGTGCATGTTGTAACAGGTTAAACTCTTCGTTTTCGTATACAATTTTCTTAGTTAGCCCATAGCTATTTAATGGCTTACCACGCAAACTAAATACAGCTTGTAACTCAACATTTCTACTTTTAGTAATAGAACCACTTGCCGAATCTCCTTCGGTAATAAACAAGGTTGTTTCAAACCTGCGTTCATCCTTTCCTTCGTTGTAATGTAACTTACAATCGCGGAGTTTTTTATTGTGCAAGTTGGCCTTCTTTGCTCTATCGTTGGCAAGCTTTTTAATACCGGCCATTTCCTTGCGCTCACGTTCACTTTGGTTGATCCTCCGCAAAAGTGCGTCGGCAGCCTCTGGGTGTTTGTGTAGAAAATCATCCAAACTTTTCTTGAGAAAGTCCATTATAAACTGTTTAACCGATGGGGATTCGGTTGGCGCCATATTTTGGGATCCCAATTTTGTTTTGGTTTGACTTTCAAAAACAGGCTCTTGAACCCTAATACTTACCGCGGCGATAATACTTGCGCGTATATCAGCTAAATCAAAATCTTTTTTATAGAAATCTCTAACCGTTTTGGCAAATGCTTCACGAAATGCATTTAAATGCGTTCCACCTTGAGTTGTATGCTGACCATTAACGAAGCTATAGTATTCCTCACCATATTGGTTTTCGTGAGTAATTGCTACCTCAATGTCCTCACCTCTTAAGTGAATAATTGGATATCGAAGCGCTTCTTCGTTGGTTTTTCTTTTCAGTAAATCCAATAAACCATCTTTAGAAAAGAACTTTTTATCGTTGAACCAAATAGTTAAGCCAGCATTTAGGTAAACATAATTCCAAAGCATGTTATCAATGTATTCATTGATGTATTTAAAATGCTTAAAAATGGTGTCATCAGCTATAAATGTAATAGCTGTGCCATTAGGTTCAATGGTATCTTGAAGTTTATGCTCTTTGGCTAAATGTCCTTTTTCAAATTCTGCAATTTTGGTTTTGCCATCTCTAAATGATTGGGCTTTAAAGTTTGCCGAAAGGGCATTAACGGCCTTGGTTCCAACTCCATTTAAACCAACCGATTTTTTAAAAGCAGATGAATCATATTTACCCCCGGTATTGATTTGAGATACGCACTCAATAACCTTACCTAAAGGAATGCCCCTTCCATAATCCCTAATAAATGCTTTGTTTTCGGTAATTTTAATATCAATTTGCCTGCCATTACCCATTACAAATTCATCAATGGAGTTATCTATAATCTCCTTGAGTAAGATGTAAATTCCATCATCCATGGCACTTCCATCTCCCAATTTACCAATATACATGCCTGGCCTGAGCCTAATGTGCTCGCGCCAATCTAAAGACCGTATACTACTTTCATCGTAATTTACTATTTCCTCTGCCATACCCTATTTTGAAGATGCTAAGATAAGCACTCTTGTATTATTGTAATTAGTTGGTTTTGCACAATGGTGTGGAAAATTAGTGAAATTGAGTACATGTACCACATCAATTAAATGAAAGAAGGTTTTTTTAAAAAGTCTGTCAAATACATATTTTCGGAAATTATGAGTTATATAGTTTTTAAGCGCAACGAACTATGAAAGATTTGTAAATTTTTAAATATCCACTCATTTACAATCAATTTAGTGTAATTCTTTAAACAAAAAAACCCGAAACAAAACAGCTTCGGGTTTTCCTAAAAAAAATACTTTTAATTATCTGATGGCAGCTCCAAATAATGGATTATTGAAGAACTTAACAAATTCTAAATCATCTTTAGCAATGGTTCTAACTTCAGCATTTTTAGCTACAGCTTGAGCCAAATTAGTTGTACAAACATCTTGGTTATTCATTCTTGCACCACAAATGGCACGCAAATAATAGTGTTCCCAAGTTAATTCATCAGGGTTGATGTTATCGATGGTAGTTTTTGCTCCATTTGCATCACCATTCAATAATTGAGCTAAAGCTGAATTAAAATCAGATTTGCCGCTTTTTCCAAAATTACTAACCGCTGAGGCGTAGTTTCCAGCTTTTACGTCGTAAACACCTAAATTATAATAGGTATTTGCGCCATTTTTAGCGGCTTGTTCGTAGTAGCTGCGTGCATTAACTAAATCTCCTTTAGCCTTATATAATGCACCCATATTTGCCAACACTGTACCATTGTTTGCACTTAATTCATTGGCAGTAATTAAATTTATGTTAGCATCATTGAGGTTTGCATTTTGTAAATTAACTACAGCCAAATCATTGAAGCCTCTCCAATCACCAGAAGCCTTCATGGTGCAGGTAATTAATAGTACCTCTTTTAGCTTAAGGTCTTTGGTAATAATAGATAAATGATACAATTCTGAATTATTCAATTGATCGGTCTTATCTGTGAATGTAACTAATTCGGCTTCAGTTTTAAATGGTTTATTCCCAATAACTACTAATTCCGACTTACGTAATTTAGGTAAAATCACCTCAGTTGCTTTTTTCCATGATTTTTCATGGTCTTTGCGCAATTGAGCTTCACGATCTTCATCACTAATATTTGTATTATTTACAATAGCAATCATCGCATCTTTGTCTGTAAAATTTGAACTAGCCAACTCATTAGCAAATCCTTTCCAGTCTTCTGCTAACATATAACCCATGCTAAAATTACTGTCGTTCACTTCTGCAAATCCTAATTTCTTTAGTTCTTTTCTAAAGTATGCGAATGTAGAGGTTGACCTACCTTTTGATAGGTTACTATTTCTTTCTAATTCTCCATCAGGTGAAGCATAAGCATTTATTGAAATACCCCTTACTATCCAATTTGGATCTTTGGTAAGTAATACCTTTAAATTGTTGATTTGGGTTTTGTTATTGATTGATTTACCAACTTTAAAATTATCATTAAACTTATCCACATCCATTGGGAAATAAATATTAACTGACTTATTGCTAATTTCTGGTTGATAGTTATCTGTAGCTAATTGATATTCATTTGAAAATTTAAGCATACCTGCAGTGGTAATGGTACCAAGAACCATGATACTATCAGAAACCTTAACAGGTTTTTCCGCAACAGTAAAACGAGGGTACAATTTTACATTTTTCAAATCTGTGGTATATGGTATTTTATCTGAATAAACTACCTTACCTCCAGTTTTAGAATTGATGGTATAATCAGCTGTACCTTTCCCTTTTTCGCCTTTCAGTGTTAAACTTTTAAGTGCGATTTCTTTTCCATCTTTTGTTTTAAGAAAAGGTTGGAAAGTGGCAACTGTACTCGATTTAACTGATTTTGGTGGTACGTTACCTGTAATGACTACACTAACTGAGTCTGCCCTCATTTCCAATGGATTTGGGTTGACTGAATAGCTGTTTTTTGTAAAGTTAGGACCACTACATGCGGCTAAAAAAACAGAAGTACCTAAACTTAGAGGTAGAACTTTTTGTAAAAAATCCTTCATTGTTAATTAATTTTGGTGCACAATAATAGTTTATTGTAGCAAAAAATAAAAATAATAATCATCATTTTGTACATAATTAAAATTAAAGGAAAGGCTAAAATTCCAGATTACCTTCAAGTAAGGGATGATAATTTCACCTTAATAGCCTATACAAGAACAGACAGGCCAGAGAAGGCTCTCGAGAAATGTGGTTTAGGATCACACATTACCAAAATATTATTTTTAATGAATGAAATACCATTTGGCCAAATGACTAAATTAGAACTCAATGACTAAAAATACTAAAATTATTTCCCTAAGCGGAGTTTCCATTTTCCAGCAAGATAACCTGGTTTTGTCGGATGTGAACCTAGAAATTTTTGAAGGTGATTTTATTTACCTGATTGGCAAAACTGGAAGTGGCAAAAGTTCCTTACTTAAGGTCCTTTATGGTGAATTACCATTTGAAAAAGGAATAGGCATGCTCTCCAATTTCGACTTAAGTAAACTTAAAAGTGCTCAATTGCCTCTTTTAAGAAGGGAATTGGGTATTGTGTTTCAAGACTTTCAATTACTCCAAGATAGGAGTGTTTGTGACAACTTGGTTTTTGTTTTGAAGGCCACAGGGTGGAAAAACCAAATTGAAATGGATAATAGAATAAACGAGGTGCTTAAAATGGTTAATTTAAGCACCAAACTTCATAAACTTCCTTTTGAACTTAGTGGTGGAGAGCAGCAAAGAGTTGCTATTGCAAGGGCATTACTCAATAAGCCTGCCGTAATTTTAGCCGATGAACCAACGGGTAATTTAGACCCTCAAACGAGTGATGACATTTTAAAATTACTTCACCAAATTTGTTTAAATGGCACGGCAATATTAATGGCAACACACGATTACAGGATTTTAGCCAAATACCCTTCAAAAATCATCAGATGTATTGGAGGTAAGTTAGTGAGCCATGTTTCTTTGAATGAATTTATGGAAGAAGTTGGATAATCTTTTGAGCATTTTTTAACACATCAAATTCACTTCCTATTATTTTAGCCCTTTCTAATAATAGATCGGTTGTAAACTCCTGTTTCATTAATTCATCAATTTTTTGGATAAATTCCGAGTTGTTTTTGGCAATGATACAAGCATCCTCTAGCCCACTTCCTTCCACCATTTGAGGATTTACTAAAACAAATCTTCCTTGAAACATCACATTAATTAATTTCAATTTAATTCCCGTAGGTTGAAAAGTTGGTAAGATATTGATATGAGCTTCCTGAATATGTTTGTCAATTTCTATTGGTGTTAATCCTTCTAATAAATGAATATTGCTATTTTGGGAAGCTGCATTCCTAATTTCAGGAGAAAACTCGTCGCCAGCAATTTTAAGAATATAAGATGATTGATTAAATACTTTTTCAATAAGAAAAATTGCGGCTTGCTGATTTTCTGAAACACTTAATTTACCATGATAGAAACAAAAATTCCCCTTTCCCATTATGATTTTATAATTGGAGTTACCATGAAATGCAGGAATCAACTGAACTTTTGATCCATAAATACCATTGAGTTGAATCCTGTCTTTTTCACTGATTGCTAAAATGTAATTTGCTTGATGAAGTTTTAATTCAAAGCTCTTTAAGAGAAAAGCCTCCGCAAGGAAATACAGTTTCTTAGCTATTTTTTTTTCAGATAAGGCTAGTAGCTTATAATAATCATGTTCAATATTATGGGTTCGAACCAATTTTATTCTATGGCTTAGGGATGGCTGGTTTAAAAAATAACAGCAATGAATAGCTTCAAATAAAATCGGTGCATTATCTGCCTGAAGATTTTTTAATAAGCTAGCATTCTTTCTTGAACTAACTACGTAGGGCAACCAGAATTCAACCACCAATTTCTTGCGTTGATAATAATATACCTTTTCACAATATTTTTCTAAGTCGATTTGTTGTGTTCTTTTTCCGTATTCAAAGCAGTGCAGCGTAATTTTAACCCCTAACTCATGTAAAGCTTTTACACGGTAAAACACATCAATTACACCACCATAATTGGCCGGGAAAGGAATATCAAATGCTATTATATGTATAGTTTTAGTCAATGAAGTGATTTGTAAATTTCAACTAATTTTACTGATTCAATTTGCAAATTATAGGCTTGAGCAGCTTTTAAACAATTATTTTGCAAATTTTGATATAACTTATTATCTTTAAGTAGCTTATTAATATTTACTATCAATGCCTGCTCTGAACAATCAGTTAAAACTGCTACAGGAAATCTTTCATTGAATTTTTGATACTCTAAAAAATTAGCGCAAATTTGAGGAATACCTGCATGCATATAATCAAAAAACTTATTAGCTAAAGAATATTGATAACTAAGTCCTTTTGCCTCAAGAATATTACAACCTATATAAGCTTTTTTTGTTAATGCTGGTAGCTCTTTAGGCTCAACAAATCCTAAGAATTTAACCTTACTTTGAATTTTCATTTCACTTACCTGTTCCCTTAATTTCTTACTTAAATCGCCTTCTCCGGCAATCCATAATTCTGCCTCTAAAAAGTTCATGACTTTTATAAGTTGTGTTAAGCCTCTCCCATCATTCAAAGCACCTTGGTATAAAATTATTTTTTGTGGTGTCTCCTTTTGCAAATTTTCTTCAGACAAAACAGGAACATTCATTATTGTTGTAAATATTGTCTGGTATTGTTTGGTAAACAATTCTGCCAAAACTGGTCCAACTGTATAACATTTATCTGCCAAAGGAATACAAGTATTCGCAAACAGTTGCCATATTGCCTTAGTTATTCTCCTGCCTTCAAGCTCTGGAACTTCCGTAAAATATTCATGTGCATCGAACACTAATTTAATGCCTTTCAGTCGGGCCACTATGGTATTGGGAAGTATGGTATCTAAGTCTATTGCAACATGGATATCTGTTTTAACAAACATTAAAAACCAGAGTAAGCGAAGGTTATATTCTAGGTAAAACCACTTTCCTTTTTCAAAAAAGCAACTTAATCGTTTCTGACTATAATTCTCATTCCGCAATTGGATTGAATCCTTTTTTACCCTGCCAACTAGTAATACATCAAACCCCGCTAAAAACAAAGTATTTGCGTGTCGTTGCATCCTTTGATCATAACTTAAGTCGTTGGTTACCGTAAAAACTATTCGCTTTTTTTTGTCCAATTTAATTGTTGTTGTGAATTGAGTTGCAATATACCTCTATCTATTAAAATCCTTAATACACCTACCAAATCATCTTCTCTGTAATCTTTTAACTGATGAACCAATTCTTTTATACATAAGCCATCCAGCCAGTTTAACTTGGCTAAATTTTCAATTAACAGTGTAATTTTTGAATCTGTCCAAAACACCCTTAACTTTTCTTTACATATGTCGCAAGTACCACAATCAAGTGCATTTTTTTCATCAAAATAACTTAAAATCACCCTACTCCTGCACTTCAATGAATTCTCTGAATAATGTATCATTGCCTCTAATTTCTCCTGCTCAGCCTCTTTCCTTTGTTTAATAAAAGCAGGATTTAACTTCAAATATTTTGCATCTACCCTTTCGCTTTTGAAAAATATTTGAGGTTTCGTTTTTTGTAAAACATAATCTATCACGCCTAATAAGTGTAATTTATTTAGTTTTTCTTGCAATTGGCTAATGCTGCAATTGAGCTTCATAGAAATTACCTTTTCACTAATTGGCACGTAATAATCAAAAAGACCACCATAGCTTCTGAGTAATATTTTTATTAAATCATCGTACTGTTCGTGCTCAACTTGAAAAGTATATAACTCACTACCTTTTAGCAGTACTTTCATTTTGGAAGGTTGGTTAAGAGCCTCACTCATATGAATAATATCCAATTGCGACAATAATTTTAAGGCATTCAAAACTATTACAGGATTCATTTGAATATGCTTTGAAAAGATACCTAAATCAAAATCAAAGCCCTCTTCTTGAAAATTTCCAATAGGCAATTGCAAATAGCTGCACAAGGAATTATAAACTCTTTTTAAAACATTTTCATCCGGATAGTTTTGAATGAGTTTAGCTCTCATGTTTTCTGCATCGGATGGATGGTAAAGTAACAAACAATAAGCATTTTTATTGTTTCTTCCGGCTCTGCCAGCTTCTTGGTAATAGGCTTCAAGGCAATCTGGCATTTCATAATGGATTACAAGCCTGCAATCTGGCTTATCTATCCCCATGCCAAAAGCATTGGTGCAAACCATTATTCTGGTTTTATTGTTGATCCAATCCTCTTGCCTTTTTTGTCTTAACTCTTGGTTCAAACCGGCATGGTAAAAAGATGCATTGATTGAATTTTCAACTAAAAATTGGGCTATCTCTTCTGTGAGTCTCCTATTTCTTGCATAAATTAACCCACTGCCCTTAAGCATGGTTACGCTGTTTAATAATTTTTCGTACTTATTTTCATGGTACCGAACAACATAATGTAGGTTCAATCTTTCAAAACTTTTTCTAAAGGAATTCTTTTGTTTAAAACCTAATTGATCCTGAATATCATTAACCACAGCCACAGTAGCAGTTGCTGTTAGCGCCATTATGGGAACATTGGGAATCAATTCTCTGATGGCCAATATTTTTCGGTATTCAGGTCTAAAATCAAAACCCCACTGACTTATACAATGTGCTTCATCAATTGCCAATAATCCAATTTTGGTTCGAACCAAAAAATCTTTTATGAGTGTGGAACTCAATCTTTCTGGTGACACATAAAGAAACTTAACCCCACCGTTTACACAATTACTTAATATGGTTTCAATTTCTTGGCTGTGCAACCCCGAATAAATTGCATGCGCTTTAATGCCAATTTTTGTTAGGTTTTCAACCTGGTCTTTCATTAAAGCTATTAAGGGAGAAATAACCAAACAAAGACCGTCTAGCGCCAATCCTGGCACCTGAAAACAAATTGATTTGCCACCACTAGTTGGCAATAATGCAAGGGTATCTTTTCCTGAAATTACTGATTGAATAATATCTTCCTGAAGGGGCCTAAATTGCTCATACCCCCAATAAGATTTGAGTATTTGATGGATGTTCACTTGGCTATAAAATAACTCCGTCTTTAATAGTTAAAGTGCGGTCGCTTTGAGCAGCAAAAGCAAGATTGTGGGTAACAATTACAAATGTTTGATCCAATTCTTTTCTTAATTTAAAAAAAAGTTGGTGCAATTCTTCTGCCGATTTAGAATCGAGATTTCCTGAAGGCTCATCTGCTAAAATAACGGATGGTTGGTTAATTAATGCTCTGGCTACAGCCACTCTTTGTTGTTCTCCCCCACTTAATGTGCTAGGTTTATGATTTAACCTTTCATTTAACCCTAAAAAATCTAGTAATTCTTCGGCCTTTTTTTGGACTACATTATCTGCAACTCCACTTATCCATGCTGGAATACATACATTTTCAAGAGCTGTAAATTCGGGAAGCAATTGGTGGAATTGAAATACAAATCCAATTTGATTATTTCTAAACTTGGCCAACTTTTTACCGCTTAGCATTGAAACATCTTGATTATTTAATTCCAATAAGCCCTTATCTGCTTTATCCAAGGTGCCTAAAATTTGAAGCAGGGTAGTTTTACCAGCACCTGAGGCGCCTACAATAGAAACTACCTCGCCTTTAGCAACCTGCAAATTAACACCCTTTAAAATGGGCAATCCACCATAGGATTTATGAAGATTTTCTACCTTAATCATTTTGGTCAATAATAGGCATTTTAAGCCTAAAAACATTTCATTCCAAGAAAATTGGACACTAATTAATTAATAATCAAAAAAACAATAATAAGCTTTTGCAGTTTTTTAATATGTTCGCACAAGTAATAACCTAATAAAATTCAAAATGAATTACAAGAAAATATTTGCTTCAATAGCTATATCAGCCGGTATTGTTAGTGGAATAGCCTTTATAAGCGAAAAGCCAGCCAAAGGAATTGATATCAGTGCCATAGATAAATCAGTAAATCCTAGTGATGATTTTTACAGATATGCAAATGGGAATTGGTTAAAAAACAACCCAATACCTGCCAGTGAAAGTAGATGGGGAAGTTTTAATATTGTTGCCGAAAGAAACAATGTTATTCTTAAACAAATATTAGAAGATGCTGCATCAGATAAGACTGCTAAAGTTGGATCAGCAAAAAATAAGGTAGGTATTTTGTACCGCTTATTTATGGATACTTTGAAAAGAGAATTACAAGGTATTAAACCCATTTTAAATGACCTAAATGCGATTAATGCAATCCAAAATAAGGAGCAACTCATTCAATCAATTAGTCAGTTTCATCAAAAAGGCATCAGGTGTTTCTTTGGATTTTATGTTGGTCAGGATTTAAAAAATAGCACCTCGTATATTGCCTACATCTCACAAGGGGGCATTGGTTTGCCTGATCGCGACTATTATTTAAAAACGGATGCAAAATCTGTTTCAATTAGAAATGAATACTCAAAACACATTGAAACTATAAGTGGCCTATATGGATTTGACGACAAGCAAATTTCTGCCCAAGCAGTTGCTTTTGAAACAGCATTAGCTAAGTCGTCTATGAATAGAACTGAAAGAAGAAACCAAGAAAAACAATATAATAAAAGATCGCTAAAGCAAGTATTGAATGATTATCCTCAAGTTAATTTAGGTGGTTATTTTCAGCATTTAAATGTTAGTTCATTTGATAGCTTAATAGTTTCTCAACCAGAATTCTTTGTAACCTTAAATCAACAAATAATTGAAACGCCATTGGAGGATATTAAGTCCTACATGAGGTGGTGTTTAATGAATAATGCGTCAGGTTATTTAGACAGTAAATTAGAAAAGCAGAATTTTTATTTTTATGGAACTGTTTTAACAGGAACCAAAGAACAAAAACCTGTTTGGAAAAGAGGGATTGCCGCTGCAAATAATGTTGTGGGCGAATTACTTGGACAATTGTTTGTAGAAAAAACCTTCACTCCTGCTTCTAAGCAACGGGTCAATGCGATGGTTGACGATATTGTTGCAGCATTTAAAGTGAGGATAAATAACTTAAGTTGGATGAGCATAGAAACAAGGGAAAAGGCATTGGTGAAACTGGCTTCATTTAATAGAAAATTTGGATACCCTGATAAATGGAAGGACTATACAAATTTAGAAATCAAAGACGACTCTTATATAGAAAATGTATACCGTTCTAATGAGTTTGGATTTAAGGAAATGATAGATAATTTAGGCAAGCCTATCGACAGAGGAAAATGGGGTATGTTGCCACAAACTGTAAATGCATATTACAGTCCAACCTTAAATGAAATAGTATTTCCAGCAGCAATTATGCAACCACCATTTTTTGATGCTTTAGCTGATGATGCTGTAAATTATGGCAGTATTGGTGCAGTAATTGGACATGAACTAACCCATGGATTTGATGACCAAGGGGCTAAATATGGTGCCGATGGTAATTTAAAAAGTTGGTGGACTGATGAGGATAAGAAATTATTTGAGGCCAAAACCAAAGTTTTGGTAGACCAATTCAATGGCTATTTTGTTTCGGATAGCCTCCACGTAAATGGCGAGTTAACTTTAGGAGAAAATATTGCAGATATTGGAGGATTAACTATTGCCTATGAGGCATATCAGATGAGATTGAAGAAAAACCCAGGTAAAACAATTAATGGCTATACACCTGAACAGCGCTTCTTTATTGGCTTTGCACAAATATGGAAAAACAATATTAGGCCAGAAGCTTTGAGGAATTTAATACTAACCGACCCGCATTCACCAGGAGAGTATAGAGTGTTTGGTCCTTTAAGCAATATGCCGCAATTTTATGAGGCTTTCCAAATAAAAGAAGGAGATAAAATGTATAGGTCAGTTGATTCTAGAGCAAGTATATGGTAAAAAAGAACTTGGTGTATGCTGTTTTAGTATTACTATTATTAAGCTCGTGTGGTGGAACGTGGATACCGATAAGTATTGACCAAACTCTCGGAGAACAAAGTAAAGCTGAAATAGATAGTCGTTCGGATGCCTTTCCTATTTTAGATGAAGCTGAGTACCCCTTACCCTATCAAAGATTAAATTTGATTAGGGATAAAATACTTTCATCTGGTAAAATAACACACCAACAAGATTTTAATTGGGAAGTTAAAATAATTGAAGATGATTCGGTTTTAAACGCATTCTGTTTGCCTGGTGGGTATATTTATGTATACACAGGATTGATTAAATACCTCGATTCGGAAGATGCTTTGGCTGGGGTATTAGCCCATGAAATAGCACATGCAGATAAGAGACATGCTACTAAACAAATTATCAAAAACTTGGGTATTTCTTTTGTGCTGCAATATGTTATTGGTTCAAACAATTCTGGTTTATTAAATATTGGTGCCAATTTATTGAGTTTATCTTTTAGCAGGGCAGATGAAAGCGAGGCTGATATGAATTCAGTAACTTATTTGTATCAAACTGATTATGATGCAAGAGGTGCGGCCGTTTTTTTTGAAAAATTAAAAAAGGAACAAAAAGATGAAGGAGTTACTGAGTTTTTGAGCACACATCCAAATCCTGCTAACCGAATAGAGGAAATACAAAAGAAATGGAAAGAATTAGGTGGTAATGAAGGTAAAATATACAAGGAAGAATACCAAAAAATGGTAGAAAAACTCCCCTAGTTTGGCGTTGTTCCAAATACCTTATCCCAAAAAGGCGAACTCACTCCAAATGCCTTATCTCCTTGTTTATAATGATGTTTAGCATGATGAGTCCACAAAACTTTAAGTGGAGAAAAAGGTTGGTATGCATGAATAATGAAATGAATACTTACATAAAACGCCCACCCATTTATAAATCCAGCCATAAATATAAAACTATTGTTACCCATCAAAGGATAAAATAGTGCCATGAGTATGCAAACTAGGCCAAAGCCAGGTAAAGGTGGCATTATTAGTCGTTCTGCATCCCTCGGGAATTCATGATGAATGCCATGAACTAGTCTATGGAATTTTTGAACTTTAGGACTTTCATTGATGAAATGAAATACATAACGATGGGCTAGGTATTCAAAAAGAGTCCAGAAAAGCAAGGCGAAAAAGTACACGCCTAAACTATTCAATAGATCTAAGCTACTATAAAAGTAATTTAGCACTAAAAAACCAATCCAAATTAAGCCATAAAAACAAATGGCTAATCGAGGACCGGTTTTAGTGAAATTTTCAAACTGAACATTTTCAAAAATTATCCCCTTTTCTTGGTCAGTTGCAATTAGTTTTTTGAGCATTTTAAAAATTGATAAGCAAATTTCAAGTTTCTAAACTAAATAAGCAAGAAGCTCAGAGAAAATCAAAATGAAACTCGAACCAATATTGAAACAAACTACCCAAAACAGCACAAATTCCATTTTAATGAAATTAGTTTTACTGACATAATTGCACATGAATTAAAGATTTATCTTAAAAATAATTTTATTAATAAATTATTAATCAGGTATTTAGTGGTATAAAATTAATCTTTTAGTTTAATTAATATTTGCTCTTTAACTTGATTCAATTCCTGCGATAAAAAAGCTGAATTAGATTTTATGGCATTTAGATAGGGCGACAGATCTTTTAAATACAATATCTCTTTGAGCAGTAAATCGTGATAATCTAGAATTTGTTGCGCATTTTTAACGAAATCGGGCATTTTTTTGGAAATATTGATTAATTCCTGCAATTCAGCGCTTAAATCCATCTTTTTTGATGCTTCGCGGTACATAGCACCAATGCCTAGAATTAACCAATCTGGGTTAATTTGAGGAAAGTTTAAAAGGATTTTCTGAATCAATTCCAGTCCAGGTTTATTGCGCCCAGAGCCTATGTGTGTTAGCATAGGAAGGGAAATATCTAATGATGCAGCAAATGCACTCTTACTTAGCTTTAACTCATTCATAACACTTAACACACGTAAATTTAGTTCATCCATGCAAACAACTGATTAATAGTACTTAAATACAAATGTAAACAAAAGAACTTACAAATGTAAATGTCTGTATACAAAAGTAAAGTATGAACTAAACTTTTGTTTACTATAACTATAAACCTTTTATTCAATTAACTACATATAAATTATTCATTATTAATGATTTATAAATTATTTAAAAGAGCTGATTTACTAATGTTTATTTCTATTTATTTTTGTAAAGCAAGTAAAATTGGCAGGCTTAAAACAATTCTGGCCCCTATTCTATTTATACTGATATGAAAAGTAAGACCATTAAATTCATCACGCAAATTGATCGCCCACTTCCAGAAGTTTTTGAGTTCTTTAGTAAAGCAGAAAACCTAAATAAGCTTACTCCAGACAACCTAGAATTCAAAATATTATCCCCCCTTCCTATATCAATGAAAAAGGGTCAATTAATAGATTACAGGATAAAGTTGTTTGGTATACCTTTTTCATGGAAAACGGAGATAACGGAATGGAATCCGCCTCAACAATTTGCAGACCATCAGCTATCAGGACCTTATGTTATTTGGGATCACACGCATTCTTTTATTGAAAAAAATGGGGTAACTGAAATGACAGATACCATTATCTATGAATCTAAAGGATGGATATTTGCACCTTTTCTTCATTGGCTCTTTGTAGATCGGAATGTGAAACAGATATTTGCCTACCGAGAAAAAAGACTTAATGAACTTTTCCCAAGAAACTAAATCAATTAAAAAATGTGAACACTGTCAGGATTGGACTGACGGGGAGAAAGCATTTTGCATCCATTGTGGTGAAATTTTAGATAGGAAATACCGCGAAGAAAGGGCTCAATTGGAGGTTGAGCAAAAAGAAGGCACACCTCTTATGAAGTGGGTTAAACTGAGGCAATCAAACGACAGTAAGTTATGGTATTTTGCAGAAAAAGCCATGCAAAGCGGCCAATTGGTTATGGTTGTATTCTTTATTATTATCATTACCATTTTGGCAATTATGCCAGGATAATATGAATAAGTTTGCTTATTGGTTGGTGGTTTTGGCCTTCATATTTGATAAGTTCATTCAAAGTACCAACTATTCGCCAAAATGGGTAAATAGTTATTTAGATGATTTTTTACTTATTCCCATTTTTTTAGGTTCGGCCTTAATTGTTCAACAAACCATTGTTTTTGGTCAATTTTCATTTAAAAATAGCCAAATTTTTGCAACATGGCTGGTTTTTTCAATATTGTTTGAATTCATTTTCCCAAAACTCACGAGCGCTTATGTTGCTGATTTTTGGGATATTTTGGCTTATGGTTTAGGCGTAATCTATTTTGCAGTATTTCTTAATTATCCTGCAAAAAAAGCCAGTTCATAATCAAAACTGAGCGTTTCATTTGCAGTAACACATTGAATCCCTTCTTTGGCGCTGATTTCCCCTTCAAAGCCTATCTTATCTGCAATTCCTTGCCAAGGCTCCAAACATAAAAATGCTTCCTGACCAACTTTGGTCCAAATGCCCATAAAAGGAAATCCTTCAAAATTTAATTTTATTGCGTAATTATTTTCGGTCTGAACCAATTTTAACCAAGAGCTTTTTAAATCTTTGAATACTATCGCATCCTTCAAAAAAAGCTGGTTCGACAAGGGTAAAATTGTTTGGTTCAAACCAATGATTTCTGTTTTTTCGTTTAAAAGTCCATCCGATAGTAAATGTCGGACTAAATTT
This sequence comes from Bacteroidota bacterium, assembly GCA_947485745.1. Taxonomy (GTDB): domain Bacteria; phylum Bacteroidota; class Bacteroidia; order UKL13-3; family UKL13-3; genus B1. The sequence goes on from CANKQY010000008.1 coordinate 29,499, forward strand.
TCTGGCTTTTCAAATTCAATAAAATATTGATCTAATTGAGGGATTGGCAGCTTAAAACCTGGATGAGCACCTACAGAAAAATACAAGTTTTCCTCGCTCAAATTGTAAACACAATAAGTAATCTTTAAGGAATTACCAGTTAATTGATAAGTGATAAAAAACCTATACTGATAAGGATATTTAGCGAGTGAGACATCGTTAGATTCAAGCATAAACTTCATCAAATCGCCATAAACTTCTATTGGTTCAAACACCAAATCTCTGGCAAATCCATGTTGATTCATTTCAAAATGTTTGCCATTTATTTTGATCGTATTGTTGTTTAACTTCCCTACAATTGGAAATAATACAGGTGCGTGCCTGTTCCAAACAGATGGGTTTGCATCCCATATAAATTCAAATCCAGTTTTTTTATCTTTAACCGAAATCAGTTCGGCGCCTTTTGCTGAAATTGTAACACTTAATGCTTCTGATTGAATATTATATTGATTGTTCATTGATCATTAAATAGTTTACTAAATTAGAATTTATCTTATTGAAGGGAGGAAAATGTTTTAAACAATAAAATTGAGTGATATCAAAAAATTATAAATAATATTATTTTGGCAAATTCAGCTTTTTGCGGGATATTTGTCCTCTCTAGCCGTGGTGGTGAAATTGGTAGACACGCCACCTTGAGGGGGTGGTGCTCGCAAGGGTATAGGAGTTCGAGTCTCCTTCACGGCACTAAAGGTTCTGCATTAGCAGTACCTTTTTTTATGCCAAAAATCTACTTTAAGCAGATTAAGTTCAAAGGCTGTTCCAAAAGGCATAAAAAAAGCCGTTGATTTTCAACGGCTTTCTAATTTCATGTAAGAAGAATTAATCTTCTAAAATAACAGTACGCTGAGCGTTTGGTGATTTAATTTTTACCAACTGAGTATTTACTTTAATTCCAATTTTACGCAAAACGGAAGCAGTTTTATTTCTTCTACCTTTTCTTTTCAAACGAGTGGTTGCCATAATTTTAATTTTGTGCAAATATATAACTTTTCTTCTTTTAACAAATTAATAACCTAAAATATTTAACATACTTTCTTGGTTCTGTTCCTCTGCAAAAACTTTTGAAACAATATTTCCTTCCTCGTCCTTATCAATTAAAATATGTTTAGGGGCAGGAATTAAGCAATGCTGAATGCCTCCATAGCCTCCCAGGCTTTCTTGGTAGGCGCCAGTATGAAAGAAACCCATGTGCAAAACCTCATCTTCTGCATATTTAGGCATAAAAACTTGGTTGGTATTGGTATCTGAATTGTAAAAATCCTGACTATCACAAGTTAATCCACCTAGATTGATTCGCTGAAACTCTTTGTCCCAGTTGTTTACTGCCAACATAATGAACTTTTGCCCAATCCCCCAAGTATCTGGTAGTGTGGTAATAAATGAACTATTAATCATGTACCAAAGTTCCTTATCATTTTGCTCTTTTTGTCCAATAATTGAATACAACATTCCACCACTTTCACCAACAGTAAATGAGCCAAATTCTGTAAATAAATTAGGAACTGGCACTCCCCTGTTTTCGCAGATTGCTTTTATGTAATAAACAATTTGATCAATCATGTAAGCATAATCAAATTCCACTCCTAAAGAAGTGTATATTGGCATACCTCCTCCTATATCTAGGGTTTCAAGTTCGGGGCAAACCTCTTTCACATCGCAATAAACATTGACCAATCTTGTTAATTCACTCCAAAAAAAGGTAGTATCTCTAATGCCCGAATTCACAAAAAAATGCAACATTTTTAACCTAAAATTAGGATGATCCTTAATTTTGGTTTCATATAAGTTGATGATTTTCTTGTAACTCATGCCTAACCTAGAGGTGTAAACCAAGAAATTGGGCTCCTCTTCTGTAGCTATTCTGATTCCTAAATTTGTTGGTTTTTTGGCGTATTTATTGATTAAATCAAGTTCATCGGGGTTATCTAACACACAAACTAGGTTTTCAAAACCATCATCCACCAATTTGGCCATGTTTTGGGCATATTGCTCAGTTTTATAACCATTGCAAACAATGTACTGATCTTTTTTAAAAGCACCGCGCTTATTTAAAACAGAAATGATCGATAAATCAAAGGCAGAGCTAGTTTCCAAATCAACTCCACTTTTTAAAACCTGGTCCATAATAAAACTAAAATGGGAGCTCTTGGTGCAATAACAATAATTGTAATTTCCTTGGTAATTATATTTCTCAAATGCCCTAGCAAATAGGTCTCTCGCCTTTTCAATTTGGGAGTTAATTTTTGGCAAATAGGTGAACTTTAAGGGCGTGCCATATTGATTGATCAATTCAACCAAGTTCACACCATTAAAATGTAATTGATGATCAATCACCTCAAATCCATGTCTAGGAAAGAAAAAGGTTTGATGAATTAGGTCGGTATACCTGTTTTTTATATTTAAAGTTGTCAAGGTTCAAAAATTTGCACAATTTTAATGAAACGAAAAGGTTATTTTATATTAAAAATAATGTTTTTTTCAGTAGCAATTTTACTTCTAAGTTTAAAGTTGAGTTGATGTGCTCAAACCTTTCACCTATATTTGCCACTATACCGTCTTTGGAGGTTTTGTGAAAAATGTAAAAATTGTTACGATTGAATCAGATTTTGGTGCTGGAAAAAAAGGGGCGAAATTAGGTCCCCAAGCGTTGTTAAAAGAATTGCCAATTGCTCTTTTAAAAAATATACCCGTAGAAGTGATTAATACTTCCTATCAGCCTTTGAACAATGAATCTGTATTTGCATTAAACTTTGACGCAGTGCTTTATACAGAAAATAAGGCCATAGAAATCATTGAAAATATATTTAATGAAGGGGATATTCCTTTTGTAATTAGCGGGGATCACAGCAATGGTTTAGCAGCAATTAGCGCCTATAAGAATTGTTTCCCTGAAAATAGACTGGGAGTTATTTGGATAGATGCACATGCAGATTTGCACACACCTTATACCTCTCCAAGTGGCAATATACATGGTATGCCTTTAGCTGCAGCTTTAGGCCTAACAAATCAGTTAAACACCAAAAATACGGTTGATAAAGAAACCATTTTAAAATGGAGAGAAATGATTGAATTAGGCTCAAAAAATATTAGTCCAAAATTGTTGCCCACCGATTTAGTATTTATAGATTTGAGAGATTTGGAGGATGAGGAAATTAATGGCTTGGCTGTTTTAAACATCAAACATTATACGCCTATAAACAGAAAAGCTATCGGTACTAATAACATTATCGAGGAAACAATTCAACACTTGTCGCATTGCCACCATATCCTTGTATCATTTGATGTTGACAGCCTTGATCCAAATATTTCCTCTGGCACTGGCACACCGGTTCCGGACGGACTTACCAAGGAAGATGCCATTGAATTATTAAGTGCTTTTCTGAAATTGCCAAACCTTTGCGCTTTTGAGATAACAGAAATAAATCCAATTCTAGATAGGTTTAAACCAATGGAAATTGAAGCAGCAAATATCATTGAAACTTGCTTTAAAAATGCTAACTTTATTAACTAATTGAAGTTACAAAAGCGATAGTATCTGCCCCATCTGCATAATCCCACAACGCTGGTTGTTGAGATTTACCAAAAGGAATGTATCCCTTATTTTGGTCTGATCCAACCACACATTGAATTTGATTAAGATGATTTTCCATATAGGATTGAATATCCTCTTGTGAATCATAAAACTGAAACATCAAAACACTTAATGGCGATGAAAGTGAGTTATCTTGCTTTACAATTAAAAAGCCATTATCGAGATGAAGGTCTTGGTTCATTAAAAATAATGCCTTGTGATAAGTATAATTATTGGCATATTTATTATGGTTAATTACCTCCTTATAACGCTCAAATGCCAGGAAAATTGGCTCCAAATTAAATCCATGTGGTAGCAATAGTTTTGAAACATTTCGGCAGCCCATACCAAAATACATAAACACATCATCGGCCAATAAATCTAATTCTTCAGGTGTTTCTTCGCCGGTTAAAATTGCTAAACTATTCCTGTTTTTGCGAAGTAAACTTGGCTTGTCTTTAAAATAATATTCAAAATACCTGTGACTATTATTACTGCCAGTAGCAATTACGGCATCAAAATTTTTCATTTGACGATCCTCTGCAAACCTAATAAAATTGGCCATTTCTGGGTTTATTTCAATGATTTGTGAGATTATCCATTCCATTAATTTTGTATCATCACTACTTGGTTTAACTAAGGCAATGTTTCCGGTTATTAAAACACTTAATAAATCATGGAAACCTACCAAAGGAATATTGCCAGCCATGATAATAGCAACTGTTTTGGAGTTGGTTTGATATAAATTTGGATAAGCTTTTAGCCATTTTTCTAAGTTTTCTTTGGTTAAAAGTTTTGCCCAAGCATAAAATGACTTTAATTGCATGTCTATGGTAAACCAATTGTTAAAAAGGTAAGCCTGCTGTAAAAGAGGGGTTTCCGCATTTAGTTGGCGAAATTTGTCTCCTAATTTTGAAAATAACTCTACTCTTTGTGAATAATTCATACAATTTAGACTGATTCTATTTTTTTGAAAGCGTCAACAAAACTAAACTTGCAGTTGTTATCATCCTATAAAAATTTTAAATTATGGCTATTATTATAACCGACGAATGTATTAATTGCGGAGCTTGTGAACCTGAGTGCCCAAATAACGCAATTTATGAAGCTGGAGCTGAATGGGCTTGGGCAGATGGAAACAACCTTAGCGGTGCATTATCAATCAATGGCGATTCTGTAGATGTGAGTAAAAGACAATCTCCAGTATCTGAAGACACCTATTATATTGTTAGCGACAAATGCACAGAATGTGTAGGTTTCCACGAGGAACCACAGTGTGCTGCTGTTTGTCCCGTAGATTGCTGTGTATCAGATCCAGATCACGTTGAATCAAAAGACGTGTTGCTAGAAAAGAAAAACAGAATGCATGCTTAAAAAAAATAACCCCTTCCAAAAAAGAAGGGGTTATTTTTTAAATCAAATTTTTAGATCAGGAAAATAGGTTTAATGGTTTTTGGTAATTAAAAGGCTTTAATACTTCAGGTACATTACTTTGTTCTTTTTTGGATGTAATTAGCCTTGAAATTGTCCAGGTTTCTATTAAGCTATCTTCTATTGGCTGCATCATTTCTTTTAAATTTAGAATAGTCGCATTGGAATCTATCCATTGATTTTGTTGGTCTTTTGATAGAATAAGGGGCATCCGTTTTTTTGTATTATGGATTTGTGCCATAGTTTTATTTGCTTCTGTGGTGAGCATTGAAAATGTTTTATACTGGGTATCCTCAACTTCATTTTTCCAATAATCATAAATTCCTGCTATAGCAAAAATGGGAGCATCTTTTACATGAATATAATAGGGTATTTTGGTTTTATTGTCGACTTGCATCCATTCAAAAAAGCCGGTTGCTAATACCAGGCAACGTTGTTGTAATATGGGTATTTTAAAAGATGGTTTTTCAAAAACAGTTTCAGATTTGGCATTTAAGGTAATAGAACGTATTTCTTGAGCATTTCTATTATCAGTTGCCCAATTTGGTATCAAACCCCACTTAAACATTTGTATGTAATTAGGCAATTCATTTGTAATAACTGGTAATGAGGGATAATCAAATCCATTTAAATGAAAGCCAACTATATCATTGGGATTATAAAATGTAGGAAACAAATCACCTAAAAACGGTCGTTCATATTCCTCTTCCAATTGTTTATACGTTGTACCTACTGAGGCATGATAGCACATATTTTGATTATTTAATGGGATAAAACATTTTATTCTGCTATCAATATTAGCACTAATTAAAAAAATAAAGAATTATAATTGCATTAGATGAAAATTGTAGTCAATACGCGCTCCCTAATAACCAATAAATTGGATGGCATTGGCTGGTTTACATTTCAGAGTTTAAAAAGAATTACGCAATTACATCCTTCAGTAGAATTTATTTTTCTTTTTGATAGACCTTATTCAGATGAATTTATTTTCGGCAAAAACATTACTCCCATAGTCTTATTTCCGCCTGCTAGGCACCCTTTTTTGTATTTAGTGTATTATCAATGGAGTGTAAAACGGGTTTTAAAAAAAATAAAACCTGATTTGTTTTTAGCTCCAGATGGCTTATTGGTTTTGGGAAGTAAATACAAACAATTTGGCGTAATTCACGATATTAACTTTTTACATTATCCAAAAGATTTAAGGTTTTTCTATAGCAAATATTATAATTGGTTCTTTCCAAAATTTGCCAAGCAAGCCAGTCATCTAGCTACCGTTTCTGAATTTAGTAAGCAAGATTTAGTCAATAATTTCGGTTTGAACCCAAAAAAAATTGATGTGGTATATAATGGCATCAATGAAGGATATAAAGTTTTAGGAGAAGCACAAAAGGATGAGGTAAGAGCTAAGTATACTCAAGGAAAAAATTACTTTTTATTTGTGGGTTCACAAAGCCCAAGAAAAAATTTGGTAAGATTGATAGAAGCTTTTAATATTTTCAAATTAAAAAGTGGATCAAACCACCAATTATTATTGGTTGGCAGCAGCTTTTGGGGTGAAGGCGAAATTTCTAAAGCAATCGATGCATCCTCCTTTAAAGATGAAATAATTATTGCAGGGCGATTGGATCAAACCGAATTAGAGCAAATTATGGCAAGCGCTTTTGCTTTGGCATTTGTATCCTACTTCGAAGGCTTTGGCATTCCGTTAATTGAGGCCATGCAATGTGAAGTACCTATATTATGTAGCAATACCAGTTGTATGCCGGAAATTGCTGGTGATGCGGCATTGTATTTTGATCCTTTTGATGTGAATGATATCAGTGCTAAAATGCTTGAATTATTTCATTCAAAATATTTAGCACAAGAGTTAATTGCAAAAGGCAACTTAAGGAAACTTAATTTTTCTTGGGATAAAACAGCCGATAAACTCTGGAAATCTATTGAATTAACCATTGAGCAACCTAAAAGTTATTAGTGAATCATTTAGCTCACTCCTATTTTTTAAGTTGAAAACTAGGATTAAATTGGTTAAGTAGATGCCAAAGAAATTTCTTTAATTTGTAAGTGTTATGAATAAAGAGATTATTGTTAGTGGAATAAGGCCTACCGGGAACTTGCATTTAGGCAACTATTTGGGTGCTGTTACCAATTTTGTAAAAATGCAATATGAGCACAATTGCTTTTTCTTTATTGCAGATTACCATAGTTTAACCACACATCCAAATCCAAAAGATTTACACAATAATGTTCGTCAAGTTTTGGTTGAATACCTGGCATGCGGACTAAATCCGGAGGCTTGCGCTTTATATATTCAAAGTGACTTGCCACAAATACCCGAGTTATACATGATGCTCAACATGCATGCCTATATGGGTGAATTGGAAAGAGTAGCTTCATTTAAAGATAAGGTTAGGAACCAACCCAACAATGTAAATGCTGGTTTATTAACTTATCCAGTATTAATGGCAGCAGATATTATTATACATAAAGCAAGCAAAGTACCTGTGGGTAAAGACCAAGAGCAACATTTAGAAATGGCCAGAACTTTCGGAAATAGGTTCAATAGAATATATGAAAAGGAAATTTTTCCTGAACCATTTGCATTTAATTATGGCAAGGAATTGGTTAAAATACCAGGCTTGCAAGGTGGCGGAAAAATGAGTAAGAGTGATGGTGATGGCAATGTAATTAACTTGATTGATTCACCAGAGTTGATTAGAAAGAAATTGAGCAGGGCTGTTACAGATACAGGTCCAAACGAAATGAATACTAAGCCAAGTGATGCGGTTCAAAATTTATTTGATTTAATGAAGATTGTATCTGGTGAAGACAAACTCTTACACTACCAAAATCTTTATAGCAATTGTGCAATCAGGTATGGCGATTTTAAGAAAGATTTGGCTGAGGACATGGTTTCATTTTTAACCCCCATAAGAGAGAAAATTGCAGAGATTGACGCCAACCATCAATTATTGAAACAAGTGGTTCAAATTGGCAAAGAAAAAGCTTCTGAAAGTGCAAACAAAACTTTAAAGGAATGCCGAGAAGCAATTGGGTTCAAACCGTTTTAAAAAAGCAATTACTAATTGCCGTTCAAATCAAAAGCTAAATATCATTGAATAATCTAGCAGATTTTTTTTGAAATTTATATTACAGCGCAAACCTAAAACGTTGCTGCTAAAATTACAATGTAGCAAGTATTATAAATAGGTTCAACAAATTTAGGTTTTTTGTTTTTTCTTTTGGGCCGAAGGAAACAAAACATTGTTCAAAATGAGTCGGTAACCCGGTGAGTTTGGATGTAAACTTAAATCAGTTGGTGGCTCTCCTACTTGATGCTGGTAATCCTCTGGATCATGGCCACCGTAAAAAGTCCAGGTGCCTTTGCCCGCAGTTCCATGAATATACCGTGCTTCATTGAGTGATTTGTTATCTCCCAAAATGAGCACATCACTTTTGATAAACGCCTTTCGAAATGCGGTGGTTTGACCCCAAAAACCTTTTACTGTACTGGTATGATTTTGATTGAGCATTGCAGGAACCATATCCCATTTAGCGCTAAATTCAAATAAGGAAAATACATCATTGTCTTCTGAAACTGGCCTGGTGCCTTGCATTGCGTCGATATAGCTGTGCTCATAAATCATGGGGTCGTAATACAATTTATAGTCTTTAAAAGCGAACCCTTTACCAAAATCTAGCTTTTTATCGCCAGCCCAATCGGCAGGATCTCCATCAAAAACTTGCTCACAAATATCAACACCATCTGCCGCTAAAGCAATATCGTAGGTATCTGTGGCACTGCACATGGCAAACATAAATCCGCCACCAAAAACATAATCTCTGATCTTTTTTGCCACGGCTAATTTTAGCTCCGAGACTTTGGAGAATCCATGTTTGGCGGCCATTGATTCATTTTCTCTTACTTCGGCTTGGTACCAAGCCGCATTCGCAAAACTAGAATAAAACTTACCAAATTGGCCTGTAAAATCTTCATGGTGCACATGAAGCCAATCATATAAACTTAGCTTTCCATTAAGCACTTCATCATCATAAACAACTTCATAAGGAATCTCTGCATAGGTAAGCACCAAAGTAACTGCATCGTCCCAGGGTTGTTTTGTTTTAGGAGAATATACTGCAATTTTTGGAGCCTTTAGTAAACGTACCATTTCTTTGTTTACCTCGGGAGCAGCTATTTCCATTAATATTTCTGTTACCTGCCCTTCACTAATAATATCATAAGTAACCCCTCTTATCTTACATTCGTTTTCGAGAAATTCATTGTACATAAACATAAAGCTACCACCTTTGTAATTGAGCAGCCAATTAACCTCAAGGTCTTTTTTTAGCACCCAATAAGAAATTCCATAAGCCTTTAAATGATTCTTTTGTTCCTCATCCATTGGTATAAGTATACGGGTACAAAAGGCACTGTTTGAACCTAAAATTAATGCAAATAAAAATAATAGCTTTTTCATATTTGAATTACAAATAACGTAAAAAACTTAGGATTTATTTTGTAAAATACTTTCACTTAATTGTCTGTAAATGCTTAATAAGCTTGGGTAATTGGCTAATAATTCTTGGTGTTTTTGCACGGTTCCTATATCATTTCTTAAGGCTGGCCCTGTTTGCGCCAAGCTTGGACTTAATATTTCAAGTTTGGAAACAGTTTCATGAATTAAGGGTTTAAGAATCTCAAAAGGCAAATCATTTTCTTCTAAGAATTTTTGTGCCAATACAAATAAATGGTTGCTGAAATTATTAACTAAAACAGCAGATAGGTGTAATTGTTGCCTTTGAATTTCACTCACAAAGATTGTTTTTGCACCAATTTTATCAGAGAGAAACTCCAAAATCCTCAAATCGTTAGCATCTTTTGATTCAATACAAATGGGGTTATTGGAAAAATTAGCATAATAATTATTGCTAAAAGTTTGAATAGGCCAAAAAACACCTGTTTGCTTGTGTTTATTTAATACCGATAATGATTCCATTCCAGAGCAATGCACCACAATTCCGTTCACCTCAATTTGATTAGAAACCTCCTCAATAGATTGGTCGGAAACGGCAAGAATATAAACGTCGCAATCGCTTGGAATTATAGCCAAATTATCCACACAAGGAATATTAAACAATGCTGAGAATTCTTTGGCATGACTTAAGGTTTTTGAATAAACACCCTTTAATTCAATACCATTATTAATTAACGCATTGGCTAAATTTTTAGCCAATTTACCAGTACCAATTATAAAAACACTAAACACGGTTGCTCCCTTTCATTTATTTCAAACATAATTAAAATATAAATCAAGTTTCATTTAAAAGAAAGATTAAAAATTTGATGTATTTGATTTTTATTTTCTCATTAAATCGATATTTTAGCAGCTTAGTAATTACAAACATGAAAAAACTACTACTTTTATCCTATTTAGTTATTGGTCTTGGCCAAATATTAAGGGCTCAAACTGCTGACCACAAATGGGCTTTGGGGCTTAATTTTGGAATTTCTGAATACTGTGGCGATTTAGGTAATGGTTTTTTAAAATTTGACTTAGGATCAAATAGAATTTATACAAACAATAAAATCACAACTACTAATAGCAAACCTGGTTATGTGGGATTAAATGCTTCGAGGTATTTAAATACCCGTTTTGACTTGAACATGTCATTACTAAGAGGGGAAGAAGGATACTTTAGAAATATAGATTATTATTACAATGCTAAATTTACTTATGCAGATGTTACTGCTCGTTGGAAATTTATGGCAAAGGATAATGCTAAATTTACGCCTTATTTTATGACTGGAATTGGAACCAGGTACACAGAATACAATAGTGGAAATGATTTTAATAAAGATGGAGCCTTAGATCTTGTAATTCCTTTAGGAATTGGTATGAATATAAAATGTGAGGAAAGATTTTATATCAATATTCAATCCTATTATGGTTGGACGAATGGAGACAAGGTAGAAGGTTTAGCAAAATACACCAGATTTTCTTATGATCAGTTATGGCATCATTCTGTAGGAGTAAGTTTTTTATTGGGTAAATAAAGAGCTAAAGATATTGAGGTAAATAAATGAGCTAGCACTCTATATTTAGCGATGGTTGTTGCCAAGTAAGAATGATAATCATCTCAATATTATTTGCTCTTGTGTTAAAGCATAACCAGTAAATGAGCCAATGGCGCCGGTAACATTAGATTTTACTGATACGGGTGTTGCAAACGGTCCGCCGTTATTAGCTGCGTTTCTAAACGAATCCCAAAAGAGGTATTCTGGTCTCCCAATTTGTGATAGGTAAATATTTACGGTATCGCCGTATTTAAACGGATTGAGCATTAAAAATGGTCGAGGTTGGTTATTGATTAAGGCATCATCAAAAGAATAGAATCTATCGCCATAACCCCAACCAGAAAGAAAAGGAATAAATCCTCTTTTAAGCACCACTCTATAATTATTTTGTTCTGGGCCATCTTGCCATTGAAGGTAAAAATATGCGTTGGTATCTTTATTATTTGGTTCGAACCAATAATGCATGCTATCTATTACTACTGGTTTTGGAATAAAGGTTTTACTAGTAATTTTTCTACCATCTACTAGCTCAACATCAAGCTTGTAGGGCGTTTCGACCTTTCCAGTAAATAATGGATTCACATAAATGCCAGGGAAAAGAGAATCCACTAAATCAAAAAATTGGGTTTGATTGGCAATATTATAAATGGTATCGTTTCCTACAATGTTTCCTTCTGTTATAAAAACTTTGGCATTTCGCACAGCTAAAAGGCTCAAACTGGGGTTGAAATAATCCATGGTTTTTGATAAAATAACATAGTTCAATGTGGACGAAAGTTGATTGATGGATGCCTCCACCACTAACTCCTCTTTTGAAGCAGGAATATTAATTTTAATTTCTTTCTCACAAGCTGCCAATTGTAGGGTTGCTATAAAAAGAATCACATATTTAATTATTGCTTTTTTCATGAATTTAGAATTTAAAATTCCATTGAACAGATGGAACAATTGGAAACAAATAAACCATGTATGCTTTTACGGTTTGGCTTTTTATATCTGGTAAAAAATAAATGAAATAAGGATTTGCTCTATTATAAACATTGTAAATACTAAAATTCCAAGAGCTCTCAAATTTCTTAGTTTGAATTTGATTATACGTAAATGACAAGTCGGCACGGTGGTAAGCTGGTAACCTAAAAGAATTAATAGAAGAATACTTATCTATGAAAATATAATCTGGCTCACCGGTAACAGGATCGATGCCATATCTGTAGGCGTATCTCGAATCTGGCAAGGTTGTCGCATTGCCCGTTCCATAAACGAATACAACATTCCCAGCCCATTTCTTGTTAATTTGAAAGCTGATTAAAACTGACATATCATGTGTTCTATCATACCTAAAATAAAAGGGTTTGCCTTCATTTAATTCATCAAACTGTCTGGTACTTTTGCTCCAAGTATAGCCTACCCAACCTGTAAATTTACCTGTTTTCTTTTTTAGAAATAACTCCAAGCCATAACTTGTTCCTTGTCCAAAAACCATTTCATTTTCTAAATTTTGATTAAAAAACAAGGAAGCACCTGGCTTAAATTCAATTTGATTTCTCATGGGCTTATAGTATGCTTCTGCCGAAGTTTCATAAGCATTCTCTCTAAAGTTTCTAAAATAACCAATAGCATATTGCCTTGCCATTTGAGGTTTTACTAACTTACTACTTGGTACCCATAAATCAACAGGAAATTGAGCCCCTGAGGTGGTTGCTAAGTGCAAGAATTGATAGGTTTGTGTATAGGATGACTTGATACTAGAATTTTCATTGATGAGGTAATTACAATTAAATCTTGGCTCTAACCTCGGGTAAAATGAAATAGTTTCGTTTCGTCCGTATGAGAAAGACTTTCCAGTAGGTAGTTGAGTGTCGTTGTCGTATTCTTGCTGAGTGTATGGCCCAACCAATTGAAAGGCAACCAACCTCAAACCATAATTAACAGACCACCTATTATTGATTTTCCATTCATCTAATGCGTAAGCAGCATATTCATGCGCATATTGTTTATTGATGGTTTCAGTAATTTTGGTTGAACCAATATTTCCAGCTAAAATACCAGGTTGAAAGGTATGGAAGGTATAATTGAAGCCAAATTTAATCTGATGTTTGTCGTTAGGGTAATAGGTAAAATCGTTTTTAAGATTCCAGTCCAATAGGTTGCTTCTTACATTGAATCCTCCTGCGCCAAACTTAAAATCATTGAACAATTCATACCTATTAAAAATGATACTGGTATTGCTAAAAAGTTTAGTATTAAAAATATGGTTCCACCTCAAAGTGGCAGTGCTATTACCCCAACCAAAATTGAAATTAACAGTGCTATTGGTTCGACTTTTGTAATCAAGAATATCTCTTCCAAAGTAACCAGAAACATATATTCGGTCTTTGGGACTTAGGATAAAATTTAATTTCAGGTTTACATCATAGAAGTAATAGCTATTTCCTTTTATTTCATCGGGCAAAAAGGGCCTCGCAAAAACATCAATATAGGTTCTTCTACCAGAAACAAGAAAGCTGCTTTTCCCTTTATTTATAGGACCTTCAGCAGATAATCGGGAGGAGATTAAACCAATACCTCCACTGTATTTAAACTGTTGGTTGTTTCCTTCTCTCATGTTTACGTTTAAGATAGAAGACAAACGACCCCCATAATTGGCAGGCATCCCACCTTTGATAATTTCTATGTTTTTTACTGCATCGGAGTTAAAAACGGATAAGAAACCAAACAAATGAGAGGGATTATAAACCACAGCTTCATCCATGAGAATTAGGTTTTGGTCAGGGCCTCCGCCTCTCACATAAAAACCCGTACTGGCCTCGCCTCCACTTTTTATGCCTGGCAGCAAGGTTATTGCTTTTAACACATCTGGTTCGCCAAAAACAACTGGTAGTGATTTAATTTTTTCGCCACTCAATTCAATTCTGCCCATTTCTGTGCTTTTTACATTTCTATCATTTCGTTCCCCAATTATTACTACCTCTTTGCTTTCTCTTTCTTTTGGCGATAAGGCAAATTGAATATTTTCATTTATCTCTTTCTTTAAAAGAAATCTTTTCGGATTATAACCAACATACGAGCATATAATTGGTATTTTAGGATTAGAAATTGATAGAGAAAAAAAACCATAAACATTGGTAACAGTTCCATGCAATCCATCTTCAGTTCTAATGGAAGCCCCAATAAGGGTTTCTCCGGTTAAACTATCTTTTGCATAGCCACTAATACTAGCTTTCTGGGCTAATGTAAAGTTTGCAAAGGAAGGAATAATGAAACCAATACAAATTAAAATTGTTCTGAAAAACATCATAGGTTATAACAACATTGTCAACCGATTGTTTGTTACATTACACATAGGTTATTTCCTCATCAAATAAACTAATTGTCTGCTGTTTTGCTTTTGCTAAATATACTCTTAAGCTTAACAGCAGGCACCCATATTTTAGAGAGAAAATACTTGAATGGCGAATCTTTTTTAACATGCCAAACGGTTGTTCTGCTTGCTTCTTTATGGTCGTTATGAATGCTATAGGCATAAGCTGCAATGGAGGTTCTGGCCTTACCTTCTGGAAAATTGATAGGATCATACCCATGTAAAGTATAGCTTCTACAATGCATGATTGCTAATCTATTAAAAGGCACGTCTACTTCAGTTTTTACACCTGTTCTGCCGTCTTCTAATTTTAATTCGCCACCATGTTCTTTCTTCCAATCTTTATTAATATATAACAATAAATTGAGGTTTCTGAACCAATTTTCTTTGAGAGGATGGTAATTGAAATCGGCATGCATATCTAGGAAGCTGCCATTTCTTCCTTGGTGAATTCCACCACCATAAAAAGTAGGGTCAATAAAAACATCTTCATTAGTAATATAGCTAATCAATTCGCCAAACTTTGGGTTATTAAAATCTTCATGAAGTTCCATAAATAATCCGCCTAACTCATAATATTTGCTCTTCTCAAATTTGTTTTTGGCAAAAACATAATCTGCACTAGGCGTATCAATTTTTGGAATTTGATTGTATAGCTCAGTTAATTTAGCCTCATCACAAATTTGATCAATTCCTATGTGAGGAAATGGTTGAGCAGTTAAAAACTCATTTCTAAACCTTTCTTTATTTGCTTCTAAATAGCCAAAATCAATCATAATTATATTGTTTAATAAGTATAAAACGAAAACACCCCTCTTCCCCCATTTGGGAAAACACCTTCTATTGAAACTTGCCCGCGAGCAGATTCTAATGCTCTTATAAGATCCTCCACTTTCTCAAATTCTCTTCTATTTACAGAAGTAATAATGAACCCTTCTTGGATTCCCATTTGTGCTGCCCTTCCCTGCCTAATATTGGAAACCCTGTACCCAAAATTGATTCCAAATTTATCTTTTTCAATTTTTGAAATTGGTTGAAATTCTGCAGCCAAATTTTCAGAAACTACCGTTCCTTTTTTGAGGATAGCATTATTTCCTTCGTTATTAATGAGTTTGATGGTACTTAATTCTTCCTTTCCATTTCTTAGGTAAGCAACTGCTATTTTATCGCCAGGTCTAAGGTAAGCAATTTGTTCATCGAAATTAGCCTTACTATCAATATTTTTATCATTGATTTTTATAACTAAATCGCCTTGCCTAATACCCGCGAGCTCTGCAGGCCCTTCTGGAAGCATTTTATCAACTAAAACCCCATGATTGTCTTTTATTTTTAACCTGGTGGCGCTAGCAGCATCCACATCCTTTACTTCCATTCCCGTAAAGCCTCTTTGAACTTCTTTATATTCAATTAAATCTTTGACAATTTTAGCTACAATATTAACCGGAATGGCAAATCCATAACCATTGTATGAACCGGTATTGCTGGCTATAGCAGTATTAATGCCAATCAATTTACCTTCTAGGTTAACCAAAGCGCCACCACTATTTCCTGGATTAATGGCAGCATCTGTTTGGATAAAACTTTCTATGGGAAACTGGTTATTTACAATATTGATATTCCTTCCCTTGGCACTCACAATTCCAGCTGTAACAGTAGAGGCCAAATTAAATGGGTTACCTACTGCCAACACCCATTCTCCTACTTCAACCAAATCAGAATTACCTAATACAATGTGTGGTAAAGTTGAACCTTCAATTTTAAGTAAGGCTAAGTCTGTAGATGCATCTGAGCCAATTACGGTAGCCTTAAACGACTGTTTATTGTTGTTCATGATAACCTCTATCTGATCGGCATTTTTAATTACATGTTGATTGGTTACAATATATCCATCATCAGTTAAAATTACTCCCGAGCCCGAACTAGCAACTGGCCCTCTCCTTCCAAAGAAATCCATACCACTCCAAAAGTCGTTAAATGGATCTTGATACGCCCTTTGATTGGTTAAAGTTTTGATGAAAACCACGGTAGGTGTGGAAGCTTTAGATGCATTGATAAAATCTAAACTCGATGCCGATGCACCTATATAGTTTACATTTGAAAAATTAGATTGGTTAGGATTTGAGGTTTCTAGTACAACTTGTTTTGATTGAAATTGTGCAATTAATATGGCGCCTATTAGACCGCCAAAAAAACCTAAGCTCAAAACTGCTATCTTATTCATAACTACTTTTATTTATGAAGGGCAAAAATATTAAATACTAAAAAAAATAGCCTTAGCTTACTCTGTTATGTTAATTTTAATGGTAAGCGTAACCTCAGAATTATTAGGATCGTTGGTTATCATTTTTATGGTTTTTGAATCTGGTCCGGCCATGTTAACCAAAGAATATTGCACCTTTAATTCAGCAGATTTGCCTTTGGGTATAACCTTTTGCTCCATTTCTGGGGTTAAACAAGTGCAATTTCTTACTATCTTTCTAATAATTAAATCTTTCTTACCTTTATTGGTTATGGTAAAAACTGCTGTTGGTGTATTAAAAAGCGGCACATTCCCTAGGTCAACTTCCTTGGATTTCATAATAAGTTTAGGTGCCATTTTTAGGTCTTTTTTACTCATCATACTAAAGTCTTCCACAATATTAGCGGTAACAAAAAAGCGCTTAATTGGAAGCGAATCATCATTGGTATAGATGCGAAACTCTTGGCGAATAGGGCCATATTCAATTGGAACCTTAGGGTAATATTTTAATGGAATTCGCATCTCCGTATTGGGGGGCATATGGTCGTAGGGCCTTGTGGTTAATATGTTTGAAGGAGTTTCAATTTTATAAACATAAACTTTTTTATTACCCATATTGTACAGGCCTATTTCGGTTGAATCGTACCCATTGCTTTTTACTGCATTAAAATTAAAGTTATTGGTAACAACAGCAATATTGCCATATTGATATTTGTAGGTTTCAGCAAAGTTGAATTTGGCAGGATAAACATGGCCTTTTATCACCAGGTTATGATTTGTTGGAGAGCCATCAGTTTCTACAGTAAGTGTTTTGTCGAATTTACCTTGTCTGCCATCGGGGTCAAAACTTGCACGAATTATCCCTGAATCTCCGGGATTTATTGGCGTGCGAGTCCATTCTGAATGGGTACATCCACAAGAAGTTATTACATTAGTTATTTTAATAGGCCCTTTTCCATTGTTTACAAATCTAAAATCATGGAAAACCCTACCTCCTTTTTCATTTACGTTCCCAAAATCAAATCGATCATAATCAAACTGTAGAATCCCTTGCCCAACCAAGGGTGTTGTAGCACTTGCTGCAGGTTTGTTCTGACCACTTACACTCAAAACTGTTAAGCTTATCGCAAAAAGCACATAAACATATTTTTTTAACATAATCATTTCTTCTTTTTAACTTATTTAGGATGGATTCTGCTGCAATATCGTTGCAACTTTAACTAATTTCAAACTTATCTGCATCTAAACCAACGGGGAAACTTTCTTTATATTTCTCCAAAGTATCATAAGATATACTTAATATTTTATTTGCAGCCTCATGCTCAACTGCATATAAAACTTCTCCTAGAGGAGATATTAAACAAGAATCACCAGAATGATAAATATCATTTCCATCTTTACCCACTCTATTTACAGCAATAACATAAGCTTGATTTTCAATGGCCCTGGCCAAAGTTAAGGCTTTCCAATGTGCAATTCTCTTCTCGGGCCAATTGGCTACAAACAACAATAAATCATAATCAAATTCTTTTGTCTTCCTGATCCAAACTGGAAAGCGTAAATCATAACAGATAAATGGGGCAATTTTCCATCCCTTATAATGAACAATCAATCTTTTGTTTCCTTTTTGGTAATGCAATTGTTCTTCACCCATCCTAAACAAATGCGCTTTATCATAAAAATATTTATTTCCATTTGGTTCGACCCAAACAAAGCGATTAAAATAATGGCTATTGAATTTTACCAAATGGCTGCCACATATAGCTGCACCAGTTAATTGAGCCCATTTCAATAAGTGCTCATGGGTATCATTTTCTATTGTATCCTCAAATATTTCTGGAAGCATGGTAAAACCAGTTGTAAACATTTCTGGCAATACAATTAGGTCTATTTCTTTAGGTAAAGAAATTATTTGCTCATGAATGTGTTGAATGTTTGCCGTGTAATCTTCCCATACCAAAGATGTTTGGATTAAGGCGATGGATAATTCATTTTTTTTATTCATAAATTTTAAACCTAAACAAGGCTCAAAATAACAACAATTTGTTCAATTTTTTTAACTCCCATAATTACAACATTTCAAGTAGCATTTTTTCTAATTCAACCATGCCTTCAACTGCTGCTTTTTGGATATGTTGCGTTTGACTATTTCTTATAAAAGGCATTGGTTTAGGGTCTATGATATACAATGTCTTTTGCTCAGAAAAATACCTAATCAAACCAGCAGCCGGATATACTTGAAGAGAAGTGCCAATAATCAAAAAAACTGTAGCATTTTTAACCCATTCTGCCGCATGTGGAATCATAGGAACATCTTCTCCAAACCATACAATATTTGGCCTCAATTGGCTGCCCAATTCACACAAATCTCCTATGTTTAAATCGGCGCCTTTTATAGGATAAATTAAACTAGGATTTTGTATGCTTCTGCTCTCCAAAATACTCCCATGTAAGTGCATGATATTTGAGCTCCCAGCTCTTTCATGCAAATCATCTACATTTTGGGTAATAATTTGTACGTTAAAATGTTCTTCTAGTTTTTTTAAGCTTAAATGCGCTGCATTAGGAATGGCATCCAAAACTGCTTTTCTCCTTAAATTATAAAAATTTAGAACCATTAATTTGTCCTTCTGCCAAGCTTCTGGAGTTGCAACATCCTCAATTTTATGTCCTTCCCAAAGCCCGTCTGTGTCTCTAAAAGTATTCAACCCACTTTCCTGACTTATTCCTGCTCCACTTAAAACAACTAAATTAGGTTTATTTTTGTTTATCATTTTGTATATATTTACCTGATTATTTGAACTTAAAGCAAAAATACCTGTCCTATTGGACGATTATTTCTCTGAACTGCTTGCTAA